>SLFU01000189.1 GCA_007124095.1 Gemmatimonadota bacterium
AACCCCATGCCCCCAGCGGCGCAGACGGTGATCAGACCGAACTCGCCGTCGACTCGTGGGAGCTGGTTGGCGAGGGTAAGGGTCATCCGTGCCCCGGTGGCTCCGAAGGGATGTCCCAGAGCGATCGAGCCTCCCATCACATTGATCCGATCCGGATCCGGGTGTCCGACGGCCTCGCTTCGTCCCAGCTCCTCCTCGGCGAAGGTGGTGGAATCCAGAGCCTGAAGGTTTGAGAGGACCTGGGCGGCAAACGCCTCGTGCATCTCCATGAGGTCCACGTCACCCATGGAAAGTCCGGCCCGGTCCAGGGCGAGGGGGGCCGCGTAGGCGGGCCCCTGGAGCAGCTGCCCACCCGGATCGAGCGCGGTCACCGCGTAGCTTCGGATCCAGGCGAGAGGCTCCACTCCATGGGCCTTCACGGCTTTCTCCGACATCAGGATGACGGCTGCCCCGCCATCCGTCAGTGGGGAGGCGTTTCCGGCGGTGATCGTGCCGTGCTCCCGGTCGAAGGCGGGTCGCAGGGCGGCGAGTGCCTCGAGGCTGGTGTCGGATCGGATCCCATTGTCGCGCTCCACGATGGTCTCGTACTCCGGAGGGAGGTAGAGGGGAGCCAGCTCCTCGAGAAGTCTTCCGTCCTCCATCCCCTCCGTAGCGAGCTGGTGGGATCGGAGCGCCCACTCGTCCTGGGACTCGCGGGAAATGCCGTTCTCCCGAGCCATCCGCTCGGCCGCTTCCCCCATGGTTTCTCCGGTGGTCGGTTCGGTGATCCCGGGCTGTTCGGGGATCAGGTCACCGGGGCGGATCCGAGTGAAAGCTGCGACTCGGTCCCTGAGCGACCGGGCCTTCGCCGCGTCGGTGAGGATCCGGGCGAGCCGCTCCGAGACAGTGATCGGGATCCGGGAGAGGGACTCCGCGCCTCCCGCGATCACCACGTCGGCCTGGCCGAGCTCGATCAGGTTCACCCCGTCGAGGATCGCCTGATTGGCCGAGGCGCAGGCGCGGGATACCGTGCTCGCCGGGACCGATTTCGGGAGCACTCCGAGACCGACCTCCCGCGCGATGTTCGGCGCTTTGGGGTCGTGCACCACCGTTCCAAAAAGAAGTTGGTCGATCTCCTTTCCCGAAATCCCCGAGCGCGCCAGTGCCTCTCGCACCGCGGCCTTACCGAGATCGATCGCGGTGAGATCCCGAAGCTGGGTGCCGGCCTTCGTGAAGGGTGTCCGACATCCGGTGACGATGGCGGTTTTCATAGAAGATTCCCCGAGGAGGCCGAAGGGTGGACGAGGCGGGAGCCGAGCGTGCCACCTCATACCCGAGGAGGGACCGGCCGTGCCCCTGGTTCCCGCACCTTCGGTTCGCTACCCTTTCGACCATGAGCCGGAACGAGATCGAGCTGCGAATCCGACCTGCCGAGAAGGAGGATGCCCGCTTCCTGGCGGAGCTCTGGGCATACGGCTTCCCGGGGGGGGCGGGCGCAGATGCGCGCCTCGGGGCACTCCTCGGAGAGGGCGGTCCTTACGGGGGGCTGGAAACGTGTTGGATTGGGGAGGTGGGGGGTCGCTCGGTGGGCGGGTTCCGTAACCTTTCCCTTCGCATGTGGCTTCGGGGGCGGGCCTACCCGGTCCAGGGGCTTGCCGCGGTGGCCGTCGCGTCGGAGGCCCGTCGCATGGGGATCGGCCGGGAGATGTGTCGTCGGGCGCTCGAGGTCGGAGTTGAGTCGGGGGCCCTGCTCAGCGTCCTCTTCCCCTTTCGGACCGATTACTACGCCGAGCTGGGATACGTTCTCATCGGCGAGCTGGAGCGGCACGACTTCCCTCCGGAGGCGCTGCCCCTCTTTCCGGAGTATCGGGGCGTGAGGCGGCTTTCCAGTGAGGAGGGAGTCGAGCTCCTTCCCCGATTCTACGCCGACCTCCTTCCCCGAATGCACGGTCCGGTGGAGCGGACTCCGGCGGTGTGGACGCACCTTCTCTCCGGGGTCGACCAGCTCTGTGGTGTGCCCGGGCCGAATGGCGGTCTCAGGGGGTACATGACGACCGAGGCCACGCACGTATCGACTCCAGAGCGCTCCACGCTTCGGATTCGTGAGCTGCTGGCCGAGGACGCCGAGGCGTACCGGGCCCTCCTTGGTTGGATCTCCGCCCAACGGGGACAGTGGGCTCGAGTCCAATACGATGCGTCCAGGGGCGAGCGGGTCCATAAGCTCCTGACCCATCCACGGGTTCCGGGGAGCCCGGCCGCGCGGGGGCTGTGGTTTCCTTCGTCGGTTCTGCTGCGGGGGCCCATGCTCCGGATCCTGAATCTCCCCGAGCTCCTCCGGGAGGCTGGAGCGGAGTCCGGGGCCGTGTTGCCGGTTCGGGACGAGCAGCTCCCGCAGAACGCTGGGGTCTGGGCGTGGGGCTCCGATGGGGTGCGGCAAACCGGGCAGGGCGTCCCCGAGCAAGGCTTCCCCATCGGGCTCGTGACGGAGCTCTTCGTCGAGGGGACGCTCCCCGGGCAGGGAGGGGGCGGCGAAGGCTGGGATCCAGCCCTGGGGATCGAGGACTTCCGGCTCCTCGATGTCTTCTGACCAAAACAAGAACGTTAATTCTAATCATGGCGGATCCGGCGTGATGCGAGCGATCGAGTTCAACGTCAGCGTCCCCGGTTTCCTGATGGCCCGCTCATTGGGCCGGGTCACGGAGGCGGCCGTTTTCGGGCGCTGGAGCGGCCTTCGGATGAGGGAGCGTCCCGATCCCGGGGCGCCGGAGCCAGGGTGGGCCCGGCTGGAGGTGCTCGGCTGCGGGATCTGCGGGAGCGACCTCGGAAACCTCACCTACTCGACCAGCCCCGCGATGGAGCCCTTCGCCTCCTTCCCGGCGGTGCCGGGCCACGAGATCCTGGCCCGGGTGGTGGAGGTCGGTCCCGGGGTGACCCGGGCCCGCCCGGGCGATAGGGTGGCGGTCGATCCTGTTATCTCGTGCACGGTTCGCGGCTTTTCTCCCGAAGCCTCGTGCGCGTCCTGTCGCGAGGGACGGCCGGGGACCTGTGCGATCGCGGGGGAGGACGGGGACCAGGGCGTGGGAGGGGGCGAGCTGAGCCGCGGTATGACCATAGGATATCACCGGGATCTTCCTGGAGGCTGGGGGGAGTCCATGCTCGCACATGAGAGCCAGCTCTTTCCCCTCCGGCCCGGGATCTCGAACCGGGCGGGGGTCCTGATCGAACCCCTCTCGATTGGCGTCCACGCCGTCCTCAATGCTCCGCCCCCCGAGGATGAGAACGTCCTGGTGATTGGTAGTGGACCGATCGCGTTCGGCACGATCTGGGCCCTCCGGGCCACAGGATTCCGCGGCGCCATCGTCGCACAGACGAAGAGGGAGCACGAGGAGCGGCTGGCCCGCACCTTCGGAGCCGACGAGGTCGTGCGTCCGGGGGTGGAGGCCCGCCAGGCTCTGGTGGCGACCGGGGCCATGGCATACCAGCCGATCATCGGGGAGGAGGTCTTCGCCGGGGGTGGTTTCGCCCAGATCTACGACTGCGTCGGCAGCGAGAGCTCGCTCCAACAGTCGCTCCGCTTCGCGGGACCGCGCGGCCGTATCGTGATGCTCGGTTGCGCGGGCGAGTTGCGGAAGCTCGACCTCACCTTTCTCTGGGCGCGGGAGCTGGAGATCCGGGGTTTTGTCGTCTACGGGCGGGAGCACTGGCGGGGTGAGGAGCGGCACACCTTCGAGGTCACCCAGGAGCTCCTGCTCGAAACCGGATCCCCCGTGGAAGAGATGGTCACGCACGTCTTCCCCCTCGAACAGTTCAGGACGGCCCTCTCGGCTGCCGCCAACCGCGGGAGAAGCGAAGCCGTCAAGGTCGTGCTGACGCCCACCGACGAGGGGCTCCCGCCAGGGGAGGAGTTGGGGCCTGGTCCGAAGGGGAGCGGGTCCTCGACGAAGTGATCTCCCAAGCGCTTGACAGCCTCCAGCCTCGCAACAAATATTAGGCATGCCTAACTTATAACTTAGGGGCACCTAATATCATGTCGGTCCACCGTCACATTGTGGGAATCCTCCTCTCGGCCGCGGTCGTGGTCAGCCTGGGATGGCCTGCCTCCGCGGTAGCGCAGGCAGCAGGCCAGCAGTTGAGGGGTCTTGTCGTGGATGGCGGACGGGAGGGACGAGCCGTCGCCGGTGCCACCGTCAGGCTGATCGAGGAGGGGGAAGAGGCCCGAACGGACGAGGAGGGTCGGTTTCACTTCGACTCGGTCGAGCCCGGGATGTATCGGCTTCGCCTGGAGGCCTCCGGCTACCGCGACGCAGAGGTACGGGCGGCACATCCCGTCTCGAAAACGGAGGAGCTTCGGGTCGTCCTTGCGCCGATCCTCTTTCGCCTGGACGCGGTGGTGGCGAGCGCCTCTCCCCTCGCGAGCCCGGTGGGGTATCAGCCGGCCGCCGCCCTGGATCGGGACCGGATCTTTCGCCGAATGGCTCCCTCCCTCGGCTCGCTCCTCGATGGGCAGCCGGGCGTGGCCCAGCGGTCCTTCGGTCCCGTCCCCGGCAGGCCGGTGATCCGTGGCTTCGACGGGGACCGGGTCCTGCTGCTCGAAAATGGAGAACGGATGGGCGACCTGTCGGCGACCGCCGCCGACCACGCCGTGGCCCTCGGCCCTAGCTCGGCTCGGCGCGTGGAGGTGGTGCGGGGGCCGGCCAGCCTCCTCTACGGCTCGAGCGCCCTGGGGGGGGTGGTGAACATGATCACCGACGATGTCCCGAGCCGCTGGGGCACCGGCACCGAAGGGCACCTCGAGGCCCACGCGGCCTCGATCGACCGCAGTGGCACGTTTTCCGGACGTCTGGCCCACGGGGGAGAGGTCTGGGCCGGCACCGGCCGCGTATCAGCGGGACACTCCGGAGACGTCCGTACTCCGGCTGCCCTCCTCCCGGGGACCCATTCCAGGTCGATCGATGTCTCGGGCGGGCTCGGCAGGAGGGGGCCGAGCTCGGAGGGGGGGATCGCCGTCTCCCTCTTGAAGAGAGGCTACGGGGTGCCGGAGGCGATCGACGATCCGGATACGAACGTGGAGATCCGAATGCAGCGCGAGGGGATTCAGGGGCACTTCAGCCGGACGGGGCGGGGATGGCTCGAGGGCCTCGAGCTTCGGCTCAACGCCACCCGGCTCCACCAGCGGGAGGTCGAGGGCGTCCTTCTCGACGATGGGACGCTCGACGAGGATCTGGAGCTGGAGTACAGACAACACGAGGTGAGCTCCACCCTGACGCTCCGGCACTCGGTCCCGGGCACGGGGGCCAGTGGGGCGTTCGGGCTCTCCGCGACGGGGCGTGAGCTCGAAGTCGGCGGCCTCGAGGCCTTTACACCCGGATCACGGGAGGGCTCGCTCGCCGTCTTCACTTTCCACGAGCTACCCCTCCACCCGATCCTTCGCCTGCAGTTCGGAGCCCGCGGCGAGGGACACCGCATGAGGACGGTCCCCAACGCGGACTTCCCCGAGCTTCGAGACCGGCGCGGCTCCACCACCCTTTCCGGTTCCATGGGCCTGAACCTGCGGCCTACCGACCGGATCGAGGCGGGGCTGCAGGTCGCACGAGCCCATCGCCATCCGAGGCTGGAGGAGCTCTTCGCTCACGGACCGCACCTGGCCGCAGGAGTCTTCGAGGTGGGGAATCCCGATCTGGTCGACGAGATCGGACGAGGGTTGGATGCCTTTGTCCGCTGGAGGACCGAGCACTTCGCGGTCGAGCTCGCGGGATTCGTGAACCGGATCGAAAACTTCGTGGTCTTCGAATCCACCGGGGTGGACGATACCGAGTCGGGACTGCCGGTGTTCGAATACGAGGCGGCGCCCGCCGAGATGCGGGGGGGAGAGCTCACGCTGGAAGCCTTCCTCACCCCCCGGCTCCGTCTGGAGGCGGCCTCCGATTACGTCAGGGGGACTCGCGTCGGGGACGATCCCTCCCCTCTGCCCTACATCCCGCCCCTCCGTGCCCGGATAGGGCTGGAGCATCAGGGCTCGAGCCTCGAACTCGGCGGGCTGCTTCGTGCGGTCGGCTCCCAGGATCGGGTCGCTGCCCGGGAATCCCCGACGGACGGGTACCGGGTGATCGAGCTGCACACCCGGATCCGGCTCGACCCGAACGGACAGCACTCCCTTTCGTTGCGGGTGGAGAACGCGACCGACACCCTCTATCGGGATCATCTCTCCCGCGTGCGGGAGCGGCACCTTTCGATGCCGGGACGGAGCGTTAGCGTGGGGTATCGCTGGGTCTTCTGACCCGGAATCCGGGATCCCTCGGCCCCCGCCACGCGGGGGACCCTACTATTCCCCTTTTCCTCGGGTCTGCTTCACGGCCTCCTGGAGGGCATCGAACCCCAGGAGGGCGCACTTCACACGGATCGGGAACTTGGAGACGCCTTCCAGAGCGCGCAGGTCCTTCAGCGACTTGTCCCGGCTGGCCTCCTCGTCCCCGTGCATCATCGAGGTGAAGCGTGCCGCCACGGAGATTGCCTCGTCCAGATTCCGCCCCTTGAGGAGGGTGGTCATCATCGACGCCGAGGCCTGGGAGATCGAGCACCCTTC
>SLFU01000193.1 GCA_007124095.1 Gemmatimonadota bacterium
AGAGCGAATTCATGGCAGTGGCGCGCTCCGTGGCTGTGAAATGCGGGCGCGCCACTGCCATGGCCCTCTCGCCTCTGGTAAGGGCAAGGATCGTGGTGATCCGTTAGGCTGAACGATAGGGCACGCCGTCCGTTACCCTGCGCTCACGACGGGCGAGCCCGAGCGGGGCAAGGATTACAGCCAATCCACGGGCCCATAGGTATAGCCAGTAGAGGGCCAGCAATGGAAAGCCTGCATCGGCACGAAAGCCACCTAACCTTCGAATGGAGAGTGCCAGTGGCAAAGTCACAGAGACCGCGACCAATCCAACGGCGACTGTCAGGGCGCCGCTCACGATAGCAGTCCCTGCTAAGACATGGATAAGCAGGAATGCGAGCCCGGCGAGAGCTGTGCGCGATCCTCTCAGGCGGGACCAAGATTTGGCGTCGCCCAATCCATGCCAGAAATGTCGAAAGAAGAATTCCCGTACACTTGACGATGCCCCGCGATGGACCACTCGAAGCCCTGGGTCCGCGAGAACCTTTCCTCCCGCGGCCCAAATGCGCCGTGATAACCCTTCATCTTCACCTGAGTCAGCCTCAGCAGGAAAACCATCAACAGCGTCGAAGTGTCGCTTCAGAATCAACATGTGGCCTCCGCTGAGGGTCTTGACGATTCCCGAGCTGGGACGATGTGTTTCCCAGATCCTTCCGACCCAACCCGAATCGGGAGATGGCAGGGCCATCGAACCGGACAAGACGGGTGTTGCGGTGGAGAGCTTTTCCACTGCGCCGATAATGTTGGATGTCCACTCTTCTGAGAGAGAAATGTCCGCGTCCAGGAAAAACAACACATCTCCTCTTGCCGCGGCCGCTCCCAGGTTTCGGAGTGTGCCAAGCGAAACTGCAGGCTGAACAATGACTCGGGCTTTCTCCTCTATCGCTATCACAGTGGAGGCATCTACGGACCCATGGTCTGCCAAAATGATTTCATAGGGTATCTGTTGAGGGACGAAATCATGGATCGACCGTAGGGTGACACGAAGGAAAGCCTCCTCGTTCAGGCACGGAATAACGAAGGACCACAGTGGCCTGTGGCGGTTGCACTGATCGGTTTGGAGGCTACCGTCACCGGTCGGGGAGTGATGACTAGACGCGGTCATTGGGACATGCCCGTGTTCGATGAGCAGCAACCGGCCGGATGATTCTGAAGTGCTTTAGCGACCTCGTTGCATGCACGGCGCGTTTAGAGCGGGTAATCATGTTGTTCGCTCGGAACTTGAATAAATGGACTCATAAGCATCGATCATCGCCGAAAGCGAGAACAGGGATCCAGCGCGCACGGATGCCGAACCTCCAAGGCGACACCGGGTGCTCTGGTCATTGATAAGCCGGAGCAGAGCAGTGGCCAGAGCCAACGGGTTTCCGGGGGGTACAAGTATCCCATCGATGCCGTCCCTAATCGCCGTGGGAACGCCGCCGACCGAGGTCGCCACAATCGCAGTTGCTGAGCCCATGGCCTCAATGAGTGCCAAGGGGAAGCCTTCTGATAGGGAGGGCAGGCAGAAGATGTCCGCACCCGCCAAGACATTCGGAATGTCGTCCCGGTGCCCCAGGATATGAACCGAATCCGTAAGAACAAGGGTCTCGGCACGATGCCGGAGGCCTTGCGATGCACTTCCTTCTCGCCCGGCGATCACGAGGTGGATCGACGAGGGGTGGTTTGAGCGGTCCAGGACCAAGCGCAGTGCCTCAAGCAGGTCGGAGTGGCCCTTCACAGGGTAGAGACTGCCAACGGCCACGATCAACACGTCATGGTCGGCGATGCCCAACTCCTCACGGAATGTTGAGCGACTCCCCTTCGGAAGTTCTTGCCCGTTGCGGATCACCGTGATCTTTTCCGGCGACAGATTCAGGTCTCTGGACATGTCCATTGCCAGATCATCTGAGACGGCAACGGTTGCCCACGCAGACTGAACCGCCAGCCGCAGGATGATTCGGCGACGCCGGTGACGAGCAAAATACCGACTTCCATGTAACGTGATGACATGCCTTCGCCGACCCACGAGTGCGGCCATTGCCCCGTAGACGGCCATGCTGAACTCATGGCTGTGCACCACATCGATCCGGTGCCGTTCAAAGAGGTTTGCCAGCCCCCGGACGCATCCGACATCCACGGCACGCTTCAATACGAACGTCTCCGGCTCGAATCCTTCATTCCGAAACTGGTCCGCGAGCCATCCACAGCCGTCGGCCGGACCGACGGGTACCACGTGATGTCCCCGCTCACGCAATCCCTTCGCGAGGGTCAGGAGCATCCGTTCGGCGCCTCCTGGTCCATCGGATTCGAGAAGGAGCGCGATGTTCATATAGCCAGCCCCCTGATCCAGTGTCGCAGTTCGCGAAACCACGGCCCCGGGTCCGAGGGCCGAAGAATCTCGAAGCGGTCACCCGGCCACCAGATCCGGATAAAGTGCAGCAACGCCCACAAGCGGGTTGGGGGCGACCCCAGCGGTAGTTCCTCAGGCCGGTATGACCCCTTCATTCTGAGGAGAAGATGGTCCAGATCGCCCAGAAGCCATCGACTCCGGATTCTCCGCCTCCAGTCCGGGTTCGCTTCGATCGCCTCACCCATCGCAAGAGCAGCCAAGAGGTGAGGGAAATCGACTCCCGCATCGATCGCAAGCTGAAGGGAGCCCCAGAATCGGCCGTTGATCTCCATGAGATACGCATCTCCGGTAGCTCCGGATCGCCGGAACTCCACCATCGCGACCCCTCTCCAGTCCGATGAGGTCAGGAGCCTCGTGGCCAACTCGATCAGTTCCGGGTCCGGTGCCGCGGATTCCCGGTATACGCTCACTCCGCCCGTTGGGGGCTTCTCACGGATCCGCCGATGCCGAAACGCGGCCAACCGTTCGCCCTCCCAGACAAGGAGAAAGACCCCTTCGCCCCGACCCTCCACGTACTCCTGGACGAGTACGGGGAAGGCCTCCCTCGGATAGGAGTGAAGGGTCTCCAGGAGCTCGGACCGCGTCCTGGCATGTCGCACGCCCACCTTGCTGCGGGACGCGCCCTCGCCGACCACGGATCGGAAGGGCTTGCAAACCCAGGGAGCGGGGTGAAGGTCGAGTTCATCCTCCAGGTCAGAACGACTCTCCACGACTGCCGTCCGGGGCACGCGGATTCCGAGTGCGGCGGCTCGGTCCATGAGTTGCCGCTTGTCGGATAGGGCGTGGTAGGTCTCCTCGTCCGGGAATGGGAGCCGTGTCGAACCCAAGCGGTCTCCTGCCGAGAGGAGTGCGGAGAGGGATGCATCGGTGACGGGAAGGAGCAGGTCGATCCTTCGGTTCCGACAGAGCTCCACGATGGCGTCGACAAATGCATCCGCTTCCACGAGCGGGGCGGGCGTCCGGTGTTCCCGAACTGAGAAGCGCGATGCTCCGGCGAGCGATCGGTCGCTGGCATCGGTCACTTCCACATGCCAGCCCCTCCTCCCCAAAGATCGAACGACCGCGAGTGCGCTGCGTTCGGACCCATCGGTAACTAGGACCCGCTTCATCGGAGCGTTGCCCGAGCGAGAAGGGTGACGAAGGCCTCCCGGCGGAGCCCGGCCGGTACATTGATTCGGGGCACACGCAGGGGATCGAGATGTCCGAGGCCATTCGGGATCCATCGCCCCGCGGTGGTGAAGGCGAAGGACACCCCCTCGGCCCTCGCGCCCTCCATGCTCGACTCCGAAAAGAGCCCGTAGGGATAAGCGAGAAAACCCGGACTTTCCGAGAGGTCTCGGTCGCGAAACCATTCGGCCGATCGCTCGAGCTCTCGTCGGACCTCAGGGTGCGAGAGTGCACTAAGGTTCATGTGGGCATGCGTGTGCGAGAAGAAGGTGATCCCCCCGCCTCGGGCAAGCTCCAAGATCCGGCTCTCTTCGGCCGGGAGCGCGTGTCGGGGCGGAGGCGATTCTGGAATCCCCCCTGTCCCGAAAGTCTCCATGATACGGGTCGGATTGCCCTTCAGTTCGAAGAGGCAGCGTGCCCTGATCTGCGCCGGGATCTCACCCTCCTTCCGAGCACTCGCCAGGGAGTCCCACCAGAAGGGGCCGCCGCCGATCAGGGCGGGACAGACGAAAACGCTGGACGGTACGCCGAAGTCCGTCCATATCCGTTCCGCTGCGTCCAAGGCGCCGACATATCCGTCGTCAAAGGTGATCGCGAATCTAGGCCCCGCATCGGGCGTTCCCGGATCGCTGAGGACCTCTTCGAGTCGGACGATCTCTCCGAGCTCGCGCAGGACTCGGACTTGGTCGAGGAAATCTTCCTGGTCCATGTGGAGCGAAGCCTCGCCCCATGGAGGAGCGTCGGCTGGAACCACATTGTGGTAAGCGAGGATCGCGGCCGACCTTTGCCGTCGACGTACGAGCCATCCAGGGAGCCCCGAGCGGTCCAGAAGCCCCCTTAGTCCCGAACGGCCCCGAGCCCCGGCAGAGATCGGGAGGGGAGAATTAGGGTGGGGTGCAGACGAGACCGGAGGGCTGGCCACTATGTGCCGCGATGAAAGTGCAGGAGGTGGTGGACACCGGACGCCGGGAGGGGGGAAGCCGCAGGGTTGCGCGGCGAGAGCATCTCTGGCCCGGGCAGGTCGACCTCCGGCGTATCCCCGGGTGTGAGCATGGTTGCATACTTCCGGTAGACCTTTATGGCGCCGAGTCCGATCGCGAAGGGGACCCACAAGAGGGGCGAGTATGCCATCGAGAGGAAGGATCCCGCCACCATGATTCCCAGGATTCCGCCCAGGAAAGCTCGTGTCAGCCCCCTCGAGCGATCGAGGGAGCGGCGTGCTGCTTGCCCCAGCGCGTTCGGCTGCTTCCGTACAGGTCTCCAGAGGAACCGAAAGAGGAGCAGAAATGCTCCGGAGAAGGCGAGGAACCCCGGGGTCCCGAGTTCGGCGGCGGTCTGCACCCAGACCGAGTGCGGGGCCGAGTAGCGGATTCCCTGGCCGCGGCGAATCATCTCGGCGATCTGGGGATGTTGCCCTTCCGCGACGGAAAAGTTCTGGATCCCGACGCCCGTGATCGGGTTCTCACGGACGTAATCCATCCCGCGGCCCCAGATCTCGTAACGGCCGGTCACGCTATGTCGGTTGTAGTCGTCCGCGTCGAAGGTCGATTCTACCCGCTCCCAGAACTCTCCCGTTCCCTGAAGGGTCACAACGAGCAAGACCGCGAGCACGGCTCCGATGCGATGCACCGGTCGTACCCCGGCCATGAAGATAAGGGCGAATACGGTCACGGCGACGAGCGCCAGAAATCCTCCCCGTGATCCGCTTAGCACGACGCCAGAGATACATGCCATGAGGCCGAATCCGAAGAGAATCCTTTCCCGGAACGTTGTCGCGCGCAGGAGGAAGAAAATAACGAGGGGGATCGCCGACACCACGAACATCGCCCCATCGTTCGGGTCATACCCGCCCCCCCCGAAATCCCGGAATCCGGAGGTCCCCTGCCCAAGAATGGCGAAACCGATCGCACCGAGCGCATAGACCTTCAGGAGGCGCTCGAGATCGTGAAGGTCGCGGATCGCGGTGGCGATCACTACGGCGACAAGGATCGTCCGCCCGAAGGACTCGAGGGTGAAGCGGATGGAGTTTCCGACGTAAAGCCCGAAGGGTGCGGTCACGAGCGCCCAGACGAAGAGGAACCCGAGGAGAAGTCCCAGCGGGTTCTTCAGGTGCTCGATCCGTCGAAGCCCCCTGTAGTTCAGAACGAGGAGGCCGAGCCCGGCGAGCGCGAGAAGAAGGCCGGGTCGAAGGAGTTCAAGCCCGGGAACGAAGCTGTGGATCCGGGCCGCGGACACGAGAATGAGCCCGGCCGCCGCAAGGAGCAGGAGGTCCCATCGCTGCGGAGGGCGCTCCACGAGCCGCCCCCCCTCGGGTGAGCGCGCCTGGGCAAAGGATTGAGGCCTCGTTGGAATCATCCCTTCGGTTCAACGGTCTTGAGTATAGGGGCTGGATAATCGATACCGACAACGTGGGGAGCAAGATCCGCGCCCGGACGAGGCCAGGCCACCGGACCCGGCGGGATATGGGGGCTCAACCATGCAGTACCGTCCCGCTGGCCTCTGGACTACGGCCGCGACTCCGGCGCTTCAACCAGTGAGCCGCTCTCAGGACTCCGGTCGGCAGGAAGGAGGCGCCCCGGAGAAGCCACCCACGGAGTCCTGGTGAAAGGGAGCGCTCTCCCAGCGAGCCGAGAGCATTTCTGGCGCCTTCGCGATCAAAAGTCGTGAGGTTGTGATAGGCCTGATCAAGGAGAACTCGGCGGATGCCGTGATGCAGCCTAAGGACAGATTCCGGCTCAATCGGGTCTCTCAGCTTGGCAGCGCGGTCCAAAGCAAGCAGAGTATTGGAAGTCAGTAGTGACATGTGGGAGGAGTTCGAGAGCGCGTCAACGCCACCAACCGCATATCTCACAGTGGACCTGTCGGCGAAAGCCATCGGGCTGACCGCCGCCAGGCGAAGTGCGAGGTCGAAGTCCTCGACCCGGGTGAAGGCCGGGTCGAAACCACCGACGGCGTCGATGATGGGACGGCGGACAACCAGAGTGGAAGGGAAGAGGAAGTTGCCCTCGAGGAGAAGAGGAAAGGCGTCCCCGAAGAGCACCTCGATCGACTGCTCCCCATCTTCCAGCCGGAGGCGCTTCAAGTCCCGCGCCATCCACTCCGCCGGACTTTCGCGAAGGTCACGGAAGACCGGAACGGCAGCCTCGATCCCTGGCTCTCCGGGGAGTGCATCACCCTGTGCGTCGACCTTCAGGATATCCGAGATCACCCAGCCAACATGAGGGTGTTCCTCCAGGATCCGCGCCTGGATCTCCAGCTTTCGAGGCTCCCACCGATCGTCCGAGTCGAGAAAGGCAACCAAGTCGCCTTCGGAGAGGCTGATGCCGTGGTTCCGAGCCGCCGCGGCGCCTCCGTTCTCCTGTCGCACGTAGCGCACTGGGCCCGGGAGGGCGCGGGCCACCTCCTCGGTCTCGTCCGTCGACCCGTCGTCCACGAGGATGATCTCGTGGGCACGAAGGCTCTGGGCAAGCACCGATTCCACCGCACCCTTGAGTGCCGGGGCTCGGTTGTAGGTCGGGATCACGACGGAAATCCGTGGCTCGAGCTTCGTCATGCGCTGCGTAGGGGAGTCGGGGGAGGGGGTCTCGGCGGAATCCGCACCCCTGAGCACCCCGGGAGCGAGAGCCGTGCCAGCCTCGCAAAGTTCGGGGTCGATCCGCCGCTGCGACACCCCGGCACCCCTCTTGCTCCCGAAGCTCACGACATGAGCCCCTTCCCGGAACCGCCGATGCGGATCGTCCACATCATCGCCCCCTCCCCCTACGGAGGGGCGGAGCAGGTCGTCGACGACCTCACCCGTGAGCTTGTCTCTCTCGGCACCGACGTGCACCTGATAGTGATCCTCGATGTCGGGGTGCGCCATCCGTGGATGGATCGCAACGGGGCTGTGGCTCCGCTGCACCCTCTCCACCTCCCGCCCCGCGCCTACCGTGCCGAACGGGCAGGGGTCCGCCGGCTCCTCGACGAACTCGACCCAGACCTCGTGCACACCCATGGGTACCGTGCCGACGTGCTGCACGGGGACATGGCGCGCCGCGAGGGGATCCCGCGTCTGTCGACCGTCCACGGCTTCACGGGGGGCGGCTGGAAAAACCGCCTCTACGAGCGGCTTCAGACCCGTGCCCTCCGGGGCTTCGAGGGCGTCATCGCCGTCTCGTCGGCCCTCGAGCGGGAGCTCGCGCAACGGGGGGTCTCCCCGGAGCGCATCCACATGCTTCCCAACGCCCGCCGCCCCCATCCCGATCCGCTCGGTCGGGACGAGGCCCGAGCCAGACTCGGCCTCCCCCACGAGGGCTTCCAGATCGGATGGGTCGGACGCCTGAGCCCGGAGAAGGGACCCGACATTCTCCTCGCGGCCCTCGCGCACCTCGAACCCCGGACCTCGGCCCACTGGGGACTCACCTTCATCGGCGATGGCCAACTCCGCCAATCGCTCGAGGCGCGGGCCCGGACCGGCGATTTCACGTCGAGGGTGCACTGGGCGGGAGCGCTCCCCGATGCCGCGCGATACCTCGCCGCCTTCGACCTCGTCGTCCTGAGTTCGAGGACGGAGGGTACCCCCCTCGTCGCCATCGAGGCCATGCAGGCCGGCGTCCCCCTCCTCGCCACCCGCGTCGGCGGGGTCCCCGACCTCGTCCGTGACGGAGCTCTCGCGGAACTCGTGGCCCCCGAGGACCCCGAGGCCCTCGCGCGCGCGATTAACGGCCTGATGCGGCACCCGGACGAGGCCCGGGCTAAGGCGACTGCCACGCGCGACATCGCCCTCGAAGCGCTCGATCCTGGACGCTGGGCCGAGGCCCATGTGAGCCTCTATCGGCGCTGCATCGAGGAGCGGGGCGACCGATGAGCGGCTGGGTCATCATCGGCATCGCAGGCACACTGATCGCCTACACTTTTGCCGGCTACCCCCTCCTCCTCTGGATCGCTGGCCGAGTCCGCTCGCACGCACCGCGTGCGGACGCGTCCGATAGCGACTGGCCGAGCGTCTCGATCACCGTTCCGGTCTACAACGAAGCGCACCAGATCGACGCCCTCCTCGAGAGCCTCGCTTCGCTCGACTATCCGAGGGATCGCCTCCAGATTCTCATCGTCTCCGATGGTTCGAACGATGGGACCGACGCCCGGGTCCGGGCCTGGGCCGACCGTGGTGTCGAGCTCCTCTCCGTGGGGGGGCGGCAGGGCAAAGGCGCAGCCGAGAACACGGCACGCCCCTGCCTGCGAGGGGAGATCATCGTGAATACGGATGCTTCGATCCGGATCCGGCCCGAGGCGCTACGGGCGATCGTGCGGCCCTTCCGAGACCCCGACGTCGGAGTGGCCTCCGGTCGAGACGTGAGTGTGGGCCGCGAGGCCGAGGAGTCCAACGAAGGCGAGGCCGGATATGTGGGCTACGAGATGCTCGTACGCGATCTCGAGACCGCGGTGGGTGGCATCGTGGGTGCATCTGGATGTTTCTATGCGACCCGGCGAGAGCTCCACGAGGTTGAGGTTCCGCCTGAGCTCAGCCGAGACTTCGGTGCGGCCCTCATCGCGCAGGATCACGGGTACCGTGCTGTCTCCGTGCCTTCGGCGGTCTGTCTTGTTCCCCGAACAGCCTCGCTGCGCACCGAGTACCGGCGAAAGGTGAGAACGATCGCGCGCGGGATGAGCACCTTGATCGCTTGGGGCCGACACCTCAACCCCTTGAACGATCCTGTTTTCGCCTGGAAGCTCTGGAGCCACAAGGTCTGTCGCTGGATGCTCCCGGCCTTCGTGGGAGTCTTCTGCCTGGGGCTCGCGCTACTTGCTGCGCATCATGCTTGGGCGCTCGCGTCCCTCGCGGCGGTTCTCCTGATTCTCCTGCTCGCCGTCGCGGGGTGGGCGCTCGCGGGTCGGGTGCAGCGATTGCCAAGAATGCTCTCTGTCCCGGCCTTCGTGCTCGCCAGCAACATCGCTGTACTGCACGCACTTGCACGTGCACTCACGCGAGGCTCTGAACCCGTATGGGAGCCCACTCGACGAGAGGGAGCGGGAGCCACTCCCGGATGATTCACCGGCTGGTCAATGAGATCGTGGCATCGAGAGCCTCCGAGATCCGACGGTAGACCTCGCGAAACGTCTCGATGGGCTGGTCGAACGGGTCTGGAGTCCCCCGAGGAGCATGAAAGCGAGTCTCGAGGTCGCTGAGGACCAGGACGCGGCTCTTTGATTGGGGGAACTGCGATCGAAACCTTCGTCTCTGGGCGGTGTCCATCACGAGGACGAGGCTGGCAGCAGCGGCATGCACTTTCGTGACCTGGACCGAGCGGTGGGCCGAGAGGTCGACCCCGAGTTCGCGGGCTGCCTCGACCGCTGTTGCTGGCGAGGGCCGACCCCCTTCCAGAAAGCCAGCCGAGTCGATCCGGGCGTGCTGACCGAGTCCGGCCTGGAGGAGGATGCCGGCGAATGGGCTTCGGCAAATATTGCCGTGGCAAAGCACAAGGATCGTGGCGTTCGGCGGGAGGCCCTGAAACGTGGCGAGCGCGTTCCTCCTGCGCCACGGATGAAGTCGACTGTCGAGGTGGTCCCGAAGCCTCTTTGCGAGTCGGATCGCTGGGCGCGGCAAACGACGGCGAAGGCAGTCGATCATCCTGCCGGCCCTCTTCGATCCCGGACCTGGTCACGGCACATGCTTCGCGGGCGCTCCGGCAAGCGAAGTGTTCTCAGACCGACCCCTTTCCGAAGATGACGACAGGGACAGTCTGCGCCATGATGCGCAGGTCCTTGAGAGGTGAACAGGACTCAAGATACTCAAGGTCGAACTCGACCTTCTGCTTCACATCATCAAGCGACTGGTCGTAGCGATGATTCACCTGCGCGAGGCCGGTGATCCCGGGCAGGACGCGCTGCCGGACGTGATAGCCCTCGACTTCACGGCGGAGGTCCTTGAAGATGTCGGGTTGCTCCGGTCGTGGCCCGACCAGGTTCATGTCGCCCTTCAGGACGTTGAGGAGCTGGGGCAACTCGTCGAGCCGGTACTTTCGGAGAACCCGACCAATCGGGGTGATCCTTGGATCTTCGGGGTTCGCCCAGATCTGATCCGTGCGGGCCGGTTCATGGGTCATCGTGCGGAACTTGTAGATCTGAAAGATCCGCCCCCCGTGGTCGACGCGTCGTCGGGGGTCCTGAGGGAGTCGGGGATCATCGTTCCTCCGATCGATCCCAACCCTTGGCTGGGTGAAGAAGACCGGGCCCTTCGAGGTAAGCTTGATCGCCAGGGCGATGGCGATCATCAAGGGCGCGACGGCGAGGAGGAGGAGCGCGCTTGCAGCAACGTTCAGGTTGCGTCGCAGGAGCTCTTGCGACCGGCTTCGTCGGCGAAGGGCGGCCGGTGTGGAAGAGGCGAGTGGCCCTATGTGGAGGCGAGGCGCCGGGCGGCCGACACGGACCCCGATCCCGGGACGAGAACGGGAGTCGGATAACGCCGATCCTCCGGGGAGAATCCACATCCCCGAGGGTGCAGAAGGCCCCCGAGAGTCGTCACCGTCGTCTCGCCTGAGACCCATCCAGGTGGAAATGATCAAAGGGTGCGTGCTCTGGAAAGCAGTCGATATGAAGCGTCCATGCTTCGTAAGTGGATGCATGACTGGTGCCAAGGCACGGAGCATCGTGAGAACGCAATCCCAGGCGGGCCTGAGAAGGGTTCGCCGACGAAGGGAGTCCCTGAGGGCGTATGGCGACCCGGCGACGTGTGTCGGCAAGTCGCTACATGGGTTCAGGCCCAGGTCAGACGCATCCTGGAGCGGAACGGGACCCGGTTCCCCAGATGCACGGAGCGTCCTCACGCAACTCCGGCACCGGAATTGCATACAACATGAGCCGAGAGAGAAGGCTGGAGAGTGCGTGCTCGCGCCCCCTCAGGAACCATGATCAGGGTGACCCATGATGTCGGAAGGACCAGACGCTTCGCGGAGCCTGCAGCCCGGAACGGGCCAGTCAGTTTCCGCTTATCAGGGCGGAAGGGGCGGTGGCCCCACCGCTTGGGCCGGTGGCGGGTGGGAACCCGACGAGGAACCCGCCTTCGACTGGAGGCGGTACAGTGGGGCCATAGTCCGAAACAAATGGTTGATCGTGCTCGGGCTTCTGCTTGGAGGCGGTGCCGGACTGGTTGCCCAACGGACGCTCGAGCCCGTCTACACCGTCGAGTCGACGCTCTGGATCGAGGGGGCAAACCCTCGGGCTGCGGGGGATGCGGCGCCGATTCGGCCGAGCCAGCTTCTCAGCACGACTGGATGGCTCGATCTCATGCGTTCCTTTACCGTCATGGATCCGGTGGTCGAGGAACTGAGGCTTTACGTCTCCCTCGGCGATCGGGCGCATGAGGCTGCGTTCGTGGGCTTTGGCCTGCGAGGAGGGGAAGAGGTTCGTCCGGGCTCCTACCAGCTTCGAATTTCGGATGACGGTCAAGGCTTCGCTCTACTCGACGCCGATGGCTCCGAACTGGAGCGGGGTAACCTCGGAGCGCCGGTCGGGGCGGGGTTGGGTTTCGACTGGACCCCATCGCCCGCCGCACTTCCGTCCGGGTCCACGATTCCCTTCACCGTCCGCCGACCCCGCGATGTCGCTCGGAGCCTCTCTCGGTCGCTGGATGTCCGGATCGACCGTGAGGGGACCTTCCTGCGGGTTGGCCTTGAGGGAGCGGACCCTGAGCAGATCACCCGGATCGTGAATGCTATCGTCGATCGATACGTCTACGTGGCGGAACAGCTGAAGCGGGCAAGGCTCGACGAGTATTCCGAGATCTTGGAAGAACAGCTGCGCTACGCCGAGGAGAACCTGCGAGAAGCGGAGTTCGCCCTGGAGAACTTCCGCGTGGCCACGATCAGCCTGCCCTCCGAACAGGGCTCTCCCGTGGCTGCCGGCCTTCAGCAGACCCAGGACCCGGTTCGTCAGAACTTCTTCAACCTGAGGCTCGAAGAGGAGGAGATCCGACGCGACCGACAGGCGATCGAGCGGGCGCTCGAGCAGTCGACACGAGAGGGGCGGTTGACGACAGAAGTTCTCGAGGTGATACCGAGTGTGCAGGCATCATCAGACCTCACCCGAGCCTTGGCACTGGCCACGGAACGCCGGGCCGACCTGCGGGCACTGCGCCTTCGCTACACGGACGAGCACCCGTCCGTTCAGGAGGTGTTGCAGGACGTAAGAGAACTGGAGCGCGAGACGGTGCCAACCCTGCTCGGGAATCTGCTCCAGGCCGTTGACGACCGTCAGGCCGAAATCGAACGGTTCGCCAACCAGGCCTCTCGGGAACTCCAGCAGATTCCTCCTCGTGCAGTCGAGGAGGCTCGCCTTCAGCGACGGTTCGAGAGCGCGGAAAACCTCTTCAGGGACCTCCAGGGTCGCTGGGAGTCAGCCCGGCTCGGGGCCGCGAGCACGATCCCGGACGTTCAGATCCTGGACCGGGCGCAGATCCCCGGGTCGCCAAGTGCCGACCCTCGGATTCGGTTCCTCGCGCTCGCGATCATGGCGGGTCTGGGGCTCGGGATCCTGGGCGCCCTCGTGCGAGATCGAATGGACCCGCTCGTCCGTCGTCCCGACCAGATCACCCGCGACCTCGGACTACCCATTCTCGGCGCCATCCCCCACGCTCGGATGCGGAACGGGCACTTCCGGCCGGATGACCAGCAGCAGGTGGTCGAAGCCTTCCGAAACCTCCGCCTGGCCGTGACCTACGCGCACGGACCGCGGACGCCCCTCGTGCTCACGGTCTCGAGCCCGGGCATGGGCGACGGGAAGTCCTTCACGACCAGCAATCTTGCCCTGGCCTTTGCCGAACTCGGACACGAGGTGCTCGTGATCGACGGCGACATCCGACGGGGCACGATCCACACGCTCTTCGCCCGCGACCGAAAGCCGGGCCTGACGGACTATCTCGCGGGGGAGGCAGGGATGCACGAGATCTTCCGGGAGACCGAGCACCCGAACCTGACGGTTGTTCCGTCGGGGTCCCGCTTTCGAGACGGGCCGGAACTCCTCGGCCTTCCCACGATGAAGGCGCTGATGGATCATGCAAGGGACCGCTACGAGATCATCCTCGTGGACAGTGCTCCCCTCGGGGCTGCGGTGGATGCCTATCTCCTTGGGACACTGAGTGGCGCGCTCCTGCTCGTTCTCCGGAACGGCGCAACGGACCGGGAACTGGCCGAGACCCGACTTCAGGAACTCGAGCGCCTGCCGATTCGACTCCTGGGGGCCGTCCTGAACGATGTCCCCGGAGGGTACGGGCCTTATCGCTACTACACGTACCTGCCCGGCTATGCCGCCGAAGACGAAGACCGTCCGTCACGCCGCAGGCAGCTGACGGCAGCCGGGAGCGAGTCATGACAGCGACAGTGTCGTCCCGCGGTGGCAGGTGCGCGCTGCTCACTCTCGTCCTGATCGGACTCCTCGTCGGTCCTCTGGTCGGGACTGCGAAGGGCCAGGTGGCCGTGGACTGGGACGCAGCCCGCGAGCAGGTTACGCGAGCTGAGCTCGAACTGCTGCGAGAGCGCCTGCAGGAGCAGGTGGGCTCGACGGCCTACAGCGCGAGACTCCGGTCCGAGGCGGAGCGGAGCATCGCACTCGTCGAACGCAGACTCAGGGAGGGAGACTTTCAGACGGGCGATCGGATCGTGCTTCTGGTCGAGGGCGAGCCCGACATGTCCGACACCCTCACAGTGCGCTCGGGTCGACTGGTCGATGTTCCGGTCGTGGGTGCGCTCGGCCTCGACGGGGTGCTCCGTTCGGAGCTGCAGGGTGTCATGGAGGAGCATCTGTCGAACTACCTCCGATCCCCGCGCGTGCGAACCCAGGCCCTGATCCGCCTCTCGGTGATTGGCGAGGTGGGCTCTCCGGGCTTCTACGTCGTTCCCGCAGATGTGCTGGTGACCGATGTTCTCATGCTCGCCGGCGGACCAAGCCGGGACGCGAACGTGACGAACCTCAGGGTCGAGCGGGGGAGTGCCCGAATCTGGGAGGGAGAGGCCATGGAGCTCGCCGTGATTCAGGGCCGAACGCTGGACCAGATGAACATCCAGGCGGGAGACAGGATCGTGGTTCCACGCGGTGGCGCACAACGGGACAACTGGGAGCGAATCGGCCTTGTGGCCACAGTCGTGGGCAGCGTGTCGGCGATCGTCTTCGCGATCACGCGGCTCTTCTGAGCCCGTGAGAGCCCTGACTTGACTGCCTCGTCGATCGAACCCGGCGGGGCCACCGAAGCCGCATCGTCCGGTTCGGAGGCCCCGGCGCGCCTGCGCCTTCTGCTGGTCAGTTACCACTTTCCGCCGAGCACAGCAGTTGGCGCCCTTCGGTGGGCTGGACTCACACGTTACCTCGCGTCCCTGGGTTGGGACACGGAGGTGATCTTTGCCTCGTCCGAGAAGGCCGGAAACTCGAGCTCTACGGCGGAGGTGCCGCAGGTCCCGGCCATCGCGCTGAGCCCGGTTCCTCCGGACCGCACGCTCTCTGACCGCTACCGGAGCTTCCGGGAGGCCAGCGCTCGGGACCCGGGCTCGTCGAATGGACATGATCTCGCAGAACCGCCGAGAGCCGGGCTCCCGATGCGGTTCGTGGCCGGGGTCGGTGGGATGCTTCGACGGGGCGCGCGGAGCATGAGCCCGCTCATTACCTGGCCAGACGAGGGGCGAGGATGGATCCGTCCGGCGCGGAAGGCGGTGATGCAGGCCGTCAGGCGTCGCCGCCCCGACCTCGTCCTGAGCAGTGGCCCGCCCCACTCGGCGCATCTCGCGGTGCTGACCGCGGGGCTCCCTCGAGACATTCCCTGGATCCTCGACTTTCGTGACCCATGGTATCTGGATTCGAAGCGCTCCGGAGGTCACGCACTGAGCCGAGGACCTCTCGAGACCCGGGTACTGCGTTGGGTGGAGGGGAGGGCTCTTCGACGAGCCGAGCTTGCCCTCGCTACGACGCCGGAGATCAGGAGCCGATTGGCAGCGACTCACCCGCGGTCTCAGGTTCACTGGCTGCCCAACGGCATCGACCTGGCGGAGGTGCCGAAGTCCGAGGAGTCCCCCTTTCCCACGCTCGCGGTGGTGCACCTGGGGACTCTCTACCTCAACCGCGATCCGACTTCGCTCCTCGAGGGGTTCGTGCGCTTCCTTCGATCTACCTCCCCGGAAGTGGCAAGGGAATCCGTTCTTCGGTTTGTCGGCGCGGCGGAGGGGGAGCACCGTGCAGTCGTCGAGCGAGCCTTGCGTGGGGAGGCGGGTCAGCAGGTAAAGCTCCTGGGGTACCGTCCGAGAAAAGAGGCGCTTCGGCTTCTCCAGCGCTCCGGGTTGGCGGTCGTCCTCGCCCAGGGTCAGCACGAAATGGTTCCCGCAAAGATCTACGAGTCCGTGGCGCTTGGGGTCCCGACTCTCGTGGTCACGGAGCCAGGGAGCGCGACGGCCCGGGCCGCCGATCGGTTCGGACTCTTTCGAGTTGACCCGGATGACGCCGAAGGGGTGGCCCGCGTTCTGGAAACAGTTGCTGGCGGGGCCAGGGCGACGGGAGCTGTAAGAGACGTTCCGGTGAGATACCAGGACCTGGCACAGCACCTCGACCCGTTCCTCCGGTCGATTGCCACGGGCCTGGGCAGGGATGTGCAGGCGGCACGGCTGTTGCAAAGCCTAAGGGGAGAGACCACGGTCGCCGAGAACCCGAACAGAGCCGCCTTATGAGTCGTGCAGAGCAAAAAACACTGCCCGAGGGCGACCGTAGCTCGATCGGGTTCCTGAAGTTCTTCATGCGGGCCTACCCGGGCCGCAGCGCACTGATGATCGGCCTCCTCGCCTTCGCGGGTCTCCTCGAAGGCATCGGCGTGGTCACCCTTCTTCCGCTGCTTGAGCTGGTCACGGGTAGTGACCCTGCGGAGCAGTCCTCGCTCGGGCGGATCGTCGAGCAGGCCTTCGGTAGGGTCGGGCTCGAGCCTTCGCTCGGGCTCCTGCTCACGCTCATCGTCCTTGTCATGACGGCGAAGGCCGCCTTCCTCTGGCTTGCGATGCGCCAGGTGGGGTACACGGTGGCGCAGGTCACGACGGACCTGCGCATGTCACTGCTTCGGGCACTGATGGGAGCGCGTTGGAGTTACTACGCCTCGCAGTCCACGGGCGGCTTTGCCAATGCCATAAGTAGCGAGGCCCACCGCGCGTCTGCGGCTTACCGCGAGGGCTGCAGCATGGTTGCGAACGCGCTCCAGATCATCGTCTACCTCCTTGTTGCCGTCCTCGTGTCGTGGCAGATGGCCGTCGGGACGGTGCTCATCGGTGCAGTGTTCCTCTTCCTGCTCCGCGGGTTCGTGCGGATGGCCCGAGATGCAGGAGAAGAACAGACGGTTCTCATGCGATCGCTTGTTGGAAGACTGACGGATGCTTTGCGCGGGATCAAGCCGATCAGAGCCATGGCGCGCGAGGGTCAGATCCGGCCGCTCCTCGAGTCCGAAACCGAGGGGCTCAACGAGGCGCTGCGACGACAGGTGAGCGCGTGGGAGGGGCTGCGGCTGTTCCAGGAACCTACCCTCGTGATCCTGATCTCACTCGGGCTGTTCGGTGCCCTGACCCTGGGCGGCCAGCCCTTTGCCTCGGTTCTGGTACTCGCCTTCGTCTTCTACCGGCTCATGGCTCAGGTGAATCATCTGCAGGGTCGCTATCAGACGCTTGTCGTGGGCGAGAGCGCCTTCTGGTCGATCCGCGACCAAATCGAGGATGCCGAGTCGCAGCGCGAGGTCACGGAGCGCAATGGCAGGCAGGCCACGCTCCGGGATTCGATCCGGCTTGAGGAGGTGAGCTTCTCGTATGGCGAAACACCGGTCCTCAGCAACATCTCTCTCGAGGTGCCGGCAGGTTCGTTCGTTGCCCTCTACGGCCCGTCCGGATCAGGCAAGACCACCATCGCGGATCTCATCGTGGGCTTTCATCAACCGCAGGCGGGTCAGGTGGTCGTGGATGGGGTGTCCCTGAGCGAGATCGACCTCGTCACGTGGCGCCGCGGGATCGGGTACGTGCCGCAGGATTCCTTTCTTTTTCATGATACGATTCGACGCAACGTCACCCTCGGCGACCCGACGATCGAAGATGAGGATGTCGAGGACGCGCTTCGGGCTGCCGGGGCATGGGAATTCGTATCGACCCGTCCCGAGGGCCTGGATACTGTGATCGGAGAGGCTGGAGGAAAGCTGTCCGGAGGCCAGCGGCAGCGGGTCTCGATTGCCCGCGCACTCGTCCATCGCCCGAGGCTTCTCATCCTTGATGAGGCCACGGCCGCGCTCGATCCTCGAACCGAAGCCGAGATCCTCGCCACGATCAGGGCCTTGTCTGGCGAGACCACCGTCCTGGCGATTTCCCATCAGCCTGCTCTTCAGGACGCGGCCGACATCACCTACCTGCTCGACCGCGGACGGGTTGCATCGACCCCTGAGGAGCGCGTTCCGGTCGCGGGTTGATCGCGGCGTCAGGTGACGACGAGGGCGAGGGCCCGCTGGATGCGCTCCAGGTGACGGACTTCAAATGAAGGATTGCGGGACGGGTGCGCCGAGCCGAGGATGGCCCCAGTCAACCGGGATGCATGCCTCGGATGACCGCGGCGACCCGGTCTTGATCTTCATCCGTCATCGAGGAGGAGGAAGGTAGACAGAGTCCGTCCCGGAACAGGGCCTCTCCCAAGGCTCCGCCGTAGATCTCACATGACGCGTACAGCGGTTGCAGGTGCATCGGTTTCCAGAGGGGTCGAGCCTCGATTCCCTCCTCGGCCAGACCCAGTCGGAGCGCCTCCCGATCGGTCCCGAATACCTCGGGGTCCACGGTCAGGCAGGTGAGCCAGCGGGTGTGACGGGCCCAGGGTGCCTCGGGTTGAAAATCGAGGCCCGGCAGATCAGCGAGTAGCTCCCGATACCGTGTGAAGATCCGCCGCCGGGCGGCGACACGGTCATCGAGAAGTTCGAGCTGGCCCAGCCCCACGGCGGCGAGGAGGTTCGAGAGGCGATAGTTGTATCCCACTTCACGGTGCTGGTAGTGCGGCACCGGCTCACGGGCCTGGGCGGAAAGCTTGCGCGCATGTTCGATGAGTGTCCGGTCCCCGGAGACGAGCATCCCCCCCCCCGAGGTCGTGATGATCTTGTTCCCGTTGAACGAGAAGATGCCACTCTGTCCCTCGGTTCCCGGATGGACCGCCTTCCCTTTCGCATTTGTATGTTCCGCGCCCAGTGCCTCGGCCGCATCCTCCACGAGGGGTACACCATGGCTACGGCAAAGAGAAGCAATCGCGTCCAGATCTGCGGGTTGGCCGTAGAGGTGGACCACCACGACCGCTGCAGGCCTCCGACCCTTCTGCCGACGGTCCCGGAGCGCGTCCTCCAGAAGATTCGGATCCATGTTCCAAGAGGTCGATTCGCTGTCGACCAGTACGGGGGTCGCCCCAAGGTAACGGATCGGATTGAGGCTGGCCACGAAGGTGACATCGCTCACGAGGACCTCGTCGCCAGCTTCGACCCCGGCCTCGATCAGTGCCAGATGGAGGGCCGCCGTGCCCGAACTGAGGGCCAGGGCGTGCTCGGCTCCCACCCGGCGGGCGAAAGCGCCCTCGAAGGCCTCCACATGGGGCCCCAGAGGGGCGATCCAGTTCGAAGTGAAAGCATCGAGCAGGAGGTCGCGCTCCCGAGCGGACATGTGGGGGACGGAGAGGTGGATGGGATCGGGGGCGGCAGTCATTGGCTCAGGTCAGTCTGGCTGCGGTGCAGGGGACCTCATGTCGGAGCAGTGCCGGACACATGCAATGATGGCGGATCATCTCGGCGCTCACCGTGCGCCGCCGGACACTCGCACCACGGCAGCTGCCAATCACGAGCGGAGGAAGTTCAGTGTGGCTCGGGCCAATCCCTTCGCCGCGAACCTGGAATGTCCGAGAGCGGCGGTCTCTCGGAGATGAGCGAGGGCCGCCAAGGGCTCCCTCTCGCCAGCCAGGTATGAGGCTACCCGGACGTGCTGGCGGGCGATCCGAACATCCAGAGCCTCCCGCTCGGACTGTGAAAGCTCGAGTTCTCGGAGCCTATTCAGGCTCCCGAGATTGGCGATCTCGAGGCCACGCCAGTCCGACGACACATTTCCACCATGCCGCCGGATGAGGGCCGAAATCCCCTGGTGATATCCGACGACCGCACCATGCGCCATCGTCATGAAAAAGTGCAGGTCTTCCAGGAAGGTGAGACGTCCCCCGGGACCGCGGAGCTGAGGGGAGAAGCGACGGTTCCCGATCCAGGCTCGGCGATACGTGACTGCCGAGTGCCATCCGGGGATCACCTGCCACCCTACGATGGTTTCGAAGGCGGGGTCCTCGATGATCCTGCTACCAAGCCCGACCGGCCTCGTGGATACTGTTTCCAGTTCGGGGTGAAAGGTGAACTGGTCATCGGGATACGTTCCGTCCTCGTCGAAGCGGAGGAAGTTCCCGAAGGCGACGTCGACACCTTCGCCGGACTGCATCAGCTCAGCGTCCATAAGAAGGCGGTCGGGTGGCCAGAGATCGTCGGCGTCCAAAAAGGTGACGATCGAGCCTCGCGCCTCTTCGAGCCCTCGATTGCGGGTGCTGGATACACCCCGATTCTCCTGGGAGATTACACGCACTCTCCTGTCAGAGAAGCCATTCAAGAGAGCCTTGGTGTTGTCCGTGGACCCGTCGTCCACCGCGAGCAGCTCGAAATCCTCGAACGATTGGGCCAGAACGCTCTCGACGGCCTCTTCCACGAACCTCTCAGAATTGTAGGCTGCGAGGAGGACGCTGATTCGGGGGGATGCCATCGGATGTCCGGCTCGTGCATTAGAGTGAGTTCGGTCCTGGGGATGAAACGCACTCCTCACGATGACGCAAAGATGGGGCCACGACTCGGATCATCCTGGCCGACACGGGCATGGAACCTGCAGGACGACGAAGACGACAGCTGACCCTGGACCGTCCGAACCGATCATTCCGTGACTGCTCAAATTAAACTGTGACTCCTCAACTAAAAGGCATTCTCCTCGCTGGAGGTAGTGGTTCGCGGCTGTACCCGATGACCATTCCGGTGAGCAAGCAGCTCCTCCCCGTCTATGACAAGCCGCTGGTGTACTACCCGCTCAGCGTGCTGATGCTTGC
>SLFU01000205.1 GCA_007124095.1 Gemmatimonadota bacterium
TCATCTTCCGCCACGTCCGCCGAAGGGCCCGGAGGAGGAGCTCCCGGCCGGTGCGCTCCGCAAACGGAGCGAACTGGATCTCCAAAAAAGTGAGCGCGACTGCGTCCTCGTAGCTCTGGACATCCGGGTCGGACTTGATCCGCCGCTTGTGCACGATCCTTTCGAGGGCGCGGAGGTCGGAGTCCGTGTACCCGTACTCGCGCATCAGGCGCGACAGATGGCCCGCGTGCACCTCGTAGAGATGCCGGCGCCAAGCGAGATACCCCTTTCGGCCCTCGGGAAATCGGGAGCGGGGGGTCTCCCACCTCCGAATGTGATGGCCGCGACCCGCGATCAGGAGAGACTCGGGACACCCCCGCGGATCATCCTCACGCAGGCGCCGCACCCAGCGGTAGGCCACGCGGCCTTCCGCGAGAGCGAGGGGGATCGACTCCCCCCGATATTCCACGATCGTGGGATCCGAAGAGTTCTCGCGGTCGATCGCCTCGAGGATGCCGCGGAGTCTCTCGGGGCCGTCCTCCACTCCCTCTCTCGCCATCAGCGGGCACTCCCTTCGATCATCAGAAGACGATGCACTCCTGCATGAGGCCGAGATCCTGGAGAATGCATCGCAGGAGCTCGAGGCTCACGACCACCCCGTCGGAGCGAGGCTCCTCGAAGCGCATCCACCCCACCGATAGCGCTCCATTGCCATGAAGGAAGCCCACCCGGGCCACCGCGCCCGCCCCTCTCGGGGCCAGCGAGCCCTGAGCGGCTACCCCGGCTCGGGAAACGGTCATCGGCCCGTCAAAACGGTACAGGACCCCGAGTTGCCCGAGACCGGAGAAGCCCGAACCTCCCGCGCCGTCGGAGTCCACTGCCCAGCCCACGGAAACCATGGAGTGGGCGAACCAACGCGGGGAGTGGACGGTCACGACCCCGAGCTCGTCCGTGGAGATCCGGCTCGGCCGGAGCGAGAACTGGTAGAGGTACCCGATGTGTACCGCAGGATCCCAGGTAGAGAGAAATGCCGCGTTCGCCACCCCGAGGTGCCGATGGACCCGGGCCGGTTGTTCGTCCGCCTGGCCGGAGGCCTCGGAGGCTCCAGCCAGCGCCAACGTGGCCAGTCCGGCCGAAAGAACGACCCGCCGAAACCCGCCACCTGTCATCCTCCTGTTCATTCGAATCTCCCCCTGACGCGGCTGATCACGCCGTCATCGCAACAGAGGTACGCATGGGGCTCGCATGGAGCGGGAAAGCGACTGACCCGCGGTCCGTGCTCGGTTCCGATCGTGCGGAGCGTGGTGGCGAAGGGGACGAGGGTATCTCCCTTCTCGATTCGGACGGGCTCCCAACCGAGAGGACCCGAAGTCGGTCGGCGGATCGCCGTTCGCGTCTCTCGGTTCTCGGCCCAGAAGAATCGCACATCCACCTCCTCCATGAAGGAAAGGGGGTCTCTAAGGAGGGAGTGGGCCTCCCGAGCGCGCAGGAGGAGGTCCTCCTGGATTCCCTCCACGCCCGGCCACCCCCCGGTGTCGGTCAACTGGTGCTCGTCAGCGACAGGCTCCTCGTCCGCGTCCACCACGGCCGGCCACATCGGGAGCATTTGGTAGATCGCAGGCCACATCCGGATCGTACGACGCATCACCGGGGCTAGCCGAGCTCCGGCGTTGTCTCCGACGAGGATGGCCTCCGCGGCGTTCAGCGTGCCCGCCGCGGGGGCGGCCACGAGCGTGGCACTTGCGACATACCTCGAGAACTCGTCCTCTTCTTCCAGCAACTTGCTCGCCAGGATGATGAGGAGGCCCCCCTGGGAGTGGCCCACGAGATTCCAGCGCCCTCCCTCCGGCTTGCGATCCCGGAGGAAGTCGAGGAGCTGCCCGGCGCTGTGACGAAGATCGGCCCTCCAGTCGTAGAGAAACTGATTGACGTCCCGCTGGAGTTGGTTGTAGGCCACCCGCAGGACCCGCCCCGGGTGGAGAGAAACGTTGGGCTGGAGCGATGTCTTCACGGGAGCGAGTTGGCCGGGACGGTGATCCATTCCCAGCAACTCGACAAGCTCCTCGTCGCTCTTTCCCTGCACCCCGCGGATGACTCCCTTGAGGCGCATGAGGACGGGCCAGCCCACGTCGTTGCCGTCCGCGTCCTCCAGAGTGATCCCGCCCGTTCCGGGGACGAGGAGATTCGCGTTGGGCATGGACGACTCCGGGCGAGGGACGAGGCCTCCGGACCACTTCGGATGGCAGCGGCATTGTCTTCGGATCCTTCTGGAAACGCAAGCCGGCCGGATCCTGGAGGTGTATATTCATGACCCCGCCCCGGAGATCGGGAGGACACCGAGGGGGGATTGTCGCCACCCATCGCCCGCCGCCAGGCGCAGGAGAGCACGATGATGTGGATTGGAACGATCGAGTCGTCTGGAGCCCTTGAGGTCTTTCGTCTCGCGCTGGCCATCTCCTTGGCCGGGGGGGGGCCGCGCCCGCCGACACCCTGGGCCTCCCGGACAGCTGGCCGGAGAGCTTTCCCGAAGCTCCTGCGGGAGCGCGGTTCGCCGGTTACACGGAGGTCCCACCCGACCAACTCCCACCGGCGCTCGGAGCCGGTGCCTACCACGTCGTCATCTTCACCCTCCCCTCCGGGATGTCCGACGCCTTCGAGCACTACCGGCAGACTCTTCCCCGCAGTGGGTGGGAGGTCGTGGAGGCGCTGACCCGTGACGGCACCTCGACCGGGCGCCCCACGATCGGATTCCGTGGCCACGGACACGCCGGAGACATTCGTTTCGAAGAGAATCTGGGCGCCGTCTTCGTAACGATTCACCTCTACCGTGAAGTGGAGGACCGCTCCTCCACTTCGGACGACGTCCGGCCGGCCGGGCAGGATGGAACGATCCACCCGGAACAGCCTACGAGGATTGGGCACGCTACGAGGATTGGACACGCCGCGTCCGGTGGGCGAGTTCACGCATTCGGAGGGAGCGATGCACGACTTCGGTGAGGGCGGGGGTGGCGAGAGATCCGGAATGCCGAATCCGGAACGCCCGCCCTTCGCATCCATGCGACGGCGGCGATCCGCTCGGAGGAACAACGCCATTCGAATCGGAATCGTCATCGGGCTCTTCCTCCTTGCCGGGGGGATCGGGTGGTACCTCCTTCGCTCCCCCGACCCGGCCCCCCCGGTGGCCGATGCCCCCGCAGCGGACACGGATCCGATGGTCCCGATGGACCCCTCACCGGATGCGGATCCGGAACCCGAAGTACCTCCGCTCGACCTCCCGGAGCTCGGGGCCAGCGACGCGTTCGTTCGCGAGCTGGTGACCCGCCTGTCGGGACACCCTCAGCTCGCGGCGTGGTTGGTGACCGACGAGCTCGTGCAGAGGTTCGTGGGTGCCGTGGTGAGCCTCGCCGGAGGCTCGAGCCCGGCGGAACACGTCGAGTTCCTGATTCCGGAGGAGGAGTTCCAGGTCCGGGAATCCGGCGGACGGCTGGTTGTGGATCCGAGCACGTACCGCCGATACGACCTCCTGGTCGAGACCTTTACGACTGTGGACACGGAGGGTACGGCCCAGCTCTACCACCAGCTGCATCCCCTATTCGAGGAGGTCTACGCGGAGCTGGGGATTCCCGACCAGACCTTTGACGACGCCATGGAGCGCGCGGTTGCAAACCTCCTCGCTGCAGAGGTCGTGGACAGCCCCTTCGAAGTCGAACCGGTCGAGGCCATCTACCAGTTCGGCGACCCCGCCATGGAGGAACGTACGGCCGCGGAGAAGCACCTCCTACGGATGGGGGAGGAAAACGCGCTTCGCGTCCAGACCAAGCTGAGGGAGCTCGCCGAAGCGATCGGGATCTCCAACCTCGACACCCTGTGACGAACCGGTTGAATGCAGATGCCTTCCTTTCCCGTAGCCGCCGTCCAGATGAACAGCCAACCCGATCTGGATCGGAACATGGAGGAGGCCTACCGTTGGATTGCGCGCGCGGCCCGCGCGGGTGCGACACTGACGGGCCTTCCCGAACACTTCGCCTTCCTCGGTGACGAGGACGAGCGCGTCCGCCAGGCCGACCGCATCTCCGAGGTCGTCGAAGACCTCCTCCCCAAGTGGGCCCGGGAGTTCGATGCGTATCTCCTCGGTGGGGGATATCCGACCAGGGCGGAGGGTGGGAGGGTCTACAATCGGGCGATTCTGGTGGACCCGGAAGGCCGGACCGTAGCCCGCTATGACAAGCTGCACCTCTTCGACGTGGAGCTCTCGGAACGGGAAAGCTACCGGGAGTCGGACCGGGTCGTAGCCGGCTCGGATCCGCCCCCGGTCCACGAGGCGGAGGGGTTGGCTCGGATCGGGTTGTCCATCTGCTACGATGTCCGCTTTCCCGAGCTCTACCGAGGCCTCGCCGCCCAGGGTGCCGGGCTTCTCTGCGTCCCGTCCGCCTTCACGCGTCCCACGGGGAGAGCCCACTGGGAAACCCTCCTTCGAGCCCGCGCCATCGAGAACAGCGCCTATGTGATCGCCCCTGCTCAGACCGGGCGCCACGGCACCACCCGGGAAACCTATGGACACGCCATGATTGTCGACCCCTGGGGTGGAATCCTGGCCGATGCTGGAACCAAGCCGGGGGTGATCCTCGGACAGATCGACATGGCCAAGCTCCGTGACATACGCACTCGGTTGCCGGCGCTGAGGCACCGAGTGCTCACCTGAAGTCCCGGAATCCGGCAGTGGCACGACTTCTCGCACTTCCGGTCCTCCTCGCTCTCCTCTCGATCGGATGCGCGCACGCCGTGCCCGCCGAGCGCCTGGAGGTGATCCGCACCTTCCCGCACGATCCGGAGGCGTACACCCAGGGCCTCGTCTACTACGACGGCCGCCTATTCGAGAGCACGGGTCTGCACGGAGAATCCACTCTCCGGGAGCTGGATCCGCGCACCGGGGAGGTCATCCGGACCGTAGCCTTGGACGACGAGTACTTCGCGGAGGGCCTGGCCCGCGTGGACTCGTCGCTCGTCCAGCTCACCTGGACGGAAGGCACGGCCTTCGTCTACGATCTCGAGAGCTTCGAGCTTCTCAGCACCTTCGAATATGACACGGAGGGGTGGGGACTCTGCCACGACGGGGAAGCCCTCTATATGACGGACGGGAGCGCCACCCTCTACCGAAGGGACCCCCGGACCTTCGCGGTGCTGGATACCCGGCGGATCACCCGAGGGGGCCGGGCCCTCTCCGGAGTGAACGATCTCGCCTGTGTGGACTCCGATCTCTACGCGAACGTACTGGACACCGATATCATCGTGCGCATCGACAAGGAGGCCGGCGAAGTGCTCTCCCAGATCGATGCCTCCGGTCTGGTTCCCGATGGAGGCCGGCCGGACCATGATCAGGCCGTCTTGAACGGAATCGCCTTCGATCCGGAAGCCGAGACTTTCTTCCTGACCGGGAAGCTTTGGCCGACGATGTTCGAGGTCCGGTTCCACCCCGGGAGGTGAGGGGCTCTATCGATCGCGGCGCGCCGGAGTGCGTCCCCGCCGGGATCCCCGACGGCCACGGAGCCCGATGGCTCCCTTGACCCCGAGATAGTAGAATGGGACGAAGATCAGCCCACCAAGGGCCAACCCGCCAAGGGTCAGCCCACCAAAGGTAAGGGTCGGATCGCCCCACAGGAGGTAGACGGCCGGGGGCGGGACGATCGCCGTGAGGAAAAGGAGAAACGCGCGAAAGGAGTTCCCGAGGTACGCCGCCCTCCCTAGGAGCGGAACGCCCCCCGCGCCCACGATGCAGAGCCCTCCGAAGATCCATCCGGGGGGCGTCAGCGTCAGGAAATGGGCACCGAGTGCCAATAGGATGACGCCGTGCACGATCGAGGCATACCATGCCCACTGTACCCGCCTGTGCGCCCGCCGGACGGAGGGAGCGAGCCGGTCGCCTCCGCGGGCCTTGGTCGAGTGTGAGGGGGTCATCGAGTCACCGTCGAAAAATCAGATGGGTGGCGCGTCACGGGCCCATTCGGGGCGGTTCGGGCAGGGGAGTCCAAGATGGAACCGTCCGCCCCCGAGGGGAAGGCCCGCGCTCGGGCTCCGAGGGGGAACACGACCAGCCGCCATAGAGGCCGAACATGCAACCTCCGAGCCCACAGTTGAGAGGGATCCACCATGTCACCGCCATCTCGTCCGACATCCGGGAGAACCATCGGTTCTACACCGAAGTCCTTGGAATGCGGCTCGTCAAGCGGAGCGTGAATCAGGACGACGTGACCGCATACCATCTCTTCTACGCCGACGCCCTCGGCAGCCCAGGAACGGACCTGACCTTCTTCGACTGGAAGATGCCGAGGGAGCAGCGAGGTACGAGGAGCATCGTCCGGACACACCTGCGCGTTTCGGGCACGAGTACGCTGGCCTGGTGGCAGGAGCGACTGGAGGCCGAGGGGCTCCACGTGGGACCCGTAGGGGAGCGCGACGGGCGGGGAGTGCTCGACTTCGACGACCCCGAGGGACAACGACTCACTCTCGTGGACGATGGTGGAGCGGGAGAGGCCCATCCCTGGGCCGAAAGCCCCGTTCCCGA
>SLFU01000219.1 GCA_007124095.1 Gemmatimonadota bacterium
GTCTGGAGCACAGCTCCATCCTTCACCGGCTTCGTCCAGGCTGAACCGGTAGAAGGGGCGCGCGCCGACAACGATTCGAAGGTGTGGGTCCTATATGACGACGACGCGCTTTATATCGGGGCGCGACTCTATGATGAGAGGCCGGAGGGCATCGCGCGAGGCCTCACCCGCCGGGATGTCGAGTACGCGGGGCAGTACGATCACTTCACCGTGATGCTGGATCCCGACCTGGATCGCCGCACCGGGTATGAGTTCCAGGTATCCGCGGCGAACCAGCAGTTGGATCGGTACCTCCATAACGACAGCGACGCGGACCTGGCCTGGGACGCCGTTTGGGAGTCGGCGGTGCAGGTTGATGCGCTCGGATGGACTGTCGAGATGCGGATCCCCCTCTCTCAGATCCGCTATGACGCGATACAGGGTGAGCAGCGTTGGGGGATCAACTTCCTTCGTAGACGGGCCGCGGACAACGAGCTCACGTACTTTTCGCTGGAGTCCCGACTGGCTACCGGGAGGGTGAGTCAGTTTGGAGTCCTCGAGGGGATCCGGGCGACCACCGTAGGCTCCCGGACCGAGCTTCGACCGTATACCCTAGCGAGTGCCCGGGCGGCTCCCAGGACGCCCGGTGACCCCTTCTCGAGTTCCCAAGATTTCAGCGCCCAAACGGGGTTCGATCTACGATACGGCCTGGGAAGCTCCTTTACCTTGGATGCGACGGTAAATCCCGACTTCGGTCAGGTCGAGGCTGACCCGGCAGTGATCAACCTGACTGCGGTCGAAACCTTCTTTCAGGAGCGCCGACCCTTCTTCGTGGAGGACGCGCGCATCTTCGACTTCGCGTTGGCCGGTCCCCCGAATCACCGAGCCTTTTACTCTCGGAGGATCGGAAGGGTACCCCAGCGGAGATCGGTCCCGGGAGCCGACTTTCACGAAGTCTCCGAGGCGGCCCAGATCCTGGGGGCGGCAAAGGTGACGGGACGCACTTCGAGCGGGTTCTCGATGGGGGCCATGACCGCACTGACCAGCCGGGAGCAAGGGCGAGCCTATTTTCAGGAAGAGGACCGGATTGAGCGGTTCGTCGCGGAGCCTCAGACCCTCTTCGGCGTCGTTCGGGTCCGGCAGGATTTGCGGGGAGGGGAATCTACCATTGGCGCAATTGCGACCGGGGTTCGCCGCTCCCTTCCCTCCTCGGGCGAGATGGACTTCCTGCCATCGGAGGCCTTCGTGGGTGGAGTCGATTTCGAGCACACCTGGGCGGACCGGGAATGGATGGTTTGGGGCTTCATGGCGGGCACCCACGTCGAGGGAGATTCGACAGCGATTTCGAGGGTGCAGAGGTCGAGCACCAACTACCTTCAGAGGCCCGACTTGGAATGGGGCACCTTCGATCCGGGCGCCACGTCGTTGAGCGGGTTTGAATGGCAGGCCGAGGTGAATCGGCGTCGAGGCCGAATCCAGGGAAGCCTTCGGTTCCGTCAGGTCCTTCCCGGAGTTGAAGCGAACGATCTGGGCTTCACCAACATTTCGGAGCGGATCGGAAGCGTCTTGCAACTCTGGTACCAGGAAGTACGGCCCACGAATTGGTACCGGAACTATCGGATCAACTTCTTCTCGTCCCGGAGCCTGAGTCACGAGCTCTTTGCGGAGTCGATCACGGGGGATCGGATGAACTGGGCACAGATCGAATGGGATACGCGGCTCGGGGGAGACATAACCTTCGCGAACTTCTGGCGTCTGAGCTCCCAGGCGAACTATTACCGAGAGTCCATGAGCCGGACGGAGACCCGCGGAGGTCCCCGAATGCTGCAGCCAGCCCGATTCCATTGGTCGGTGAGCCTCTCGACGGACGACCGCCAGTCCGTAAGCCTCCACCCTAGTTTTCGTACCGCTACCGGGGCCGAGGATTTCCTGGACGAGCTCGAAGTAGGGCTGGGGATTCGTGCCCATCCCTCTCCGCGTCTCGAGTTGCAGGTCGAACCGAGCTTCCTGAAGAGCTCCCTGGGGTCGCAATACGTTACGTCCGTCCCGGAAGCCGTGGCACCGCACCCCGAGACCTTCGGGCAACGTTACCTTTTCGCCCACTTGGAACGAAGGGATTTTGCGGTGGAAGGACGGATCAACTGGATCCTGGCGCCCAGCCTGAGTTTGGAGTTCTTCGCCCAGCCGTTGATCTCATCTGGAGATTACGTCACCTATCGCCAGCTCCTCCGATCGGAAAGCTACGAGTTCGAAGACTTTTCCGAAGGTGAGTTCCGCCGGATCAACGGGGAGTTCCGGTGTGAGGGAGGCCGAACCTGCGTCGAGCCCGAAGGAGTCCGGTGGATTGATCTGGACGGAAGCGGCGAGGTGGACTTTTCGTTTCAGGATCGTGACTTCAACATCCGTTCTCTTCGGAGCACGGCTCTACTGCGTTGGGAATATCGTCCGGGCTCGACCGTCTACCTGGTTTGGCAGCGAAGGCAGGAGGAGCGATTGTGGCAGGGGGACTTCGACCTCGGACGCGACGGCCGTGCCCTCCTCGGCCTTCCTTCCGACGATGTCTTCATCGTGAAGGCGAGCGTTCTCCTCGCGCTCTGAACCGCTGACGTTTCAGGGCGCCCTGGCTGCCGAGCACCCAGAGAGCCAGTGATGCCGGAATCCCAACTGCAGCCACGATCGCGACGGGATCCGCCGCAGGGGCGAGCTTCGGGCAAGGCCTGGGCCGCGACACACGGGCCACGGTGACGCGGGGGCTGGGGTCGGGACGGCCATCGGGGTAGGAGGGGCTCTCACGACCCGCGGGGGGCATACCGAACTCCTTGAATCGTTTCAACCCCTTCTCTGAGCCTCGGGGGGGCGCGAGGCCAGCGTTCCACCAAGGATCCTTCCAAGTCTCGAGGAGGCTCCTTATTTCATTGACCCTCACTCACGGTACCGTCGATCCCCTCCGGCAGCCACCCTCGGAATGCTTCCCCGTATATGTGCCAGACGGTCACGAAGAGGGCTGCCACGATAGGTCCGACGATGAAGCCCACCGCCCCGAACAGAATGATCCCCCCAAGGGTGCTGACCAGGATCATGAGGTCCGACATACGGGCATCCCGTCCGATGAGCCGGGGACGGAGCATGTTGTCGATCGTGCTCACCACCACGGCGCACCAGATCAGGAGGCCGATCCCCGCCACCACGTTCCCCGTCAGGAAGAGGTAGATCACTGCGGGGATCCAGATGAGCCCGGCCCCGATGGCGGGGATGATGGAAAGGACCACCATCACCGTCCCCCAGAAGGCGGGTCCGGGCACCCCTGCCACCCAGAAGGCCAGACCGGCCACACCCCCCTGGATCAGTCCAATGAGCAGGGAGCCCCGGAGGGTGGCCCGCGTTACGGAGACGAAGCGCTCCAGGAGCTCCTCCTTCTGTCCCGAATCCAGGGGTATGTATTGGAGGATCTTCCGGAGGATAGCGGGCCCATCCACCAAGAAGTAGAAGAGGGCGTAGCAGAGGACGAAGAGCTGGAGGAAGAAGCTGAACGTGCCCCGGGCCGCGGCGGCGAGCGCTCCCATGAGCATCGGACCGGTTCGGCTGGCCGCCTCCCGGACCTGCTCCACGAACTCCCCTCCTTCCGGGAGCAAACGGTTTGCCAGCGGAACCCGCTCGACCAGGTCACGGACCTGCGCTGCCCGGCCCTCCTCCTGGAACCACGCCTCAGCTCCCTGGCTCACCTGGACCGCTTCGGTGGCCACCAGGGTCAGGAAACCGGCTACAGGCAGGCCTACGGCGACCAGGAGGAGGATGAGGGTGAGTGCCCCTGCCCGTCGCGAACCCGTGCGTTCATGGAGCCATCCGTACAGTGGATAAGCCAAGCCGGCGAAAACGGCAGCGAGCAGGACCGCCAGGAGGAACCGGCGGATCACCAGAAAGAAGAGGATCGAGATCCCCAGGGCCAATGCGAGGAGGAACGCCTGCTGGAAACGGAGGGCCCCCTGCGGCCCATCGGGCGCAGACCGGGCGCTCATGGAGCCAGGGTCCTGGGCAGACTCTGGACCACATCCTCCGCCAGGACTTCCAGGGCGGCATCCAGCAGCCTCACCAGACTGTCGTAGTCGCCAACGGACCAGCCCCCTTCCCGCACCTCAGTGGTGCCGCGGGCGAGGAGGGCTCCATCCAGCGGGCGAAGGATCTCCCACGTGGCCAGGAGGTGCGCCTCTCCCTCGCCATTCCCCGGTTGGCCCCGAGCCACACCCTCGAAGTGCATGATGTGGACCTGGATCACATGGTCGGGGGATGTCCCGACCGGCCATGGAGCGGCTTCCACCCTATGAGAGGGCGTCCGGGACGCGATTCGCCCGGCAACGATTCGGTTGATCGCCCGGCCGAGGTCCTCGCCCCAGCGGTGATATTCGGAGAACTCGACTTGGTGCACTCCCTGGCGGACTACGATGAACCGGGTCGCCAGATAATCAGCCAGCCGTGGTGGTCGAAGGCCGATGAGGGTGCCGCTGGAATCCGCAACTGACGGGTCTCCCCGCAGGGCGGTGTGCTCCTGGGGGCCGCTTGCTCCGAGCACGTAATGCTGCTGGGGCGGGGCAGTCCGACTCAGGCTGAAGCACCCCGACAGGGGTAAGAGGGTGGCGAGGAGAAGCAGGTGCAGCCTCCGATTCCTGATCAGCGTCGGCACGGAGCTATCTCCTGGGCGGGTTGGCCCCGCGGATCAGCATGTCGGGGTTGCGCTCGAGGGTGAGTACGAAGGTGCGGAGGGCCTCTGCCGCCTCTCTGAGGCTGATGAGCGCTTGCTCCATCTCGTACCCGATGCCCGAGTCCGTCGTGATCAACCCATGGGTCCCTTCGATGGTCGTCCTGGCGGCCTGTATGGTCAGGGTAGCCTCACGCAGAGTTTCTTCCATCCCGGACTGGAGCGGGCCGATTCCCTCGCCCAACCGATCGGCCAGCTCCTCGAACTCGGTGAGTGTACGGCTGAGCTGATCGGCCATCCCGGGAACCTCGTTGATGGCGGCCTGCAACTCCGGAGATCCGACCAGCCGCTCCACCGCCTGGGCCGACGCCACCACTGCCGTGTTGAGACCCTGCATGTCTACCTCCTCCAACATCTCGTTCACCCGGAAGAGGACCTGGAGCACGTCGGCCACCAGGCTTCCCGCCTCCGTCCCGAACACCGCGAGAAGGGACGGCGCGGTCGGGATCTCGGGGTGGCTGGTCAACCTCGCCACACGCATGGGCGGCGCCGAATCGGAGCGATAGGTGAGCTCGATGTAGAGGATTCCGGTGACGAGGCTCTCCATCTGGAGCTGGGCCCGAAGCCCGTCGGCGATCTGGCGCTGGAGGACCTCATCCTCGTTTAGATGAAGGAATTCCCCGACTTCCGTGGTGAGACGTGTGAGGTCGATCTCGTATTCAACCGGAACCAGAAAGGTCTTGTCCACCTGGTCAATCTGGATCAGGAGCTCGGACACGGTGCCCACCGGCACACCCTGGAACTTCACCGCGGCGCCGCGCTCCAGGCCGTTCACCGATTCCTCGAAGAAGCTGATGAAGGTGGGCCGGTCTCCGAACCAGGCTCTGGACGCCAGCGTGGCTACGCCCAGCACGGTGAGTGCGATGGCGCCGATCATGAACAGTCCGATGGCGGTGGGGTTGGCTCGGACACTCATGGGTCGTCCCTTCTTTCCGGGGCTTTCGTGTCCTGGGAAGCTTCGGGGCCCCGCGATGGACCGGATCCGCTGCTCCGGGTCATGAACTGGCGGACCTCTTCGCTGGGTGGGCTCTCCCGCAGCTCCTCAGGCGTTCCCATCGCGGTCATGGTCTTTTCCTTAATGTCCAGAAAGAGCGCCCGGTCAGCGATCTTGAAGATGCTGGCCAGGTCATGGCTTACCACGACGATCGTGGTGCCGAAGCTGTCGCGAAGCTGCAGGATGAGATCGTCCAGACGGCTGGCCGTGATGGGATCCAGACCGGAGGAGGGTTCGTCGAAGAAGAGAACCTCCGGATCCAGGGCCGTGGCCCGTGCCAGCGCCGCGCGCTTTCGCATCCCTCCGCTGATCTCGGAAGGATAGAAGGCCTCGAACCCCCGCAGGCCCACGAGCGCCAACTTGAGGGAGACCACTTCGCTGATGGACCGAGCGTCCAGCTCGGTGTACTCCTCCAGAGGGAGCGCTACGTTTTCCGCCAGGGTCAGGCCACTCCAGAGGGCGCCGTTCTGATAGAGAACCCCCATCCGCTGGAGGATCCCCTTCCGGGTCTTCTCATCGGCCTCGAGGAAATCCTCACCCTCGAACAGGATGGATCCCTCTGCAGGCACCTTCAGGCCGATGAGGTGCTTCAGAAGGGTGCTCTTCCCGCTCCCGCTTCCTCCCATGATCACGAAGATCTCCCCGCGGCGAACCTGAAAGTTCAGCTCCTTCATTACGACGAGAGGGCCGTACTTCATGGTGAGCCCCCGCACCTGGACGGCGTGCGCCCCGTTCTCTACCGGTGCTCGCCCGTCCATTCCCAGGTCCTCCACGTGAAGGGCGCTCATCAGACGTCCA
>SLFU01000109.1 GCA_007124095.1 Gemmatimonadota bacterium
ACCTTTCGAGCGGCGAACTCAAGGTTTCGATGGGGGCGGATGGCCGGGGGGGGAGCCGCTGGGGCGAGTGGTCCATCGTCCGTGGTACCGTGGGGGCCGGGCACCCGGCCGGTGGACCGGATTTGATCTTGATGGATCGCGGCTCCGGCAGGTGCTGGCGGGCCCTTCCCGATCCCAGACATCCCAAGGGTAATCAGGAAGTGATCTTCGAGCCCCATCGCGCGGAGTTCGTGCGCCAATTCAACGGAATTCGCACCCGCTCCGACGTGCTCCTTCCATTGAAGGCGGGGGTGGAGCTTCGCGAGCTGTCCATCTCGAATGAGAGCGGTCAACCGCGACACCTCCGATTGGCTCTCGCGGTGGAGCTCGCTCTCGCCCCCTTTGACGCCGACCTTCGCCATCCGGCCTTCCAGAAGCTCTTCGTACAAGCCGAGGCGCTGCCGGGCGGCGAAGGGCTCCTCTTCGAGAGACGTACTCGCTCGCCCGACGAAACTCCCCCGGTGGTCCTCATCACCCTCCTCGGTGGGAGCGGTGAGGTCCCTCCCCTCCGGTGGGGCACGAGTCGTGAGGCGTTCCTGGGACGACTTGGACTCCGCGACCAGCCTGCCGCACTGCATGATCCCAGCCTGCTCACTTCCCCCAGGGACCGGCACCACCCCCTCGACCCGATGGCAGCTGCGGTTCTGGACCTCGACCTCGAGCCGTGGGAGCAACGATCCTTCACCCTGATCCTCTCCGTGGGCACGAACCGGTCATCTGTGATTGAGCGCGCCTCGGAGTTTCGCTCACCCCGGCGCCGAGAGTGGGCCCGCATTCAGGCCAGGGCCCAGGTCGAGGGTGAGTTGCTTCGCCTCCAGGCCAAGGACACCGACCCGATTGTCTGGGAGGAACTCCTCGCGCACCTCCTGCATCCCAGAGCCGCCAACCGCCTTCCGGCTGGGCCAGATTCCCATGTCGACTTACGGCAATCTACCCTCTGGCGGTGGGGTATCTCCGGCGATATCCCCTTCATCCTGGTAGAGGAGGTCGCCGAGAAGGGATTCCAGCTCCTGGGGGAGCTCGTGCGAGCCCAGCGCTGGTGGCGAGAGCGGGGCCAAAGGATCGATCTCGTCGTCGTGGACCGTGCCCCCGGGGAATACCAGGCGCCTGTCCGCGACAGAGTGCGGCATCTCCTGGCGGAGACCGGAGCCGAGTCGAGCCTCGGGGAGCCAGGGGGGGTCCACCTCGTGCGCGGCGATGACGTGGGAGAAGAGGAGCGCTTCCGCCTGGGTGCCCTCGCCGGGTTCCGGCTGGCTGCGAACCGGGGAACCCTCGGGTCCCAACTCGCCGCGGCGAGACCTTCGTCCACTCCCCTCCCCTCTCGCACCAGCACCTCCGGATTCCGTGGGAGCACTGGAGCCCCTGACGAGGCTCGGATTCGGGCAGGAGGGGAGAATCGTGAGGCCGTCGAGGCCCCGTCCGCCCTCGGTGGCTTCCTTCCGGACAGTGGACAATACCTCATTCGCCTCGGGCCCGGAGAGACGACCCCCGCCCCCTGGGCGAACGTCATCGTCGGAGACGAGCTCGGATTCCTCGTAACCGAGTCCGGAGGAAGCTTCACCTGGCTGGAGGACGCGGGAGAGTTCCGCCTCACCCCATGGCACAACGACCCGGTGCTCGGACTCCGGGGTGAGGTGCTCTACCTCCGGGACGAGGAGGACGGAACGGTGTGGACACCGACCCCGGGGCCACTGGGCATCTCCAGGCCCCACCGAATCCGTCACGGATGGGGCCGCACCACGATCGAAGCGTCCGGACGGGGGATCGAGGAACGACTGACCTGGTCACTTCACCCCGAGCTCCCGGTAAAGGTCGTCCGCGTGAAGCTCACGAATCGAGGGGCCCGCTCCAGGCGGCTCTCCGTCATCTTCTTCGTGGACTGGGTCCTGGGCTCGCACCCGGCGACCACCGCTGCGAGGCTGCAGGTTCGCTTCGACTCCCAGAGGGGCACGATCCTGGCTCGAAACCCCTTTGCCCTCAAGTTCCACGAGCGGGTCGCATTCCTTGCCTCCGACGGGGAGCCTTCAGGGATGGCCGTGGACCGCCACGAATTCCTGGGGGCAACCGGGCCACTCGATCGAATCCCGGTGGGACTCGGCCGGGTTCAGCTGGGGGAGCGGATCAGTCCGGCCGGAGAAGGGTGCGGGGCCCTTCAGCGGGAGGTCAAGGTGGGTCCGGGGGAAGAGGTCGAAATCTCCTTCTTCCTGGGAGCGGTGGAGTCGCACCAGGCGCTCGATCCCCTCCTCGATCGCCTTCGAGGGAGCACCTCCGAACTCGATCCCGCAGGGACGGCGGCGGCGAAGTGGGACCGATATCTGGGGCGCGTCCGAATCCAGACACCGGAGCCCGCCCTGGACCACCTCATGAACGGATGGCTTCCCTACCAGACCGTGGCCTCCCGCCTCCTTGGGCGAACCGGCTACTATCAATCCGGGGGCGCCTTCGGCTTCAGGGATCAGCTCCAGGACGTCTACACCATGCTGCCCCTGGACCCGACACTCGCCGAGAAGCAGTTGGAGGCAGCGGCACGGAGACAGTTCCGCGAGGGTGACGTCCTCCACTGGTGGCACCCGGGCACGACCCGAGGCGTCAAGACCCGCTGCTCGGACGACCTCCTCTGGCTCCCCTTCGTCCTTGCACATACCGTGGGATGGACCGGGGACACGAGCCTCCTCGATCGCCGGGCTCCCTACCTGGAGGCCCCCCCCCTCCCGGACGGAGTGGACGAACGCTACGACGCCTACCCCGTATCGGAGGAGGAGGAATCCCTCTGGGAGCACGCACTTCGCGCCGTAACCCGGACAGCCACCTCGCTCTCCCCGAGGGGGCTCCCCCTGATCGGAACCGGGGATTGGAACGACGGGATGGACCGGGTGGGCCGGGAGGGAAAGGGGGAAAGCGTCTGGCTGGGGTGGTTTCTGGTCGAAACGTGCCGCCTGCTGATTCCGCTGGCCAGGGCCCGAGGAGAGGATCAGACGGCCACCCGGCTGGAAGGATGGAGTCGCCGCGTGGTCGAGGCGATCGAGAGCCATGCCTGGGATGGAGAGTGGTATCGCCGTGCCTTCTTCGACGACGGCACTCCCCTGGGCTCGCGGGACTCGGCAGAGGCGCGGATCGACTCGCTGGCCCAGTCCTGGGCGACCATCTCGGGGGCCGCCGACCCCGGCCGCGCACGAATAGCGCTGGAGTCGGCGTGGAAGGAACTGGTTCGCCTCGACGAGGGGATCGTACTCCTCCTCACGCCCCCCTTCACGGGAGCCGGCCCCGACCCGGGCTACATCGCCTCCTACCCGCCCGGGGTAAGGGAGAACGGCGGACAGTACACGCATGCTGCTGCCTGGCTCCTTCGCGCCGTAGCTCGATCCGGGGAGGGGGAACGAGTAGGCCAGCTCCTCGAGCTCCTCCTCCCCGTGCACCATGCGGTGGAACGCGAGGATACCCTTCGGTACCGGGTGGAGCCCTACGTCGTGGCCGCCGACGTCTACGGAGCGGAACCACATGTCGGACGGGGAGGCTGGACATGGTATACGGGCTCCGCCGGCTGGATCTGGAGAGTCATCCTCGAAGATGTACTCGGCATCCGGCGGGAAGGAGCTTTCCTCCGCCTGAAACCCTGCATCCCCCCACATTGGGACGGCTTCGAGCTCGCGATCCAATTGGGCAATGTCCGGGTGGAGATCCGGGTGGTCAACCCGGACGGCGTAACGGAAGGCCTCCGCAGCTGTAGCGTAGAAGGTCGAGAGGTCGACCCTGCCCGAATCCCCTTGCCGGAGAACGATCTCGGTCCAGAGGATCGGAGTGGGGATGGCGAGCAGGTGATCCGGATCGAAGCGGTGCTGGGAGCCTGAGGCGGGAGCCTACGGAGGTCTTCACGAGTTGGCAGCCAAGGTGCGAACCCTGAGGAACAGCCGTCCGATCCCCTTCATCCTCGGGCCACCTCCACCGGAGAGGACCGCGACCCGGGAAGGACCCTCAAGGCCAGCATGGAACCTATGAGCACTGACACCAGCCCGCCAGCGAGGAGTCCATCCAGCCCCCTTCCTCCACTAAGCACGAGGCCCACCACAATCGGGCTGCCGGCCGTGCTGAGCACCATCAGCGCAGTCATCATTGATTTGATCGCACCGAGGTGTCGTGTCCCATAGAGCTCGGCCCATAGGGCGGCTTTCACCGTCCCGCTCATGCCCATCGTCACCCCCAGGCAGGCCATGAGGGCGAAGGCCACCCACGCCCCTCCGAAAAGGAGTAGGAAACTCATTCCCGCCCCCAACGGAAGGACGCAGAACGGGAAGAGCTGCCGAGCCGAGAGACGGTCGACCGTGCCACCGGTCGCAAGAGAGAAAATGATCCGAGTCACCGCAAACGCCACGAATGCGGAGGCCATGAGACCGATGCTCCACCCCTTCAAGTCCGCAATGCTCGTCTGATACAGGAGCAGCCCGGTGACCCAGAAGGGAGGAAGAAGAACGGCGGGAAGGGCGAACCAGAAGCGCGGGTCTCGCACGACCTCCCTTCGACTCCACGCCTCTCCGCCCACAGCCTCGCTCGTGGACGCGCGACCCGCCTTCCCCTCCTCAGAATCTTTCCGGTGACCTGCCTTCCGGGGATCGAGCTCCACGCCCGATCGGGTGAGCGTGAGCACCAGGAGGGGCGCGAAAACGGCGACCGCGAGCAGCCCCACGAGGGTCCAGCTCTGTCGCCAACCGATCAGAGCTATCGAGCCGGCCACGAGGAGGGGTAGCGCGGCCTCCCCCATTGGATATCCGAGACTCGAAATGCTCAACGCCTTCCCCCGCCGCGCCCCGTAGTAGCGCGCCATCGCGGTGAGGGCGGCTTGGGACGACAGCCCCTGTCCGGCCAACCGAAGCCCCAGGAGCGCCACACAAAGCACCGCCAGGTGCCACGCAATCGAGAGAAGGAGGGCCGAGAGCGCCATGAGGGCAACGACGGCCAGGCTGAACCGGGTCAGTCGGGACCGATCGAGCCACTGCCCGGCCCAGGGAAGGAGGAGGGCGCTTCCCAGTGTCGCCGCAGCGTAGTAGCCTCCAAACTCTCCGGTTGTGAGGGAGAATTCGACCAGGAGGTAGGGTACGAACAGCGAAATCAAAAACGTCTGCCCGAAGCTCGAGAAGAAGGTGAACGAAAGGCCGTAAGTGAGGAGAGGAACCTCTCCCCGAAAGAAATGCCAGTAATCGGACATGACCGAAGGGTTGGACTCGTGCTGGAAAGAGACGCGTGAATCGCCGGCCGCATCAGGGCCGGGATGGCTCCCGAGCGCGCCGGACCCCGAAGATAACTCCTCTTCCGCTGGGGAAAAGCTGATCTCGCTTACCGTTGCCCCGGAAACCCCCGCCGAGTACCGTGTCTCAATCATGGATCCCTCGAGCGGGCCCGGACGGAACCACCCCGGTGGGCACAGCACATATCTTCCCGATCAGACCAAGGCGCGTGGTCGCCCGGCCCCCGCGCCTCGACCCCGAAAAGTGAGGACGATGTGAAATCACGTGGGGAGGCGTTGCGCGACTACGTGGCCCGGCGGTTCTTGTTGATGGTGCCGACCTTCATAGGGATCACCTTCGTCACCTTCATGCTCTGCCAGTTCGTTCCCGGTGGCCAGATCGACCAGCTCCGAATGGCCATGGCCGGGGCCGGAGCCGGGGGAGAGCTCGCGGGGGGAGGGGACGCTCGCGTACAGCTCGACATCCCGGAGGAACAGCTCGATCGCCTGAGGGAATACTACGGCTTCGACCAGCCCCTTCCGGTCGCCTACGCCGGATGGCTGTGGGACACCGTGCGCCTCGACCTGGGCGAATCCTTCCGCTACAACGAGCCCGTGGTCACGGTCATCGCCGAGCGCTTGCCGGTGTCGATTTACTACGGCCTCATCACGGCCCTCTTCACGTACGGCATCTGCATCCCCCTCGGGATCCTGAAAGCGATCAAACATCGGACCAGGGTGGACCACCTGACCTCGGTCCTGATCTTCCTTGGGTACGCGATTCCCGGGTTCGCTCTGGGCGCGGTTCTGAGCAACCTCCTCGCGGTCAGGTATGAGCTCTTTCCGCTCGGAGGGTTCAGGTCTCCGGGTGCGGAGGAGCTGTCGCTCTTCGCTCAGTTCCTCGACATCGTATGGCACTCGATCCTTCCACTGATCGCCTATCTCGTCGGATCGTTCGCGGTCGCCACGATGCTGATGAAAAACAGCCTTATCGAGAACATGAGCGCCGACTACGTACGTACCGCTTTGGCAAAGGGTTTGACCTGGCGGCGTGCGGTCTTCGTACACGCCCTCCGGAACTCGCTGATCCCGATGGCGACCAGCATCGGAGGTCTTCTGGGAATCTTCCTCACAGGGAGCTTTCTCATCGAACGCGTCTTCAACATCCAGGGAGTCGGCCTCCTCGCCTTCGAAGCCATCCAGGCGCGAGACTTCCCTGTCGTCTTGGGCTTCCTGGTGATTTCCAGCGTTCTCCTCATGGTCGGAAACCTGGTTTCGGATCTGGCGGTCGCATTCGTCGACCCCCGGGTCAGGTTCGAGTAGCAGACCATGAGATGGCTCAAGCTCGACCCGATCACGCAGAAGCGGATCGACCGGTTCCGCGGAATCAAACGAGGATATTACTCCCTCATCCTGCTGGGGATCGCCATGGTCCTCTCGATCTTCGCTCCCTACCTGGCGGAAAGCCGAGCACTCCTCGTCTGGTACGATGGAAGGCCCTACCTCCCGACCTTCGAGTACTACGACATGGACAGCTTTGGCCAGGAGCCCCCTCTCGCATGGGGGATGGGGGACCTGGAAACCGAATACCTCCGCCTTCAGCGAGAGTGGAGAGCGGAGCGTTACTTCTACGATCGGGAGAGGGCCGAGGTGGGAGACGACCCGGCGGCGCTGGCGGCACTGGATGAGAAGTTTCCGAACCGGCGAAACTACGTCGTGATGCCTCCGATCCCATGGAATCCCTACGAAAGCGACTTCTGGTACAACGAGGTTCTGAACGAGATCCAGGCAGTGCTGGATGAGGGGGCCGAGGAGCGCGCGGAGATGATGGCCCGACGGGATGGGCTCGACGAGCTGGCAGACGCGATCCACACGGGCAGAATTCATGGGTTGCTGGACGACGTTGACGCCTCCCCGACGGGAGACCTCCTCGGACTTGCCCGGAGTGGGGCGATGCCGTCCCTGGAACGTCTGGGGGAGGTCCCCCCCACCCCTCCCGACTTCGGTCGACGTCATTACCTCGGGACGGACTCCCAGGGCCGCGACGTGGCTTCGCGGCTCTTCTACGGCTTCCGCATCTCGATCTTCTTCGCGCTCTTCCTTGTGCTCTTCGGTCAGCTGCTCGGGACGATCGTCGGCAGCCTACAGGGGTATCTGGGAGGACGCTTCGACATCCTGAGCCAGCGAGTCCTGGAGGTGCTGATCGCCATCCCGTTTCTCTACGTGGTGATCATCATGGCCGCCCTTTTCGCGCCGACCTTCTGGATGTTGCTCGCCATCATGGCGGTCTTTCAATGGATCAGCATCACCTTCTACATGCGCACGGAAATGTACCGGGAGAAGACCCGAGAATACTGTCTGGCGGCAAAGTCGTACGGGGCTTCGCACCTCCGGATCATTTTTCGGCACCTCCTTCCGAACTGCCTCACACCCCTGGTAACCTTCACTCCCTTTGCCATCGTCGGTGCCGTCTTCGCGTTGACGGGGTTGGACTACCTTGGATATGGCATGCCGCCTCCGACCCCGAGCTGGGGAGAGTTGATCGACCAGGCCCTCATGCCGGAAAACCGCGACAAGCTGTGGCTCACCCTCGCGCCATTCGGGGCAATCACTGTGACCCTCGTCCTCGTCGTCTTTATCGGCGAGTCCGTACGCGAAGCGTTCGACCCGAAGCGCTACGCCCGCTATGAATAGTCGCCCAGCCGCCGTCCACTGGGCCGTCCACTGGAGGGTTTTCGCAGGAGGTTCGAGATGAAAACGCTGACTCCCATCGGGGTCGTATTGGGCCTGCTCATTCTGACCGGGGCCCTCGCGACTCCAATCGTTCCCTGGGTTGCGAGATCTTCCGGAAGCGAGGAAGCGAATGCGTCCAGCGTCACCCCCAGCGTCGAGGAGCACGCGGACCCGTCCGGCGTGACCACGTCTCTGGATCCCGGCACAGACGAACCGGAACCGCTCCCGGATGACGTGGTCTCCCTGCCCGAGGACATCCTATGGGAAACGAACTACGACGATCCGCCGATCGGATCGTCGGATGCCGTGCGAGGGGGGACCTTCAACTACTCCATCGGGCAGTACCCGATGACCTTTCGCCTGATGGGCCCGAACTCGAACGACGCCTTCGCCGGCTGGAATCGTGCGTTCACGATGAGCTTCGGCCTAGTGAGTCGACACCCGGTCACCGACAACTATATCCCGAGGGTCGCGACTCATTGGTCCGTCCAGGAGGACCAGCGGACGATCTACTTTCAGATCGATCCCGATGCGGAGTGGAGCGACGGGAACCCGATCACGGCCAGCGACTTCGTCTTCACGTGGAGGATGATGCGATCGGAGCACATCGTGGATCCCTTCTACAACAACTACGCGGAGCAGTTCTACGAATCGGTCGACCGGATTGACGACCACACGCTGCGCATCGTCGGAACCCGCCCGAGCTGGCGGCCTCTCTCGGATTACGGGGGACTGTGGCCCACCCCCGAGCACGCCACGGAACTGGACGAGAACTGGGTGAGTCGGACGAACAACCAGCACCAGATCGCCGTCGGGCCCTACGTCGTCTCCAGCGTCTCGCGGGGTGAGTCGGTAACCCTGGAGCGCCTCGACGAGTGGTGGGGCGACGGGAATCACTACTTTCAGGGCATGTACAACTTCGATCGGATCCACCTGAGGGTGGTACCGATCGAGCGAAATCTCGACTACCTGCGCCGGGGAGAGTTGGACCTGGTGGTCGAGAACAACGCGCGAGCGTGGAACGAGGACTACATTTTTCCCGCTGTGCAGAACGGGTGGATCCGGAGGGCCCGAGTCTTTGTGGATACCCCTTCCGGAGTGTACGGCCTGCATATGAACCTGGAGGCCCCGATCTTCCAGAATCGGGACTTCCGGAGGGCGATGCACCACCTCTTCAACTTCGACCGGCTGAACCGGAACCTCATGTTCGACGAGTACTTCCGCCAGGTCTCCTTTTTTGAGGGAACCGAGTACGCGAACCCTGAGATCCAGCCCCGGGAGTTCAACCCGGCGAGAGCCAAGGAGTACCTGGAGCGAGCCGGGTACAGGAGACCGGAGCATATCCGAGGCCGGAACGTCGCCCAGAATGTCGGGAATGCCCTGCGAGGACTCCTCTTCACCCGGTCCGACACCGATGACGTGCTCGTGAATGAGCGCGGAGAGAAGGCCAGCTTCACGGTGATCTACGGAAGTCCCGGTCTGACCCGGCACCTCACGGTGATGCAGCAGGAGTACCGCCGTGCCGGTGTGGACATGCGGCTGCGGCTCCTCGAACCCGGAACGGCTTTCGAGCGGGGGCTCGAGCGGAAGTACGAGATGACCGTCACCGGACGAACCGCGGGGTTCTACCCTTCCCCTCGGCAATACTTGCACACGGACTTCAAGGAAGCGGTAAACAACAACAACATCTGGGGATTCGGGACGTCCGAGGTGGACGAACTCATCGAGGTGTACGAAGAGAACCTGGATTTCGACGCGCGGTTGCGGGCGATGCACCGTATCGACGAGATCGTCCACGAGGAAGCCTTTTACATCCCCTTTTGGAGGGCTCCCTTCATCTGGCTGGCCCACTGGGATTACCTCCGATTCCCTGACTTCTATCTCCCGAGACGCACCCAGCAGGTCACCGACTACATGGTCTATTGGATCGATCCCGAGCGCAGAGAGGCTCTGACCGAGGCGATGCGAACTGGAGAGGCGTTCCCGGTGGAAGAGGATCTGGACGTGGACTACTACGGGATCCGTGAGGTTGTGGACCAGGAACCCGGCGTCGGGCCTTAGCCCGCGGAGGTTGAGCTGAACCTGTGAAGACGGAACACGATCTGGACCCTTCGCCTCCGGTGGAGACGGTCGCACCACCCCTCCTGGAGATCGAGGAGCTGCGCGTGGGCTTCGATACCGAAGCCGGGCTGTTGGTCGCGGTGGACGGAGTGTCATTGCGGGGCGAGGCTGGGCAGACGCTCGGCCTCGTCGGAGAATCCGGATGTGGGAAGAGCGTGACCGCCTCTTCGGTCCTCCGGCTTGTGCCCGTCCCTCCAGGGAAGTTCCTCGGCGGCCGGATCCGTTTCGAGGGGAAGGACATCCTCTCGATGCGCAGAAGCGAGTTGGGCAGGATCCGGGGAAAGGAGATCTCGATGATCTTCCAGGACCCCATGACCTCTCTTAACCCGGTCTTCACAGTTGGAAGGCAGCTCGTGGAGGTCCTCCGGCTCCGGTTCGGGATGCACCGGAAGGAAGCGCTGGAGCGTTCCGCGGAGATGCTCTCGACCGTGGGGATTGCCGATGCCCGCTCCCACCTCGGCTCCTACCCGCATGAGCTCTCGGGAGGCATGAAGCAGCGGGTGATAATCGCCATGGCCCTCCTCTGCGAGCCGAAGCTCCTCATCGCGGACGAGCCGACCACGGCGCTGGACGTCACGATCCAGGCCCAGATCCTCCACCTCATCAAGAGCCTCCAGCGGAGAACGGGAGCCGGAATCCTCTTCATCACGCACGACATGGGGGTCGTGGCCGAGATGTGTGACGAAGTCGCCGTGATGTACGCGGGCCGTATCGTCGAGCGAGGGGAGGTCGGCGAGATCTTCCAGCGGAGCAGGCATCCGTATACCAAGGGGCTGCTGAGGAGCATTCCCAGAAAGGGCGTACAGCGAAAAGCGGAGCTGCCCACGATTGAAGGCGTGGTGCCTTCCCCTCTCCACCTCCCCGCAGGATGCAGATTCGCCGAACGCTGCTGGCACCGGAAGGATCTGAGCGAAGGGGAGCAGCGGCGCTGCTTCGAGGAGGACCCGGTCCTGGACGGAACACGCGGGGTGGCGTGCCACTTTCCGCTGGTGGGAGGAGGGGCGTGACGGGGAACCCGCGTTCGAACGACAGCGGCCCCCTCCTCTCCGTGGAGGGACTCAAGCAGTACTATCCGGTCCGCGGCGGCATCCTGGGAGGCAAGATCGGTGATGTCCGCGCCGTGGACGGGGTGACCTTCTCCGTCGAGCAGGGGCAAACGCTGGGGCTCGTGGGAGAGTCCGGGTGCGGGAAGTCAACCTTGGGTCGTGCCGTCATGCGGCTGGAGGACCCCACCGCCGGCCGGGTCCTCTTCCAGGGCGAAGACCTCGCCAACGCCTCCGGTCCCGAGCTGTTCCGGCGCCGCCGGGACATCCAGATCATCTTCCAGGATCCGTACTCCTCCCTCAATCCCCGGATGACAGTGGGAGAGATCGTTCGAGAACCCCTCCTGGTCCACCGGATGGGAACCAAGAAGGAGCAGGTGAAAAAGGTCCGTGACCTGCTCGCGACGGTCGGACTGACCGGTGAGATGTTGGACCGGTATCCCCATGAGTTCTCCGGAGGACAGCGCCAAAGGATCGGGATCGCCCGGGCGCTCGCCCTGGACCCGAAGCTCGTCATCGCGGATGAGCCCGTCTCGGCTCTCGACGTCTCGGTACAGAGTCAGGTCCTGAACCTGATGGTCAAGCTCCAGCGCGAGCGGAATCTGACCTACATCTTCATCAGCCATGATCTGTCGGTGGTGGAGTACATCAGCGACACGATCGCGATCATGTACCTGGGCCGGATCGTCGAGAAGGGACCGGTCGACCGGATCTTCGAGAGGCCCGCCCACCCCTACACTAGGGCGCTGATTCGCGCCATCCCGGAACCGGATCCCAGCCGACGCAAGGACGCCGTTCCCCTCCAAGGCGAGGCCCCGAGTCCCGTGTCCCCCCCGCCGGGCTGCGCCTTTCATCCCCGCTGTCCCTTCGCCATAGAGGAATGCCGCTCCGCGGTGCCCTCTCTGGAACCCCTGGGCGGGACGGACGGCCATCGCGGAGCGGAGCATCTGGCCGCCTGCATCCGCAAGGACGAGATCTGACGCCGCGCTAGGGATTGGAGGTGTGGTGAGGCGGGGCTGTTATCAAACCCATGGCCGCGCCCGGAGGATCAGATTCGCGTCGATCCCGGGGCGGGAACCCTGCCTCACGGGCACCGAATAGAGGTCATCCCCCTCCTCTACGAAGCCGGGCAGCAGCCTGGAAACTTCGCTACCCTCGATGGGCTCGAGCGGGTTTTCGGACCGATTCGGAGTCTCGCGATCGCTTCCCCAGCGCAGCTTCCACTCCGTCCCGTCCGTCTTCGGAGGAGTCACCTCGAAGTTGAACTTGTCCCGGAAGAGCATCCCGCCCGGATAGTACTCGTCCATGAAGAGGCGGCGATCCACTTCGTACTCGGGCACGTGAACTCCCAGGTCGATGCTGAAGCCCAGAGTCACGCCCCGCCGCTTGCGTCCCCAAAGCGCGAGGTAGGCCGAGAAGAGGTGCGGATGGTGCACGGCGCTCGGGCCTCCTGCCCTCGGAAAAAGGTCGTCGAACCTCCGGAAGATGGCCGAGTTCTCCCTGAGGAGGCGTCGGTGCAACTCCCAACGCGCCCGACGAACCCTCACGACTACGTCGAAGTGGTACGAAGCCCGGATCCTTCGATCCTCGTCATGCGCCTTCTGCACGCGCGGCGGGAGGGTGAGCTCTTTGATGAGAAGGACGCCGTCCACCCGAACGTTCCCGAAGAGGAACCGTGCAAGATTCTGGTAGCCGTCTTCGGAGTTCACGATCCCGAGGCTCCCGGAGTGACTCCGATAGACGAAGGCTCGGGGAGCCTGCACGTTCAGCGTCCTGCCGTTCTTCTCCCACGGTCCGTGAACGGTTGCATTGGTGATGCGCACGAGGCCGTCGCTGAGGGGACCAACCACCCGCTGGGCCCAGCCGCTCGCGCTCCCGTAATCATTTGCATTCGTCCCCACCAGGCAGAAAAAGCGGTCGGGATCGAACTTCCCGTCCAGGGAGGCCACATCGTTCCGGCTCTGGTCGGGCGAAAGTCCCAGATAATCGGCCATCCTCCGGCGGTTGAAGTTGTCGGCGTTGTTCCGGCTGAAGATGCCCGGGATGTTTCCGAGCACCTGGAGGTCGATCCCGTTGTGCGGAGTGGCGTAGGTGAAGACCTTGTCGACCATCTTCACCGTTTCCGCTACGGAGGGCCGGGGGTTCTGGAGGAAGGAGCGGCAAACGAGACCCCCCATCGAGTGGGCCACCAGATGGACGCCGAAGGTCTCCGGATCGTAAAACCCGTCCTCACAGATCCGTTCTCGCACCTGGAGAATCAGGGCGCCCAGCCCTTCCGCATAGTCCTCGATGTCCCGGCGCTCCCCGGCCCCTAGGAGATTCGAGACATCGTCGTAGTAGCGGTAGATGAAAACGCTTCGTGGAGACACCCTCGCGCCGAGCGGCATCTCGTCGCCGACGTGATAGACGTCTCGGTAGTCGTGGTCCTTCATCAGCCGAACCAGGGGGGATTCGAAGTAGTGGCGGTGTACGACCCCTTCCCAGTCCTGCCGGACCACCGTCGCTCCCGCATTGAACCCCATGTATGGATCCGCGACGGTGTTGTCCACCTCGGCATCGCTTCCGGCGTATCCTCGAACGTAGATGATCGGGAGGTACGGGCGCTCGAACGGTTTCAAAGTGGGCGGGGGCATCGGCGCATTTGTTGGGGTGAATCGTTCTCCACGGCCGGAGTTCAGCCACCGGCACCGGAGCACCGTTTCCCCACAGTCGCGCGCCGAGGACCGATCGGCAAGAGAAACCACTGCGCGACCGCGCCAGCTTTGTAACCAGTAAGGAGACGCTTGACGTTTCGCGAGCCAAGCAAGTATTACTGGAAACCGTGCGGGCGGCGGTCCTCTCCCGCCTTCCCAAGAACTTGGGCTCAACCTCGCGATCCGAGTTCCCGCCGGATCCGCCAGCCAATGGAGGTGCGCTCGCCATGAAGAGCCCCCGCATGCGGAAGGTTCTCATCGGTCTCGGTCTCTTTGCCGCCCTCTGGGTGATTCTCTTGGCCACCGTTCCGGCGCTTCGCGATGAGGCGAGGTCCCTGGCCGCCTGCACGACTCTGGTCCGTTCGGGGCTCCGGCCCGTAGCGGAAACGCCGGCGGAGCGGTTCCTGGGTAAGGTCCAGGATTTCACCGCCCTCTGTCGGGGAGGAGCCGCGGCTCTCGTCTACCGCGATACGCCCTGGGTGGACTGGACCCACTACTGGGGAACGCGAGACGAGACTTCGCTCTCCAGGGTGGGCCTCGTTCCGCTCCAGCGATTGTCCCGCAATCAGCGCGGACTCGACGGGGCCCTCCTCGACCTGGAGTACCAGCGGATCGAGCTCATCAAATTCAACCTCTTCGACAACTACACCTTCGAACACTATCTGCGAGGGAGAGACGGCGTGGATGGCCGTGCGCTTCGCGTCTGGTCCGAAATGCGCCTTCCCCCCGAGCATCCCGACTTCACGAGGGTCGGAGGCGCGGGGGAACAGCTCTGCACGGGCGACCTGATCCGCTTCCGTACGCTCACCGGGATCTGCAATGACATTCGCAACCCCCTGATGGGGGCCACCAACACCCTCTTCGCTCGGAACGTTGCCTTCGAGGAGACCTTTCCGGAGCTGAGCGAAGCAGAGTTGGTCCGAAACCGGCACGGTGACCGACTCGGCCTACTCAGGCCCGACCCCCAGGTCATCAGCCGGGAGCTGTTCACCCGGGTGCAGTCCGACCCCGAGCGGTGCAATGGCGGGCTCGGCATCTCCGGCCAGGATTCGCAGTGCGACTACATCAAGGCGCCCTTCTTCAATGTGCTGGCGGCGTTCTGGATCCAGTTCATGACGCACGACTGGTTCTCACACCTCGACGAGGGTGGAAACAGCTCCGAGGTGATGGAGGTGGGGTGCAGGACCCGGATGGAGGGCGAGGTAGAGCGGAACCTCTCCCCGGAGGAGATAGAAGAGCTGGGATGCCGCCCCGGGGACCGGATGAGCCGATCCCTTTACGATCAGACGGAGCCGGCCCCGACCTTCACCCATGGCGGCCGGGAGCACCTCCTCCGGGCCCACCGCACGACCCGAAATACGAACACCGCCTGGTGGGACGGTTCTCAGATCTACGGATACAGCGAAACCTCGGTCCAGCGAGTGAAGCGGGATCCCCGGGATCCCGCAAGACTCCTCATGGTTCCTCGTGGGGACGCGCCGGATTCTGCTCCTCCCGGCCAGGGCGGTGAGGAGCAGGGGTACCTCCCCGTCTTCGAGGAGGGCGATCCCATCCACCAGGCGTGGATGGGTCAGGAAGCGGTGGCCTTCCCGGACAACTGGTCCGTAGGGCTCAGCTTCCTGCACAACGTCTTTGCGCGCGAGCACAATGCATTCGTGGAGGAGTTCCGACGGCATGCGGCCGCCAACCCCGAGGAGGACTCCGGGCTGCGGGATCCTTCCGAACCCGATCGAGTCATCCCGTATTCGGAGGTGACGGCGGAGGAGCTCTACGAGGTGAGCCGGCTCGTGGTTTCGGCCCTGATCGCCAAGATCCACACCATCGAATGGACGCCCCAGCTCCTCTACGACGACGTCCTTCACCACGCGATGAACTCCAACTGGAACGGCCTTTTCCAGGACAACGACCGGATGTCGCGTGCACTCGAGCGGGTGATCCTGGACCGACTCGGCACCTCCTTTCGCGAGGTCGACCAGACGACCTGGTGGGGTGTCTTCGCGTCCGGGTCGGGCATCTTCGGCCTGGGAAGCCGCAGATACGAAGGCAGGCCTGGGTTCCGGGGCATCCTGAGGTCCGGGGAGGACATCTGGGACATCCGAAATCCGAACCATCTGAATGGAGGGGTCAACCATTTCGGATCCCCCTTCAACTTCCCTGAGGAGTTCGTCACCGTCTATCGGCTCCACCCCCTGGTGCCCGACATCTTCGAGGTGCGGGACTGGCGGGATCCCAACCCGGTGCGGGCCACGATCCCCACGATCTCCACCTTCAGGGGAGAAGCCACCGGGGCGATGCGGGAGAGGGGGCTCCCGGACTGGGCCGTCACGATGGGCCGCCAACGCCTTGGGGCGCTCACCCTGCAGAACCACCCGCTCTTCCTCCAGAACCTCCCGATGCCCCACCTCGATTCCGAGACGGGGATGATCGACGTGGCGGCGCTCGATCTCATTCGCGACCGGGAACGGGGAGTGCCCCGCTTCAACGAGTTTCGGCGCCAGTACGGGCTGATGAGCCTCACCAGCTTCGACGACTTCATCGATCCGCGACTTCCGGAGGACTCCGCGGAGCGCCGGCGACAGGAGGAGCTGGCGGGGAAGCTCCGAGAAATTTACGGACAGCATGTCTGTGACGATTCGAAGGTCATCACGGCGGTTCAGGAGATGGACGGGCGTCCGGTCACCGACTGTCTGGGGCATCCGGATGGCTCCTTGGTGGACAATGTGGAAGACCTGGACACGGTGGTCGGGTGGCTGGCCGAGCCGGTCCGCCCGCACGGATTCGCGATCTCCGAGACCCAGTTCACCGTCTTCATCCTCAACGCGTCTCGACGGTTGTTCAGCGACCGATTCTTCACCTCGAGCTTCCGTCCCGAGTTTTACACCCACTTCGGCGTTGCCTGGGTGACGGACAACGGACCGGACGGTCGGGTGATGGAAGCGGGCCGGCCCAACGGACATCTGCAGGAAGTGGCTCCGATGAAGCGAGTTCTCCTCCGGACGATTCCGGAGCTCGCCGAAGAGCTCGAGGGCGTGGTGAACACCTTCGATCCCTGGGCGAGGGACCGGGGGCGGCACTATTCCCTCGAGTGGACACCACGGCCGGGGGCGGAGTCGGACCCCGCCTTTCTGCGCCCATGAGCGCACCGGGGCGTTCGGGTTTCGGCGCCCTCCTTCAACTGGCGGTCGCCGTCGTGGCCGGGCGGCTGACCCGACCCCGAAGGTTCGATCCGGGACGAACCGTGTGCCGATGGGCTCAAAGCAGGCTTGTTCGGGGAGGAGAGGAGAGCATAGCCATCCGGATCGGGAGACGAGACTTCCTCGTCATGGGACCGGGGGAAGGCTCGCGGGAGATCCTCGACGGGTCGCCTGCAGCCCACGGTCTCCGGCCCGGCGAGCTCAAGCGGGAAGCCATGGGCTTCCTTGCGCCCCGGGCGCTGACGATCGCACACGGAGAGGATTGGGCACGCCTTCGCGCCCTCCACGACCAGGTCCTGGCCTTCCAAGGCGACCACGCCCTGGCGCAGACCTTCCTGGAGTGCGTGAGGGACGCCTTCCACGCACCCGTCCGCTCGACCCGGGAGGTCCGAGAGGCGATGGGCCGGGCCATGCAGGGGATCGTCCTCGGAGAACGGAGCGGGAGAAATCCCGAGCTCCCGGCGGACGTCCACGCGCTCTTCGGGGCCGTGCAGAGCCCCCTGCGCCGGAAGCTTCTCGGCTGGCGATACCGGAAGCGGCGTGAGACTCTCTACGCCACCCTCGCCGCCCGGTGGGCCGGGGCGACCGCGGACGACCCGAGCCTCCTCGGTCTGGCCTCCCGTTTCATGCCGCCAAGCCCCTCCCTCCGGGACCGCGAGGAGCTCCTCGAACAGATCCCTCACTGGATGTTTACCTTCACGGGCTCCGGGACGGACCTGTTGAGCCGTACCCTCTCGATGATCACCTCTCGCCCTGCGATCCATGCCCGGGTGCGGGAAGAGCTCGCCGACACCGGGTCCCTCGACCGGGCGGAGGCCATTCGCGGCCTCCGCTTTGTTCCGGCCTGCCTCCTCGAAACGGGACGTCTGTTTCCTCCCGTGACCAGGACCCTCCACAGGGGAGATCCGCGAGAGGGTTTTGGGACTTTCGACACCGAGATCGTCCACTACTTTCCCCTCCTTCACCGGGACGAGGCCCTGGGCTCGTCGGTCCACGACTTTCGCCCCGATCGATGGCTCGGATCCGCCCCGGACCCTCCCGCCTTGGCTTCGCTGCTCTTTCTGAGGGGCCCCCGGGCATGCCCGGGGCGGGAGCTCATCCTCTTCGTCTGCTGCGTCGCCCTCGCGAGGCAACTCGGCGACCTCGAGCTGCGTGTCCGCAGGACCTGCCTCTCCCACGATCCCCTTCCCGTCACCTTTCCTGAATCGGAAGCACGCTTCCAAGCCGAAAGGACCTCATGACGCTCCTCGCTACAGAGATCCGTCGAATGCCGAGGGCCGAGCAGGATCGGCTCTTCCACGCCAGCCCGGCGGGGCCCATCCCGGTCGGCCAGGCCGACGGCACCGCGATAATCCTTCCGGGCTCCTGGCTCGATCGGGTGTTGGGAGCGCTCATTCGGACTTTCTGGTGGAAGGGAAAGATCTTTCGACCGGAATCCGGGGACCTGAAGAATCGACTCGGACCGATCGGGATCCCCGCGGTCCGAGCCGAGGTCTACGTCGGTGACAGCTGGTTCGCCGGGAGCCCGGCGATCATCCTGGACTACTCGAAGACTTCGTTCGTGGCTCGGCTGGTGCGCGACGAGATGCGCGAAGTCGCCCCGGGCGTCTATCTCGGGGTGGTATACCTCGGAGGCCGACGGGTCGCCGGGTTCATGCTCGAGTTTCCCGACGAGGGGGCGCGGCGAGATGGATGACGCTTCTCTTCCAGCACGGATCCGGAAGCTTCTCGCAACGGTGGGGCTCTGGGTCGGCGTCCTCACTGTCGTCGTCGCGCTCCTCGGGGGAAGCTACCTCGCCGTGCGCTTGACCGACGACCGGCCAGTCACGTACGAAAGTGAGGAAGATCACTTCAAATACGGGTCCACGGGCGGTGAGCGAGGCTGGGGCAAGCACTTCGGCTTCGGGATCCCGTACTGGATCTGGGTGGCGCTTCCCGAGCTCTTCCACGAGTACCTCCCCGACGGACAACCGGGTCGCGGATACGCCTCATTCGGGATGATCTACGAGCCCGACCGGGATCCCCGCTTCGACCTTCCCATCGGGATGTCGATGCGCCGGGTGCAGGGTATCGATCGCGTCTATTTCAACTGTGCGGTGTGTCACACCGGATCCGTAAGGCCCGCACCCGATGCACCTGCGGAGATCGTGCTGGGGATGCCCGCGAACACCTTCGACCTGGGCGGCCTGGCCCTGTTCTTCGGGAACGCGGCGTCGGACTGGAAGTTCCGCGCCAGCCGTATCTTTCCCACGGTGGATCAGCTAGTGATCGGGAGGGACCAGCTGGAATTGGACGAGGGAGCGTACCGGCCCGATCCCCTGAGTCCGGTAGATCGATGGGTCTTTCGCAATGTGGCGATGAACATGGTGCGAGAGCAGCTCCTGACGCTCACCTCGCGCCTGGCCTTCATCGACATGGAGAGCTGGGGTCCCGGTCGGGTCGATACCTTCAATCCACCGAAGGCGCTCCTCGGCTTCCCGATGGAGAGGGCGCCCGCGCGCGAGCTCGTGGGCAACGCCGCCCTCCCATCGGTGTGGAATCAGAGATGGAAGGAGGGGATGCAGCTCCACTGGGACGGAAACAACACGAGCGTGGACGAGCGGAATCTGAGCGCGGCGTTCGGGACTGGAGCCACCCCAGCGACGATCGACACCGAGAAGCTGCTGCGAATGGCGGACTGGCTCTGGGATGCGGCCCGTCCTCCCTCCTTTCCCGAAGGACGGATCGACCGGGAGCTGGCGCAGGAGGGGGCGGCAATCTACCAAGGGTATTGCTGGTCGTGCCATGGAAATCGGGATCCCCCGTTCCGCACCGATGGAGACGGAGGGCGGGTGGGAACGGTCGTCCCGATCGAGGAGATCGGGACCGACCGAGCCCGCCTCGATTCCTACACTGAGGAGTTGGCTGCCGCCCAGAACTCCCTGTACGCCGGATTCCCGCTGGACGAGGCCGGCTGCCTCGAGCGACCCGGAAACCGCCGGCCCTGTTATCCCGCACGGTTCACCCATTTCCGGAAGACTCACGGGTACGCGGCGATGCCGCTGGACGGGCTCTGGCTGCGGGCGCCTTACCTCCACAACGGGTCGGTGCCGGACCTGGCAAGCCTCCTCGAACCGCCTTCCGGCCGTCCGGAGGTCTTTTACACCGGATATGACGTCTACGACTACGAGAACGTCGGCTTCGTAACGACTGGCCCGGCAGCCGAACGCCTGGGGTGGCGGTTCGAGACGCTGCGGCCCGGAAACGGGAACCAGGGGCACCTCTACGGCGTCGACCTCACGCCCGCGGAGAAGCGGGCCCTGATCGAGTACCTGAAGACCTTCTGAACTCGAAGGGAG
>SLFU01000125.1 GCA_007124095.1 Gemmatimonadota bacterium
CTCTGGGACATCCCTTCGGAGCCACCGGGGCACGGATGACCCTTACCCTCGCCAACCAGCTCCCACGAGTCGACGGCGAGTTCGGTCTGATCACCGTCTGCGCCGCTGGGGGCATGGGGTTTGCCATGGTCCTCGAGCGCGCCTGATGGGCGGCCGCCGCCCCTGGATGTCTCGCTCACTGGGGAGACGACCCTTCCTTCGGCCGGGCCAGCCCGTCCGAGGCCCCGTTCGTATCCTCTTCCCGCTACTGGCAGCCCTCTTCCTCGTAGCAGGGGCCGGCGCGCTCGATGGGCAGGAGGTCGATCGGGAGGGACAGGTTCCCATTGCTCCGGAATTGGGCGTGCTGGAGATCTCCCAGTCCCTCCGGGCGGAGCTGGAGCTCTTCCCCGAGATCCAGGGGTTCCGGGTGGCCCGCCTCTTCCTCCGGGAGGACGGGGGGACCGTCCTGGAGCTCGAGTACATGCGGGACAACCAGCTTCGCAGGGAGAGGAGGCTGTTGTCCGACCAGGACTTGCGGGACTTTCAAGACCGCGTAGCCCTCCAGCTCGGCGAGAGGGACCCCCGGCTCGGCCTGGATCGAGAGGGAAGAGGGCGCCTCGTGTTCGATCAGACCCTACTCGGGCTTGGCTTCCACGGCTGGGCCGTCCCGACGGTGCTCGACATCGACTCGGCACAGGGTGCGGTAGCGGCCTACCTCCTCACGGCAGGCGCCGCCTTCTATGTCCCCTATCACCTCTCCCGGGACCGCCCGGTCTCGGAGGCGCACCGCGACCTGGCGTGGTACGGGGGCTCGAGGGGAATTCTCTACGGAGTCCTCCTCGGAGACGCCCTGGCCGACCGGGACTCCGACCATGTGGACCGGATTCGCCTCGCCGGAGGACTCGCCGCGAGCTGGGGAGGGGCCGTCCTGGGGTATGCGACGGCGGACCGATTCACTCCCGACGAAGGCACGGCCGAGCTCTGGAGCGCGCTCGGCGACTTCGGTCTCGGGGCGGGAGCTGCAAGCGCGTTTATCGCGGGCCCCTACGCGACCCGGGACGTCGTACGCGATTTGGACGGGGTGCCGGTGGTCGAATCCAGAACCAGAAATCGCTCGGTCGGCCACGCCATCACGATGGCCGGTGGTGTGGGCGGCCTCCTGGCCGGCCGGTGGCTCGGGGAACGTCAACTGTACACGAAGGGGAACGTCCGGGCATTGGAATCGGCCGTAGTTCTGGGCGCCCAGTCCGGCGTGACGCTGGCCCGCGCCGCGACCGACGACGACCGGACCCTCGTCGCCGGCGGACTCGCAGGAGGCCTCGGGGCGCTCGTCGGTGGAAACCGCCTCCTCCGGGAGAAGCGATTCTCGAGCGGAGAAGGGCTCCTCGTGAACGCGGGGCATCTCGCGGGCGCTGCCACCGCCCTCGGCCTCACCTATCTCGCCGTCGAGGAAATCGACGAGCATCCCCTTCTCTACCTCGCCACCGGGACCGCCGGATCGCTGGTCGGCGCCGGGTTGGTCTTTCGGGCCCTCGGCGAGGGCTCGGGTCCCTCGGTCGGCCTTGGAGGCTCCTCGGTACCGAACACCCGATGGAGGCGAGGTGCCACACTCTCCCTCCACCCCGAGAACCTGCTCCTGACCATCGCAACTATCCCAGGCCCGGGCGAAATCACCACCCCCATCCCTCTCCTTTCCATCCGCTTCTGAAGCTGTATCCGGGCGCCCCGCTCCCCAATGGAACCCAGCCCCCGACGCCGGTGTTTCAAGATGGGCCGTCCATGTTCCGCGCCCAGCTCCGGAGGTCCCGATGGCGGTGCTCGCCCAACCTCGCCCCCCCGTCCATTTCCTTGTCGTGCTCCTTATCCTGCTCGGTGGCTGCGCGACCAGTGAACGGTCCGGCTCGAGCGGCGGTACCTCGTCCATTCTGTCCTTCGAGATGATCGACGAGGTGTCGGGGTCGTACACGAACGCCTACGACGTGGTCACCCGCCTACGTCCGCAGTGGTTCGGCTCGAGGGGGACCCAGTCTCTTCAGGAAGGTGGACCATCCATGCCCCTCGTCTATGTGGACGGCATCCAGGTCGGGCAGATTCATCGACTTCGGGAAATCGACTCGACCCTCCTGCACGAAATCCGGTACCTCGGAGCTTCTCAGGCTACGACCCGCTTTGGGACGGGGCACTTCGGAGGAGCCATTCTCGTGGAGACTCGCCGGGGCGGCTGAGGAGGGGCACTCGGCCCAGGCGCCGGCCCGGGCGCCTCGTCTTCGGCGGACCCCGATTCTTGCGTCGCCAGGCCAGCTGCTTCAAGTTGTTATTTTCCAGGGAACCCAGTCCGTTTGCCCGCGCCCGGCGCTCCATGATGCGGTTCTTCTCGATGAGGCCCTCCCTCCAGGCCAGCGGATTCGGCGTCCGCTTCTCGATCCCTGTTTTCCTCATCGGTACGGGCCTCCTCCTTTCGAGTTGCCGGTCGGCACTGGAAGCCCCCCTTTCGGTGCCCACGCCGATCCCGGTCGAGGCCACGCTCGAAGCCCGCATCGACTCCGTCTTCCGGGACCATGACTCCACTCATTCCCCAGGGTGCGCCGTCGGGGTCGTGGGGAAGCACGGAACGACCTTCTCCCGGGGATACGGGATGGCGAACTTGGACCACCGGGTCCCCATCGAACCCTGGACGATCTTCGATGTCGCCTCGGTCTCGAAGCAGTTCACGGCCGCGGTGGTGCTACTCCTCGACCGCGAGGGCGCCCTCTCCCTCGACGACGATATTCGAGACTTCCTCCCGGGTCTCCCCGACTACGGTGAGCGGGTCACGATCCGGCACCTGATCCACCACACGAGCGGCTTACGCGACTACCTCGTCCTCTTGACCCTCACCGGAGTGGCCCTAGACGAAACCTTCGACGGGGAGGACGTTTTCGAGCTGGTCGCTCGGCAGGAGGCCCTGAACTTCCCTCCGGGCGAGAACTTCCTGTACAGCAACACCGGGTACTTCCTGATCTCGCGGATCGTCCGGGAGGTCACCGGCCAGTCGCTAAGGGAGTATGCCCGGGATCATCTCTTCCGCCCGCTCGGGATGGAGAGGACCCACTTCCAGGACGACCCGAACGAGGTGGTTCGCTATCGGGCGATCGGGTACGCTCCGCGCGGCTCGAACAACTTTGTGGAACGACGCCGCCCCCTCCACCTCGTCGGAGACGGGGGGCTCATGACCAGCGTCGAAGATCTGGCGATCTGGGAACGCACCTTTCTGGGAGAGCTCCCACCGAACGGAGACCACCGCAGGGAGCTCGTCTCCTTCCTCCGGGAGCGCATGGCCGAGCGGGGTCGCCTCTCCGACCAGGCGACCTTGCTTTACTCCTTCGGGCTCACCCACGGAGTGCACCGGCGGCTCCCCACTTCGGGGCACGGCGGATCCTTCATGGGCTATCAGGCCGAGGTTCTCCGTTTTCCCGGCGAGGACACCTCGGTCACCGTCCTCTGCAATCTGAGCGCGGCTCGGCCGCGGGCCCTGGCCCGGGAGGTCGCCGACATCATCCTCGAGGGGGAGCTGGGTCCCCGGCAGGAGCCGGCCGAACGCCGTTCGCGTCCGGTCCTCTTCAGGGGCTCCTCCTCAGAGGAGTACGAGCCCTTCCCGGAGGAGTTGGAGGAGCTTTCGGGGGACTACTACAGCGAGGAGCTCGGTGTGACCTACCGGCTCCGGGTGAGATACGGAGGGCTCCGGATCGATGAACCCGCACCCCTTGCCTCCCATCTGGTTCCGGAGGGCCGGGACACGTACCGGCTAGGGGAGGTGGTGCTCCGCTTCCTTCGCGACGACTCCGGGGACGTGAAGGAGCTGCGCCTCGATGCAGTGCGGGCGCTCGACCTCCGCTTCGAGCGCCTGCCGGACCGACTCGGGGACGACGACCGAGATTAGAGCCCCCCGGCTCGGCTGCGTTTGAGAATCGAATCGTGCGCGGTCGGGTGCGACCTCAGAGAACGGCGGCGATGCACTCCACCTCTACGATCGCCCCTGCGGGCAACTCGCGCACCGCGACCGCGCTGCGAGCGGGCGCCGGGGCGGGGAAGAACTCCACGTAGACCTCGTTCAGGCCCTGATAGTCCTCCATGTCCACCAGGAAGACCGTACACTTCACGACATCGGCCATGGTGGCTCCTCCGGCTTCCACCCTCTCCTGGACCCCGCCGAGCGCCTCGCGCGTGCCCTCCCGGATGTCACCGGTATCGGACGTGCCGAGCACACCGGAGGTGAAGAGGAAGTTGCCGGCACGCACGGATCCGGAGTAGAGCGGGGACTGGGTCCCGAACGCTTCCGGCTGCGGGGCTACATCAGCTTGCCCGAAGTGGGCGCAGCCGCCCGCCAGAATGGGAAACACGATCACCCAAAGACCCCAACGCACCACCCTGTACCCCTTTGCATTCCAGTCCATCACACTCCTCGTCGTCGTCCGTTGCTTGGTCCCTTGCTCTACCCTGCTTCACACGTGGGTCTGGAGAGAGCGGTAGCCCGAGTCGCCCCCCTCGAGGGCGTTCAAGATCTTGTCCGGTGTGATCGGGGTCCGGTTCACATAGATTCCCAGAGCGTCGTAGACTGCCGAGAGAACCACCGCGGCGCCGGCCCCGACCGGAGGCTCGCCGATTCCTCTCGAGCCGACCGGAGTCTGGGGGTCGGGGATGTCCACCGCCACGAAGTCGAACTCCTGCGGCACGTCCAGAATGGTGATGGGCTTGGCCGTGTACAGCCGCTTGTTCGAATTCACCCCCCACCGCGGATCGAACGCCCATCGCTCGAAGCGGGCCTGGCTCATACCCTGCAAGACCCCCCCGTGAACCTGGGCCGCCAGACTCCGGGGATGCAAGACGGTTCCGCAGTCCGCGACGGAGAGCAGCTCGAGTACGTCCACCATCCCGGTCTCCCGATCCACCTCCACAACCGCGAACGATATGACGGTGGAGCGGCTCTCCCCCTCGTGCGAATAGGTGTCCGTCGCCGCCCCGACGAGGCCCTGGCCCATCAAGTGCTCCCGCACCGATGCCACGGTCATTCCGTGGAGCTCCTCGGACAATTCGCTCCCATCGTACCGACCCCCGAGATCGATCGCGCGCTGGGCGGCCTGGGCGAAGCTCAAACCCAGCGACGGGTCATTCGACCGAAATACACGCTGGCCGTCGACATCGTACTCGTCGGGAGATCCCCCCAGGTCCAGGGCCGCAATCTCCTGGAGCTTCTGCTTCGCGTCGTGACCCGCGGCCCAGTTCGCCCGGGTATGCGCGTGCGTGGTTCGGCTGCCGGCCTGGATCGCGCTCCAGGGGAGGCCCCTGCTCGAATCTCCCCAGACCACTTCCACCTCGTCCCACGGAACTCGCAGCACCTCCGCCGCGGCCATGCAGGTGTCGAAGACCGAGTGGGTGCCCAGATTGCCCACTCCGGAATGCACCGTGAGGCGCCCGTCCGGGCGAATGATCAGCATCCCGTCGTAGCCGGTGACCCCTGCGGAGTAGGAGCTGAGCGCCGCAGCCACTCCCGTGACCCTGCTCCCCTCCACCCTTCCGCTGAGCTGCCTCTTCTCGTCCCATCGAAACCGCTCTCGACCCAATCTGATGGCCTCCCTGACGTATGCGCTCGTGACTCGGACCGGGCCCGGGTAGAACTCGGCATCCTCGGGCGGCGCATTGAGATCCATCAGGTCGAGCTCGTCCACGTCCAACTCCCGGGCCGCCCGGCTCATGAGGGGACCGAGCATCGTCATGGCCTGCGCAGCGCCGGGCGCGCGCTGGGCCCCGCGGGGAGGGGTGTTGGTGATCACCGGAATCCCACGGAACCTCATGGCTTCCGGCTGATAGACGAGTGAGCTGTAGCTGCCGGCTGCCGCGAGGTCCGATCGCAATCCGTAGCAGCCGCTGTCCTGAACCAGGAGCAGATCCAGCGCCAGGAGCCGTCCATCCGAGCGAAAGCCGAGCTTCGCCCACCCCTGTAGCCCCGCCCGGGCCCTCCCGAAGTACGTTTCCTCGTCGCGGGTGACCCTCATCATCACCGGCCGCCCGGCTCGGCGGGCCAGCACGGCGGGAATGATGTCCGTCACCGTTCCAAACACCTTGCTTCCAAATCCTCCTCCGCAGTACTCCGCGATGATGACGAGGTCCGCCTCGTCCATCTGGAGGCTCGCCGCGTGCGCGCTCCGAGCCTGCGCGGTGCTCTGGACGGAGCAGTGGAGGTAGAGCCTGCCGTTCTGCCAGTATGCCATCGCAGTCCGGGGCTCCAGCGGATGGTGCGACTGCGACTGGTGGACGATGGGCTCCTCGATGATGAGGCTCGATTGCTCGAAGCCGCCATTCAGGTCGCCGAACTCCCATCCGTCCACCCTCGGAAAGTCGTCGGGAGGAAACGCCTGCCCCTCGAGCCTCAGCATGTCTTGGGAGGACCACTTCACCTCGGCCACGTCCCCCTCCCAATACGCGTTTCCCGCCTCGGTCGGGTTCGGGCCCCCGGGCCGAAGGGTCTCGAGCGGATCGAGCACGAACTCGAGCGGCTGGATCCGCAGGTCGAGGGCCTCGACTGCGTTCGCCGCGGTCGTCTCGTCCACCGCGGCCACCGCCGCGATCGGCTGACCCTGGTAGCGGGGTTCGTTCGTAAGCACCGGCTCGTTCCCTCCCGGGTCGGGAAAGTCGTCGGCGGTGACGACGGCGTGGACCCCCTCCATGGCCAGCGCCCCGTCCACATTCAGCCGGGTCACCCTCCCGCGCGGCACCGGACTCAGGAGAAGCTTGGTGAACAGCATCCCGTCAGCGCGGAAGTCCTCCGAGTACTTCGCCCGCCCGGTGATCTTCGCCCTCAAGTCCTTGGGGGTCTGGTTCGTCCCGATCAGCCTGTAGTCATTCATGTGCCGTTCTCCCCGTGTGCGCCCCGGTCCCCTCCACTCAGCCGCGAAGGTCCCGGTGAAAAGACTCGAGCGCCCGGCCCCGAAACCAGGATGGACCGGGATGGTACGGAATCGAGAGCAATCACCAGAAAGGAGGTTGCCAGGCCACTGGCGCGTCGGCAAACCCCCGTGGATTGGACGCAGGTGGAATGAACACAGAGGGGATCACGCGAGACGCGATCCACCCTCCAGCTCTACGACCAGCCCCAAGACCAGCCCCAAGACCAGCTCTGCGACGAGCTCTGAGAACAGCTCTGAGACCAGCTCTGAGAGTAGACCCCGAAGAAACCACCGGCAAGCGAGCCGGGGAAGTTTGGAGGAGGCGGGAGAGGAAGGGCGCCGGAAGCCCGGCCGCCTCCTCCCTCACGGAGCCACCGGCCGCGCGACCATGATACCGGTCTGTCCCGAGATCCTCTGGATCCGCTCCGCCAGCGGTCGCTCCGAAATCTCCACGGACTCACCGACGAGGGGAGCGTGCAGGAGGTGAAGGCGTCCGTCGTGCCACAGCGCGATCCCCGTGTGAGCGATGTCGAGTCCATCGATCGAGCTCACCGCCGCGATGAGGTCACCATTCTCGATTCCGTCCTCGACCTCGGCGATCCGGTGCTGGGGAATGTAGAAGCGAGAGGCCTGCGAGATGCGCTCCTCCATCTCCCGGATCTCCGGGACCAGGTCCGGGTTCTCGTTCAACTGGCGGTAGAATGCCGGATTGGAGCTCATGAAGTGGATCGGCCGCGGGTCGGGCTCCCCGCCCAGCTCCTCCGTCACATCCCGTACGAGCCCCTTCGCCTCGGCGTCGCTGAGCCATTCGGAGAAGTAGTGGAGCCGGCTCGGATACCCGTCGAGGACGCCGCCCCGGTAGCGCACCCGCATCAGCTCGTCCCGGTAGCGTTCCCGGAACACCTCGTCGTCCTCCGGGGAGATCTGCTCGTCTCCGACCGCGAGCCGCCCGAGGACCAGGAGGTGCTCGACGAGGGTGACGCAGTCGAACTCCCGGAGGTTCACGACGAGCCCCTCGGGCCCGGGCAGCTCGAGCGTTCCCGGCTCGTAGGGGAAGCCCACGAAGGTCGTTCCCAGGATCGCCATCGTCTCCCCGAGGGGCAGCATATGCAGCCCCTGCGACCGGGCCCAGGCCACCGTTCCCTGCGCCACCGCCCAGTCGCGCTCGGTCTCGTGCTGGAGGCCGTCCCCCTCCGAACCGGGGGGGAGGTCGTCCAGAACGGGCCCCGCATAGGCGAAGGGGAGGATACCCCGTTCGCCGCGCGCCCCCTCCTCCTCCATTCCCCGACCGGGAGGCATGTCGAGGGGAGCCCCGGGAGGCGCCGCATCCACCTCTCCACCACCGACCCCGACTCGGGCCGACCCGCCCGGGGCGTCCGGATCGTCGCCGCAACCGACCAGGAGAACCCCGGGCAGGATCAGCCCGAAGAGGAGGCCCCGGAATACCCGGTGCCTTCCGGCCATGGACACGACTGAAGCGCTGGCGATCATCCGCATACCTCCGAAACCACGATCCACGTAGACACGATCCAAAGACGATGCCGACCCAATGACGATCCTGAGGGCGGTGCGGGCCAACCTAAGGGTGGCGCGGGCCAGCTCCCTCTCCCGAACCCTACCCCCCGACGCGGAGAGAGATTCCCACGCGGACGTCCGCGACGCACTTCCGGATCCCTCGGGTGTAGCGCTACCGGAAGAGAACTATCTTCAACGCCATCGACCAGGCAGACCCGCCCCCGGCAAGGCCCGCCGGCGCCGGTGGGCCTGCCGTCCAGCTTTCTTGGAGGAACCATGCCCTATCCCGACCTTCTCGTGGCCCCCATGCGCAACGAGCTCGTCCGCCTCGGCTTCGAGGAGCTCCGCTCCGCCGGGGATGTGGATCAGACGCTCTCAGACACGTCGGACACCGTCCTCGTGGTGGTGAATTCAGTCTGCGGTTGCGCGGCTGGGAACATGCGCCCGGCGGTCGCCCTCTCCCTGCAGGAGGAAGAGGGCCCCAAGCCCGCCCGCCTCGCCACCGTGTTCGCCGGCCAGGACCTCGAGGCCACGACCCGGGCACGTGACTTCTTCACCGGGTATCCCCCTTCCTCTCCGGCCATCGCTCTGCTCAAGAACGGCGAGCTGGTCTGGATGATGGAGCGCCATCAGATCGAAGGAAGGGGCCCGGGCGTGATCGCCGAGGATTTGCTCGCGGCCTACAAGGAGCACTGCGCCGCCTGACCGGCATGGCTGTGGTCGGCGCCCCTTGTAGTCACCCGTCATCAGAAGAGAGGAACGATGGAAGAGGAGCGGAAGAAAGCCTACCAGGACCGGTTTCAGGCGCGTATCGAAGAGCTCGAGGCGAGGCTGGAGGTGCTCAAGGCGACGGCCAAGCGGGCCGAGGCCGATCTGCGCCTCCGTCTCCAGAAGGAGGAGGCCGAGCTCCGGGAAAAGCTGAAGGAGGCCCGCCAGCTCCTCACCGAGCTGAGCACCGCCTCGGAGGACGGCTGGCTCGAGATCCGTTCGGGGGCGGAGCGCCTCCTCCGGGACCTGTGGGCGGCGTGGGAGCGCTCCCGGGCGGCGCGAGACCGGGCCGGGTCCTCGGCTCCCCCTCCGGGCGAAGGGGGGGACGGGGCCGGCGGCTCCGAGGAGCGGGCCTCCGAGGCCTCGCCCGGAGGGGGAGCTGACCCAACGAAGGACCCGGAGGGATAGCGCCCAGGGATCCGGGTGGGATCCGGGTGGGGTCCGGGCGGGGCCCGGCCGGTCAGCTTCCGGTGCCTGAGAGGGCGTCCTCCAGCTTGAAGGCCAGGATCCCGTCGACGAAGGTCATCTCCACCCTCACCTCTTCGAGGAGGTGGTCGGGGACCACCTCGAACGGATTGTTCGAGAGTACCACGAAGTCGGCCCGCTTGCCCACGGCGAGGCTTCCGGTCTCCCCTTCCATAAACCCGGCCACGGCTCCCCCGTAGGTATGTGCGAGGAGGGCGTGGCCGAGCCGCATCCGCTCCTCCGGGATCCAGGCCCCGGCGGGAACTCCGTCCGCACCGCGCACTCTCCTCGTCACCGCAGACTGAACGGCCGCGAGCGGGTGGAGGGGGGCGACGGTCCAGTCCGAGCCGAAGGCCAGCCGGGCTCCGGCCCGTTCCAGGCTGCGGAAGGGGAAGGCTTCCTTCTCGCGCTCGGGGCCCAGCTTGTGATGGGTCCACGAGGCGTCGTCGACCAGGTGCAGGGGCTGCACCGAGTAGACGACGTCGACCGAGCCGGCCCGCTCGACCGCGGAGGGAGTCATGTGCTGGCCGTGCTCGACCCGGAGGCGGAGGTCGCGATCCGGGTGTGCCCGTCCGATCTCCTCGTAGACGTCCAGGATCCAGTCGTTCGCCCGATCCCCGATGGCGTGGACCGCGGGATGGAGCCCCGAGTCCACCGCGCGGATGAGGTCCCGGCGGAGCTCGTCCAGATCGCTGATCGGGGCCCCGAAATTCCAGGGCTCCCCGAGGTACGGCTCGTGGAACCAGGCCGTGGTGCTCCCCAGCGATCCGTCCACGAAGGCCTTCACTCTTCCCCACCGAAGCCACTCATCGCCGCGTCCCTCCGCGGCCACCAGCTCGGCGACCCCCTCCCAGTCCTCCAGAGGAAGCGAGGCGACGACACGCACCGGCAACCGCCCCTCGGCACGGAGCACCTGGAGGAGCCGAAAGGACCGCCAGCTCTCCTGGGTGCTGTGCAGCGCCCCTTTGTCGTGGAGCTGGGTGACCCCGTGGGAGAGGGCGTGGAGCGCCCCGGCACGCAGCGCCGAGCGACGCTCGCCCTCCGAGGGAGGAGGGATCGCCTCCGCGACGGATCGGATCGCCCACTCGCGGAGGATCCCCGTGGGCTCGCCGCTCCCGGGGGCTCGATCGATGTGGCCATTGTCCGGGTCCGGCGTATCCGCATGGATCCTCGCCAGGGCGAGGGCAAGGGAGTTGGCGACCCCCATGTGGAGGTCCCGCCGGTGCAGGAAGACCGGGTGGTTCGGGGCGGCCCGGTCCAGCCATTCCCGATTCGGCAGGGTCCCATCCCAGTCCTCCTGGCTCCAGTCCCCCCCCAGGATCCACCCCCCCTCCGGTGTGCTTCGGGTGCGATCCGCCACCCGTTGGATGAACTCCTCCGGCGAGGCCACGCCCCTCAGGTCGAGCCGGTGGAGGGCGAGCCCCCCGACCTGAAGATGGACGTGCGCGTCCACGAAGCCCGGCATCACGAAGCCGCCCTCGAGGGAATGCACGGCGGTCCCCGGCCCCCGGAGCGTCATGACCTCGTCGCGGGAGCCCAGCGCCAAAACCCGGCCGTGCCGGAGGGCCATGGTGGTGGGAAGGGGGGAGGGAGCGCCCTCGGCCCACTCCGGCCCTCCCGGCCAGATCCGGGCATCGGTCAGGATCCAGTCCGCCGCGGGCGACCCGTCGATCTTCTTCGGTGGCACGCTCAACCCTCCTCTTGGTGTGGTGGCTCAGAGATCCGGCGAAGCTCCGACTCACCACACTGGCTTCGGGCCAGGAACTCCAGGACGACTTCGAGCCAGCGGCCGGGGGCTTCCAGATGCGGGGCGTGCCCCACGCCGGGGACGGAGACGCGGGTAGCCTCCGGAATCGCCTCCGCCATCCGCCCGGCGATCGCCTCGAACTTGAGGTCGAGCGCCCCGGTCAGGAGGAGGGTGGGCCGTCGGAGCTCCCCAAGCCGATCCCAGAATCCGGGCTGGACCCCGGTGCCAAAGCTTCGCAGGGCCCGGGCAAGTCCGGCCGGATCGTTCGCGAGCCGGATGCGCCGGGCTTCCTCCAGGACCGGAGGAGGAAGCTGCTTCTGTGAGGCGAAAAGGGGAAGCGCCATCCACTCCCGGACGAATGGCTCGATCCCCTCCTCTTCGATCCGGCGCGCGAGCGCCTCGTCCCGCTCGCGGCGGAGTGCCCTCTCCTCGGGAGAGGCCAAGCCGGGCGAAGCGCTCTCCAGCACGAGGCGATCCACCCGATCCGGATGCAGGATGGCGCCGGCCAGCGCGAGGCGCCCCCCCATGGAATAGCCGATCCAGTCCGCCCGCTCCACGCCGGCCGCGTCCAGCTCCCCGACCACCTCGCCCAGAGCCTCCTGAATGGATCCGGGCGGCTCCGGGGCGCGGGCCCGCGCCCCGTGACCCGGGAGATCCACCGCCAGGACGCGGGTGCCCTTGCCGAGCCCCTCTCGCAGCTCCGCGCCCCATGCCTCGGCGGAACCGGTGAAGCCGTGGAGGAGGAGGGTGGGCGGGCGCGCGCTCACCCCGCCCGCTCCCCTTCCAGGGTGCTCCCCACCCGCTCGTTCCACCACGAGAGCCGGCGTTCGAGGGTCGGATGGACCCGTGCGGCCAGGGGCCCGAAGACGCGGCGAGCCAGCCGGGCCGCCCGGGCCCGATCGGCCGGATCCTCCCAGCGGTGGGCATGCCGGAGGTGATCGAGCGCCTCCGCCAACGCGACCCGCCGCACGGGCTCAGAGACCGAGACCAGAATCTCGATGAGGTCGGCGGTCTCGGCTTCGGCGTCCCGCCACCCCGGCTCCGGGAGGGCTCTCCACCAACCCCACGCCTCGGGCCCGGCTTCCCGGAGGAGCGCCTCCGCCCTCTCCGGGGGCACCCGGAGCTCAGGAGAGCGGCTCTCGGCCAGCGCCCCGACCACGAGCACCCCGACCCCCCGCTCCTCCATGTCGCCCAGGAGGATGAGAACCGTTCGGGCAGGGTGCAGAAAGGCGGGATCGTGGTCGGAGGGAAGCCCCCGCTCCCGCGGTTCCATCGCCAGTTTGTGCGCGCGCCCGAGCAACTCGAGATCAGGGGGCTCGAGCCCCGCCTCGCCGGCGGCCGCCAGGAGCTTCTCCTCCATCCGCCGGCTGCGGAGCGAGCGCCCACCAGTCCCGCTCATCCCTGGATCATGTCTCGACGAGGTGGAGCCGGAAGTGGCGCCGCGTGGCCTCGACCGCGCGGTCGAGCTCGGGGGTGGACGCCTTGAACGGATGCGCGGCCTCGAAGGTGTGCCCGGCCCCGGGGATGAGCTCCAGGAGGGCGTCGGGGTTGGCGCGGACCAGTCGGCGAGCGTCCCTTGCGGAGACGGAGAGGTCGTCCTCCCCGTGGACGATGAGCCAGGGGAGCTCGAGCTGAGCGGCGGCGGCCTCCACGTCCAACCGGTCGCGGTTCGCCTCGAAATCCTCGAGGAGGGTGAGATCGAGGGGCATATCCTGGCCGGTACGGGCGTTCTTCACATGGATTCGTCCCTTCCGGCGCCACTCCTCCTTGACCTCCTCGGACCACCGGTCGAAGGTGGCCACCGCCGCCCAGGTCACGAGCGCGTCCAGATTTCCGTCGTCGCGAGCCGCGAGGATCGCGTCCCCCCCACCGCGCGAGTGCCCGAGCAGCCCGATCTTCTCCGGTAGGCGGGGAAGGAGATTGTCGTGGCGGACCGAGCGGAGGATGGCGAGCACCTCCTCCACCTCCCGGGTGAAGGTGTTTCTGGCGAACGCCTCGAGCTCGGTGAAGCGGGCGGGATTCGAACCGATCCCTCCCCGCGAGAAGTTGAAGGAGACCACGGCGTGGCCGTCGGAGGCCAGAGCGCCGCAGAGGTGCGGGAAGAATCCCCAGTCCTTGAACCCCTTGAAGCCGTGAACCACCACCACGGCACTGCGCGTCGGCGGGCCCTCCGGCAGCCTCAGGTCACCGCGGATCAGCTCCCCGTCATCGAGAACCACCGTGAACGGTCGCTGGATCATGCGTCCTCCTTGCGCCATGTGACGTCTTCCGTGCCCTCCTCCAGGTTCTCCACGCGCGCGAGCACGAAGAGGAGGTCGGAGAGCCGGTTCAGATAACGGATGACGAACCCCGTCTCGGCGCCTTCGTCCCGGAGGGCCACCACAGCCCGCTCCGCCCTCCGGCAGACCGTCCGGCACAGGTGCAGCTCCTGGGCGCCAGGACTGCCCCCGGGCAAGATGAAGGCCCGAAGGGGGGGCAGCCTCCCCTCCGCCTCGTCCATCCACACCTCCATCCGCTCGATCCTTCCCCGGGGGAGGGGGGGAAGCTCCGGCCGCTTCCGACCGGGGTCGACCGGGGGCGCCGCCAGGTGGGCGCCCAGGGTGAAGAGGTCGTGCTGGATCTGTGTGATCCGCTCGTGGGACGACGCAGCGCTGAGCACGCCCAAGGCCCGCCCCAGACAGGCATTCAGCTCATCCACGGTGCCGTAGGCCCGAACCCGGGGATGGTTCTTTGAGACCCGGCCTCCAGCGAAGAGGCTCGTCTCCCCGGTGTCGCCCGTGCGAGTGTAGATTTTCATGGCGTGGATCCGGGGTCTGGGGTGCGGTCGCGTGGACGGCCCCGCGAGGGGGAAGCGGCATCAACGCAGACGGGTGAGCCGCCGGAGCGCCTCCGCCTTCTCAAGGAGCGAGGTCTCCTCCTTCTTCGGCTCGGCCGCTTCCGCATCGGTCTGGACGGCACCGGCGGCGAGCAGCTCACGAATGTCAAGGAGGACTTCCATGCGGATCTGGTCGCGCTGAAACTGGAAGTCCAAGCGGGCCATCTCGTCTCGATCGTCCGTTTCCTCGGCCCGCCGGAAGGCCTCGCGGTAGGTCGATTCCAGACTGGTCAGGATGCGCCGGCGTTCACGCATTGTGATGCCCCCTGTAGCTTGCTCCCCAGGACGTCCCGGCCGGACCGGGGCTCAGTCGGCTTCCACCCGTCAGTCGGCTTCCACCTGCGGGAAGGCCGCGCCCCCCGGACCCCGCGTGAAGTATTCCCTCACCGCCTCCTTTAGTTCCTCCGTGTGTTCGTGGAAGAAGTGATCCGACTCCGCGATCGCCTCCAGGGTGATGGGGGCGTCCACCCCTTCGAGGGCTTCCCGCAGCGATTCGGGGTCCCCGAACTCGTCCTCTTCACCCTGGACCACGAGGATCGGCTTCTCCACCCCGTCCAGGAACCCGTAGTCGTACATCGAGAGCGGGAGCCCGATGCCCACCATCCCCTTCACCCGGTCCTCCCGGGCCCCCACGGCGAACCCCACCCTCGATCCGAAGGAGAATCCGCCCACCAGGAGGGGAAGCCCCGGGTGTTCCTTGGCCAGCCAGTCGAGGGCCGCCTCCACATCCTCCTCCTCCCCCACCGCGTCTCCGAAGGAACCGGTGCTCGTCCCCACGCCCCGGAAGTTGAACCGCAGAACGTGGAAGCCCGCCTCCTCGAGCGCCTGGGCCGTGCGGAAGACGGCCTTCGTGTGCATGGTGCCCCCGTGGAGGGGGTGCGGGTGGCAGACCACGGCGGCCCCCCGGAGGGGCTCGTCGGTGGTGCGAAAGAGGGCTTCGAGGTGTCCGTGGGAAACGGGGATCTGCACGGGGGTTCTCCCGGTTCGGTTGCAGGCGGTTCGTCTCGCCCGACGATGGGGCATCCGCTATGTTGTCCAAGACCCCCGAGGGGGTCAAGAGTGGGTTCGGACCAGCGGGTCCAGGTGAAGGCGAACCAATCGAGGAGGGCAGTCATGGTCGAAGTCGAAGGAGGTCGGGAGCCGTCGGAGCGGGCCAATCGCCTATACTGGAGCTCGCAGGAGAGCGTGAACGCCATCGCCGACGTCCTGGGGCTCTCCAAGGGCCGCCTCTACACGCTGATCCGGCCCCTCGCCGCGGGACGCTTCTGTCCCGACTGTGACGCGGAGATGGTCTACGAGAACCGCACCGCACGGGAGCGGGGCGAGGCCTCCTGCGCGGCCTGCGCGGAGGGGGGAGAGGGGACCGCCCCGCGCCCTGAAGCCTTCCGCGAGGGGAGCCCCGGCCTCGCGGCGGACAAGACCACCCGGCTCGTGGCCGGACTCGTCCTGGGCGCCGCCGCCGGAATCCTCCTCGCGCGGTTCCTCCGGCGCTGACGCCGCGATCGACCCGCAGGGAGCACCCGACTTGACTCCGCACGAGGAGATCTCCCCGGAGGAGGAGGGCATCCCCGACGTGCAGGCCCGGACCGTGGAGGACCGCTTCGCCCGCCGGGTGTCGATGCACGTTCCCAACCGCCACAACCCCAAGCTCCGGCAGGTGATGGAGTGGGCCAACGAGAACGACGAGCTCTACGCCTACTGGGTGGCGTGCAACGTCACGGCGATCGAGCGGCTCGGGATGAGCGACCACGGCCCGGTCCACGTGAAGATCGTCATGAACCTGGCGGTACGCCTCCTGCGGCTCCTCCTCGACGGGGAGGTCGAGCCCGCCGTAGTGAGCGACTACGGGATGACCCGCGAGGACGCGGAAGTGGTCGTGGCGCTGGCGGCCCTCCTCCACGACGTCGGGATGTCGGTGCACCGGATCGACCACGAGGACTACTCTCTCTTCCTCGCCCACGACCTGCTCAAGGACGTCCTCCCCCGCATCTACGACGGCCGCACCGCGACCATCCTGCGTGGGGAGGTTCTCCATGCCATCATCGGCCATCGGAAGGGGGGGAGCCCCTTGACCCTCGAGGCAGGTGTGGTGAGGATCGCCGACGCGCTCGACATGGCCAAGGGCCGCTCCAGGATCCCCTTCGAGGCGGGGTCGGTGAGCATCCACTCCATGTCGGCGGCGGCGGTGGAGCGGATCCACCTCACGGCGGGCAGCACCAAGCCCGTCAGGATTGAAATCGAACTCTCCAACTCGGCCGGCGTATTTCAACTGGACCAGCTCTTTCGCGACAAGCTCAAGGGGAGCGGGCTGGAACCCCACATCGAGCTGCAGGCCTTCCTGGAAGGGGACGAGGAGAAGCGCCTCTTCCGGAGCTTCCAGCTCTGATCCGCTCCGGAGCTTCGGTTCGCCTCGAAGCGCCGCGGCCCTCTTCATCTTCAGGAGCCCCGATGACCATCGCGACCCGTTACCGAGTCCTCTCGCTTCCGATGGCTCTCCTCGTCACCGTCGGCCTCGCCGCAGGGTGCGACGACAACGGCGACGCCCCCGGCACCGCCGACGCGGCCCCGGCCCAGCAGCCGCAGCCCCCCCCGGACCAGCCCGCGCTGCTCGAGACCCAGCAGCTTCTCGATCTGGCCGACCTGGGCTTCAACGAGGGCAACGAGGACACCGCCGTCGTCGCGGTCATCGAGTTCAGCGACTTCGGATGCATCTTCTGCGCGAACTTCCACGAGGAGAGCTATCCGGTGCTCGCGGAGGAGTTCGTCGAGACCGGGGACGTCTGGTGGAAGTACATCCCGATCACGATCGGGGGATTCCCGAATGGGGACCAGGCCGGGCTCGCGGGTGACTGCGCCGGACAGCTCGGCGCCTTCGCCCCCGTCCGCGACCGGCTCTACCAGGAGCGGGAGGCGTGGATGGAAGCCGCCAACCCGGTGGGCCTCCTCGTGGAGTTCGCCACGGACGCCGGGCTGGACGCCGCGGAGTTCCAGGCCTGCATGGAGAGCGAGGAGACGGCGGAGCGGCTGGCCGAGAACAACCAGATGTCCCAGGAGGTGGGCGTCCGGGGAACCCCGACCTTCGTGGTGCAGGGCTACCCCGTGCAGGGCGCCCCTCCGCTCGACAACTTCCAGGACGTGCTTCGCCAGATCGTCGCCGAGGCGCGGGCGGGCGAGGGACCCTGAGCCCCGGGAGGGCCCCGGCGCCCCCGGGGCCGACCCTTCATTCAGCCCTCCTCCCGGCGGTTTTTCTGGCCTTCCTCCTGGGATGCAGCCCGGCCTTCGTCGGGTTCGCGTCGCCCTGCACCCTCGAGGCAGCTCCCCACCTCCTTCCCCTCGAGATCCATGAGAGCAGCGGGGTGGCCGCCAGCGTCCGGCACCCCGGCGTCTACTGGACCCACAACGACTCCGGGGGCGAGGCCGTCCTCTTCGCGGTGGACGCCTCGGGTGAGCTCCTGGGTACGGTGCGGGTGCGGGGCGCCCGAAACCGGGACTGGGAAGACCTCGCCATCGGCCCCTGCGACGCGGGCCACTGCCTCTACATCGGGGACGTGGGCGACAACCGGGAGATTCGCGAGGATCCGGCCGTCTACCGGGTGCCCGAGCCGGACCCCAGGGCGGAGCGAACCGCCCCCGCCGAGCGCTTTCCGGTCCGATTTCCCGATGGTCCGAGGGACGTCGAGGCCCTCTACCTCCTTCCCGGGGAGCGACTCTTTCTCGCCTCCAAGGGCCGAAACCACCCCGTGGAGCTCTACCGGGCGCCAGCGCCCCTCTCCGCCCCCGGCGAGCCCCTCCACCTCGAGCGCATCCAGACCCTCACGCGGCTGAGCCCGGCGCTCCCTCGCCACGTTACCGGGGGCGCGGCCACTCCGAGCGGAGACCTCGTGGCCCTCCGTACCTACGAGACCCTGCGCTTCTACCGGCCCGACGAGGACGGGCGGCTGGAGCCCCTCCGTGGGGGGCTCGTGAACCTCCGACACCTGAGGGAGCCCCAGGGAGAGGCGGTGGGGTTCCTACCCGGGGGGAGGGTCGTGCTGACGAGCGAAACCGGGCCCTGGGGCGACCAGGCGAGGATCACCTTCCTGGACTGTGGGGGGGTGCGGGCGGAGTGGTGAGGTGCGGCCGGGAAGAGGACGGCCCTCAGGTGCGCGCGTCCGTGCGCGCGTCGAGGAGGAGCTCCACCACCTGGTCCGGGGCGTCGAAGGCGAGCCCCCCCATCTCGATGGCCAGTTCCCGGAAAGACTCCCGCTCGCCGTCCCGCTTCGACCAGAGGACCCCGCCCGGACGCATCCCCGCCCGCCGGGCCGCCTCCAGGTCCGTGGGCGAATCGCCCACGTAGATCACCTCATCCGGTTCGCGTCCAAGCCCCTCCACGGCCAGGCGGAGCCCCGTCGGATCCGGCTTGGCGGCGGGGACGTCGTCATCGAAGATCTTCACGGGAAACTCCCCCAGGTCGATGCGCGGGCCGGTGATCTCCCACGAGCGGCGGCTCTTTCCCGTGACCATCCCGATCGGGACCTCCGCGGCGCGCAGCCGATCGAGCATCCCGGGAATCCCCGGATAGATCCCCTCGAAGGCCTCGTCATGGCGCTCGGCGTAGTGGCGGTAGAAGCGCTCCATCACCCACGGGTGATTCTCGTCGCCGGAGAGCTCCCGGAGGAATCGGACCTCGGAGCGAGGATGGTGCACCGCCATCTCCTCGCGGGAGAGACGCCGACCGAAGACGGGCTCGAGGGCATAGGCGAAGGCGTCGAAGTAGAGACGCAGGGTGGCGACCAGGGTGCCGTCGAGATCGAAGAGGGCGGCGGTGGGGGGGGGAGGAGGCACGAGTGGGGGGAGGGGGTGGAGGTGAATGAATGGGGTTCGCGAAGGCTCGGAGCGAGGCGCGGGCGCCGAGGCGGGGTCAGCCCCAGAACTAGCAGCCCCACACCTCTCAGCCCCACACCTCAAAGGGATCCGGCTCGAAGTCGGGCGCGTCCGATTCCTCTAGCGCGTCCGGCGTCTCCGGCCCGTCCGGGGCGTCCGCCGGGGCGCTCGCCCGCACCTCTCCACCCAGATACCCCACGAGGAGTTCCACCAGCTCGTCCAGGAGGGGCTCCGGCTCCAGCGGGAGGGTGCGGAGGACGGCGTCCTGGAGGAGGCTCGTAACGACGCGCGCCGCCAGGTCGGCGCGGAGCTCGGGGAGCTCCAGGGCCCCCTCGAGGCCGCGGGCCAGCCGGCCTTCCAGGCGTCGCCGCCGGGTAGGCGGGGGGTCTTCGGTTCCGTCGAGGAGGAGGATTGCCCGGCCCGAGCCCTCCAGGTAAAGATCGCCCAGCGAATCGACGGCGGCGCGCACGGTGGCGCGGAGGTCGTCGTCGCCGGGGCCTCTCCGCTCGATGCCCTCAAAGCCCTTCCAGCTCCCCAGCGCCTCCTCGAGCGCCCTCTCGCCCAGGTAGCGCAGAAGCTCCTCCTTGCCGTCGAAGCGGGCGTAGAAGGAGCCCACCGACGTGCGCGCCGCCCGGGTGATCCCGGAAACCGTCAGCGCGTCGGGGCCCTCAGCCTCGAGGAGCCCCAGCCCCGCCTCCACCAGTCGCTCGAGCGTCCGGCGGCTACGGTCCTGCTGCGGGGTGCGAACCAGGGTGGAGGCGGTGGACTCGGACATGGACGACCTCGTCGCAGGAGCCGGTGGATATGGGGAACAGCCTACCGTACCTCCACTAGTAAAACAAGTATTCTGTTTTTGGAAGAGGGCGAGGGGCGGGGGGCGGGGCGGGCATGCTGAGAGGACGCTGATCGGCTCCGAGTATGGTGGAGGTCCACATCATCCGCCCCGTCGACCCAGGAGGCGATCCATGGCCCGCTCCACCCTACCCGCGTTCTCGCTCTTCGCTCCCCCCTACCGGGAGTAGCTGCCATTCGATCC
>SLFU01000234.1 GCA_007124095.1 Gemmatimonadota bacterium
GGCACGTCGGGATCCACGATTCCCAGGTACTCTCCCACCCGCTGGAGAAACCCGGGCCGGCCCCGGGTGAACCCCATGGTGATCCGGGCTTCATCCTCCACCCCCATCCCGTAGACCTCCCACGCCACCACGAAAGCCTCGCCCCGAGCCACACGGATCCCGGGTCGAAGTTGGGGAATCGCCTCCTCCAGGTCGCTGGGCATGGACGCTCCCTCCCGGAGGAGGATCACATCGGAGATGCCGGCTCGACCGGGGGACAGTGGTACCAGAGTGACCCCTTGCCGCGCTCGCCACGCCGCGCGGTCGTACTCCTCGAACACCTCCAAGCTGCTCAGGTAGCGTCCTGCCGGAGCCCGGAGGGTGAGGACGTCCTCACGTGACTGCCCCGACGCGGAGTGGATCTCTCCTCCATCCTCGGGGATCAGGAAGAGTCCGGTCCGGGCCGGACCCTGTCCCCCACCCATCCCCCCTGCGAACGGGTCCCGGCTCGCAAAGGGGTCCGATGGCCCCTCCGGCTCGGCCGCGAATCCGGACACCGCCGACTCCGGGGCGGGGCGGAAGGCCCCGACCACGAGAAGGGAGTCTCCCCTCTGGAAGCGAGCCACCTGCGTTTCCAGGCCCCGGAAGTCCGGGGCGTAGGGCGGAGCATACCAGGTCCGTGCCTCCCGGGGTGCGGTGATCCAGGCCTCGGGCGGCACGTCGGCCGGGGAGGAAAGGAACTCCTCGGGAAAGAGGTACCCCCGGCTGGCGGGGTCGTGGTGCCCCAGCACCCTCCGCGAATCCTGCAGGGCTCGGCCCGTCGACGCGGAACGGGTCCGGCTCCAACCGATCTCACGGCCGTAGCGGACGAGGGCCTCCTCCATGTCCTCTCCCCAGGCGATCTGGAACGGGTGGCCGGAATCCTCCCGGATCCGCACGAGGACGAGCCGTGAGTAATGCTCGGTGAGTCGGTCATTCCCCTCCACCATGAAAAGCGGATTCGAGAACCGCCAGAGCCGGTCCCAGAGACGCCCCCTCTCCTGCGGCGAAGCGGACTCGAACTCTCCTCGGGCACCGCCCGAGAGCACGAATCGAGGAGCCCGCCACCGCTGATCCTCAATCTCGGGGAGTCCGAGCAGCGCCTCCTCGAAGGCCGCTTCGGCGGCAACGAACTCTCCCTGAAGGTGGAGCGCGTAGCCCCGAAGGGCGTGACACCACCAGGTTTCCACGAGCCTACACTCCTCGGCCAATCGCTCCGCCTGCCCGAATCGACCCTCCTCGGCCAGGTACTGGACGATCTGCCCCAGCACCCATGGGTCCCCCACCTCGCGCCGCACGTCCAGAAGGCTTCCCAGGAGGGCCTGGCGAGCCATCCCGGTCTCCGCCGGCTCGGGCGGGAAGTCCGCCTCCTCCGCTCCCCCGAACCAGTGGCAGATCCGGCCGATGCGTTCGTCGCAACGGGGCTCCGACGTGCGGGTGCGAGGGGAAATCCGACTCTCACGGAACGCCTCGAATTCGACCTGGAGTTGGCGAACCTCTTCCACCATAGCCGCGGAATCCGGGAGGGCGGGATCCCGGGGGCCGGCCTGGGAGGCTTGGGCTGTGAGCCCCCCGCCCGAGAGGAGGATCCCGGCGGTCAGCCCGAGGAGAGTGGAGCAAAGTGACGAAGGGAAGACGGATCCAAATCGGAGGGACGCGGGACGGTGGCTTCGCATTGGGGCTTCTCCGTGAGCGCGTGGATCCCGCTTCCCCCGTCTCAGACCCTCTCCGGCTCGGCCAGCTTCTTGAGTGGCACGAGCTGCGGCCCGGAGTCCCCGTATTCCCGGTGACGCTTCCCGAGCCAGAGGGCGAGGAAGAGCCAGAGGATGGAGACCGGCACCATGGTGAACGCGACCGCCGAGAGGCCGAGGCCGAGGGTGACCATCAGCCCGTGATGGGACCAGGCCCCGACCTGGTCCCCGAGCCGATACACGAAGGTGTCGTTGAAGTTCTTCGCCTTCCACTTGTCGGTGCGGGGAAGGACGGTGTAGAGGACTTCCCGGGCCGGGCGCTGGATCGCGAAGTTCGCCGCCCTGCGGAAGACCTGGAAGAGCACGACGACGATGAGCACCGGTGCGATACCCAGGATGCCGAAGCCGATCAGGCTCACCACCGGCAGGAAGGCGAGCGCCAGGCCGATCCCGAGCCATCGGAGGATCCGCCCGGTGAGGAAGAGCTGAGTGACGAGGGTCATCGACTGGACCGCGATCTCCATGATCGCGAAGAGCCGGGTCTGGCCCTCGGGATCGTCCGCGAAGACCATGTCCACGATGTGCATCAGGTGGAACCAGAGAAAGGTCGAGACGATCGTGAAGAGCGCCATGAAGGCGGCGATCCCGAGGAGGTAGGGAGACCGGAGCACGTTCCGGATCCCCTCGAGGACACCGCCTCCGATCACCTCCCGATCCCGCTCCTCCGGGTCGGTGGCTTCGAGGACCTTCTGGTCGGCGGCGGTCGCCGTCTCGTCCTCGTCCACCACCTCCGCCAACGCACCCTCGTGCCTCGAGAGCAAGCGGGAAGCCCACCTCGCCGTCTCCAGGAGAGCCGCAGAGACGAGGAGCATCGTCACCGGCCCCAACACGGCGACCAGCGCTCCGGTGATCGCCGAGCCCGTCAGGGCTCCAATCGTCCCTCCCACCGCGATGAAGCCGAAGAGACGCTTCCCCTGCGACGGCTGGAAGACGTCGGTCATGAAGGACCAGAAGATCGAGACCACGAAGAGGTTGAAGACGCTGGTCCAGATGAAGAAGACACGTGCGACCCAGACGCTCTGGTCTGCGTCGGCGAACTGGAAGAGGGCGTAGAAGCCGACGAGGTTCAGGACGAAGAAGCGATAGATGAAGGCGACGAAGGTTGGCCGGGGATAGCGTTTCACCAGGAAGGTGAAGACCGGGTGAAGGAGGAGCATCCCCACCAGGGTGCCGGTGAAGAGCCAGGCCAGGTTGTCCACCCCTCCCGCGATCCCCATCGCGTCCCGGATGGGTCGGATCACGAAATAGGCGGCCAGGACGAAGAAGAAGTAGGCGCAGGACCAAATGAGGGCTGCGACTTCCTCGTCACGAACATCCACCGCCTTCTGGACGAGCCTTCCGATGCCGGTGCTCACCAGGAAACCCTCGAGGGCCCAGGGACGGCCCCGGGGCGAAACGGTGAAGTGATCTGCTCGAACGTCATCGTGGCTCCATGGACCAGAGAGTCGGACCCTTCCCACCAGGGTTGTGGTACCCGGAGGCAACGCATGGGGCCCCGAAGCTTGTCGGGACATTAGGAACAGCCTAAGGTGGAAGCAAGTGTCTCAGTGAAGAGACGATGGGCCTCGGACCGTCACCAGCATCCCCGTCACCGGAGAGGAAAAGTAAGATGATCGATCGCCGCCAGTGGTTGAAGCTCACCGCCACGGCAGGAGCCGCCCTCTCCCTGAGCCCCCGCCTGGTCGAGGCGCTGGCTCGGGGCGACCTGGTCCGGGATGAGATGATCACGAGGACGATCCCCGGAACCAGCGAGACCATTCCCGTCATCGGGTTGGGCAGCTCGGCCACCTTTGCTTCCCTGGCGGGAAGTGATGAGGCCCGTGTTCTGGGCGAAGTGCTTCGGGCCCTCGTCGAAGGGGGAGGGACGCTGTTCGACACCGCTCCGAGTTATGGAGGCGGCACATCGGAGGAGGTGGCCGGACACCTGGTCCAGGAGCTCGGGCTCGTGGATCAGCTGTTCTGGGCGACGAAGCTGAATGTCGCGCGAGACGGCCCCGCCGATCCCGACATGGCGAGGGCCCAGGTCGAGGCCTCCTTCGACCGGGTGGGGAAGGATCCGATCGATCTCATCCAGGTCCACAACATGGGCGATCCAGCGGTCCAGCTCCCCATCCTTCGAGAGTACAAGGAGCAGGGTCGGGTCCGCTACATCGGGATCACGACCACCTTCGAGAACCAGTACGACCAGCTCATCGAAGTCATGCGAAACGAGCCGATTGACTTCATCGGAACCGACTACGCCGTGGACAACCTCTTCGCCGAGGAGACGATTCTGCCCCTCGCCCAGGAGCGGGGGATCGGCGTGCTCGTTTACGCTCCCTTCGGTCGGACCCGCCTCTGGAACCGCGTGGAGGGCCGCGATGTGCCCGACTGGGCCGCCGAGTTCGACGCGACGAGCTGGGCGCAGTTCTTCCTGAAGTTCGTCGTCTCGCACCCGACCGTTACCGCGGCGACCCCGGCCACCAGTCAACCTCACCACATGGTCGACAATCTGGGCGGAGGTATGGGGCGCCTCCCGGACGAGGCCACTCGCCAGCGGATGGTCGAGTACGTGAACGCGCTGCCTCCCGCTTGATCCTCGGCGGCACCGCCTCTTTCGGCCGTTCCTACTGCCACCGGAAGAGGCGGAGCGCCAGTGCGATGCTCCCGGCCGTCCAGAGCAGGATGATCCCCAGCTCCGTCACTACCGAGCCGATCGCCAACCCGTCGTTGTAGACAGCCCTGAGCGCGTCATTCAGTGCCGTCAGCGGCAGAAGCTGGATCAGGGGCTGGACCTCATCGGGGAAGCGCTGCGCCGAGAAGAAGACCCCCGAAACCACGAGCATCGGGAGCATGATCAGATTGATGATCCCCCCGACGCCCTCGGTGGTCCGGACGCGGGACGCCGCCAGGAGCCCGATCCCGGTAAAGCAGCTCGCACCGACCAGAACCACCAGGGCCAGAGCGAGCACGCTCCCTTCAACCGTCACTCCGAAGACCAGCCATCCGAAGAAGATCAGGAGGGGGATCTCTCCGAGGAGGAATGCGAATCGGGCGAGGATCTGCGAGAGGAGGAAGTCGCTCCTTCGCATCGGGGTAGCCGCCAGCCGACGGAGCTCCCGGTTCTCCCTGGCCTGGGTCGTATAGAAGCCCACGCTCCAGAGTCCCGTCCCCATCAGATTGAACCCGATGAGCCCGGGAATGAGCCAGTCGATGTAGCGTTGACCCGGGACGCGGACTTCCTCTTCCCGGATGGTCAGGGGACCGGGACTGCCAGCGGCCTCCTGTAGTCGGCTCTCGATCAGGAGGCGAGCCGTCCTCGCTTCGGGTCTCGTGGGATCAAAACGGAGGATGATCGTCCTTTCTCCCACCCCGCCTCCCCCCAACACCACCGCGGCGTCCGCTCGACGCAACGCCTCGGGGGCCTCCCCCACCTCCACCACGGTCACCTCGAACTCAGGTCCCCTGGCCAGCTCCTCCACGTAGCGCTGAGCCGGCGAGCCCCGCTCGACCGCGACCCGGATGGTATCGGGAGTCGCGTCGTTGAAGGCGAGCCCGATCCCGACCGCAAGGACGATGGGAAAGAGGAAGATCCAGAAGAGGACCTCGGGTTCCCGGAGCATCACCAGGACCCGGTTCCGGGTCAGCTGCCAGAGGGCCGGAAGGTCAGTCATCCCGAAGCTGCCGGCCGGTGAGGCTGAGGAAGACGTCGTCGAGAGTCGCCCGGTGAGTCCCGAGCCACGCCAGCTCTCCTCCCATCCCGTCGATCAGAGCCAGGAGCGCCGGGACCGTCCGGTGCGTCTCGTCGGCCGTCAGGTAGTGGCGCTCGCCGGCGGCGACCACTCTCCGGACCGACGGGAGGGTTTCGAGATCCTCCGAAGCCAGGGGCACCGTGGACTCCACCTCGATCGTGTGATCTCCCCCCAGCCGCTCGATCAACTCGGGCGGACTCCCCTGCACGAGGATCTCACCGTGGTCCATGATCGCGATCCGGTCGGCCAGCCGCTCGGCCTCGTCCATGAAGTGCGTGGTCAGGAGGATGGTGCCCCCCTGCTCCCGAAACGTCTCGCAGACGTCCCAGAGCGCCCGCCTGGACTGGGGGTCCAGCCCGGTGGTCGGTTCATCGAGGAAGAGGATATCGGGCGATCCCGCCAGGGCGCACACCACCGAGAGGCGCTGCTTCTGTCCACCAGAGAGGTCTCGGACGTAGGAGCGCCGCTTCTCCTCGAGCTGGACTCGTCCGATCAGCTCATCCACCGACGGGCCCGACGGATAGAATGAGCGGAAGAGGCCGACGACCTCTTCGACTCGCTGCTTTCCAGTGAGGCGGGTCTCCTGAAGCTGGATTCCAAGCCGGGAGCGAATCTGCCGTGCATTCGCATCCCATGACATCCCGAGAATCCGTACCTCCCCCCCATCCGGCATCGTGAGGCCTTCCAGGATCTCGATCGTCGTGGTCTTTCCAGCCCCGTTCGGCCCCAGGAGGCCGAAGCATTCTCCGCGGGAGATGGAGAGGTCCACATTCCGGACCGCGACCGTGGATCCGTAACGCTTGTGGAGACCCCGCGCGA
>SLFU01000058.1 GCA_007124095.1 Gemmatimonadota bacterium
CCCTGAGGTAGGGGGGGGGCGTGCCGCCTGCCTCCGCGCGGGCCCATGCATTCGCCTGGTGACACACCATCCCATTGGGTACTTTACGGCGTCTCAGGCCGGGGTGGCGAAACGGTAAACGCAGGGGACTTAAAATCCCCCGGGCTTCGGCCCTTGTGGGTTCAAATCCCACCCCCGGCATTCCCTAGGTGGTCGGAAGTGCGCAGGTGGAATCAGCGAAGCTAATCCCACCTGCGCGCATTCGTTGGTGGGTGATGCGGGGAGCCTATCCCGAAATTGCGGCGCAGGCGATTCTCGTGCCCGTACTGCTTTCCGGGGTGTAGTCGTCGGGGTTGATGTGGATGACGAGCGTAGATCCATTCCCGTCCAGAATGGAATGCGGTTCACCGGGCCGCAGCGTCATCCGGCTCGTGCTTTGTGTCTGGCTCGCCGTTCCATCCTCATCGACCTCGAGGTTGCGGAGGTCACCCGCGTGTCCCCCATCCGGCCCGTCGAGACCGTGGTCGTGGCTTTCGGGGTTGACGTGGCTTCCTGCGCTCCGGAACTCCGGTGGCTCGCAGAGCCCCTGGTCGTGGATGTGCATTCCGCGCTCCCCTGGAGGCAGGTTGCTGGCTTCCACTGACACGACGAGCCCATCTCCGCGCTGCTCCAGATTCACGTGGCCGATCACTTCCCCTTCGTGGTTGATGAGGGGTGCATCAACACGAAGCTCGGGTTCGGACGTGCAGGCCATGAGGATGATCGGGATGCAGAGCAGGAGAAGACGACCGAGCGACCCAATCGGGACGGATGGTCCCTCGTGACGAATAGCGGATCTGATCATCATGGGATCTCCTAACGGGGGGTGAGGGGACGCATTCGCTGAGATGATGGGGTGCGTCGGTGTACGCCATCCAGTCGCAAGCTAATACACTTGCACGCAAGTGTCTACAGGTGTAGACTGGCATGTGCAGACAAGTAGGCAGCGTACTCTTGCACTTGTTCGGAGCACCTGGACCGATGAGCAGATCCCTCACCAAACTCCAGATGCAGGTCATAGGGGTTCTGTGGGAACGAGGCGAGGCCACCGTGGCCGAGGTGCAGGCCGGCTTGAAGCCGAACAGGGAGCTGGCTCGCACCACGGTCGCGACATTGTTGTCGCGCCTCGAGGAGAAAGGCGTCGTCGCCCATCGGGATCGAGGCCGTGAGTACGTCTATCGTCCCTTGGTAACACGGGTTGAAATACACCGGACGATGGTGCGGGCCTTCGTGGATCGGGTATTTGGAGGAGATGTGCCCACCATGGTGAAGGAGTTGCTTGGATCTGAGATGGTGGAACCCGACGACCTCCGTCAGATTCGAACGCTACTGGCCGAACGACAGGCGGAGTTGGACCGGACAGCGTCGATCGACAACGAGGTGGACGGGCCGGCGGAGGATCCGTGACTGGGCTTGCCGTCGGAGCCTTCGATGTGGCCCTCGCGGGTGTTCTGGGGACGTGCAATCTCCCGCTCTGCTTGGCCTCGGTTGGTTCGTCTCCCGCTTTTTCTCCATAGGCCCCAGGGCGGAGGACCACTATCGGCGGACGACCGAAAGCGCGGTCATCTCCATGCTCTAGTGCGGCGAGTTCGGGCCACGCGTTCTGGTCCGGTGCACAACGTGACGGTAGATTTGGATCGTCCTCACTGGGAAGGTGAAGGCCCGTCCATTGGCAAGGAGTCGAACGATGGAGCCGAATCGGAGTTGGCGAGCCCACTTGGTGCGTGGGATGCTTGTGGTGGCGGGCATTTCTTTCCTGTTGGCGCTGACCGCGCCGCAGGCACATGCGCAACTTCGATTTGGACCCGAGGTGGCCGTGGGCTCGGACAGCGGATTCGGGATGGGGGTGCGGGGGGTCTTTCCGCTCCGGGTCGGAGGCCCGCTCGACGGGGTAATCGATGCGCTCTATTCGACGCCGTCCGGCACGGATAGCTGGATCCAGACCAACGCCAACGTGCGCCTCGCGGTGCCCCTTTCGCCGGCCTTCATCACGACGGTGGGAGTGGGGTTGAATGCCTCGTTCATCTCCTTTGACGATGGCTCGGATCCGACCACCGATACCGACACGTTGTTCGGGATGAATGTGCTGGGCGGGGTGGCGTACCCGCGTGAAGGCGTTCTCGGCGGACGGGCGAGACCCTTTGCCGAATTGCGCGCCGTCATCGGGGGAGCCGAGGAGGTGGTCCTCACCGTCGGACTCACATTCGGTGGGCCGTAAGACGGGTCCGGCCGGTAGGCTCGGAGGGCGCCGAGGTCATTGGGGGACCTCCGCGAACATGGAAGGTGCCTTCTGAGGCGCGGGGGTGGCCCGCGAGTCCTGCCCCCTGAGTCATCCCCCTCCAAGTCGCCTCAGGGCGAGGATTCCGGCGACCGCTGCGGCGCCCACTCCGAGGAGGACGATGAGGACCACCAGCAACGCGGCGCCCATGAGGGCTGCGAGTGTGTCCCAGAAGCCAAAGGTGGCGATGAGGACCACGACGAGAAAGAAGAGAAGTAGGCCCATGGGTGTGGAATCCGAAACGGGGGTGGAAGTGACCGTGTTGGCTCGGTTAAGGTAGACTGCTCCGGGGAGATCCGTCCACCGGACCATCGCGTTCGCCGCTGCGCCCATCGCACAGTCCGCCCATGCACAGTCCGCCTATGCACAGTGTGCCCATGCATAGTGCGCCTACGCACAGTTCCCCCATGCGTAGTTCGCCCATGCGTAGGGTGTCGAGTCGGGTCACACGCTCCCCCCAGCCCGAATCCGTTCGACCAACTCGACCGTGGTGGGCTCGGGGGGCGAGTCCACTTCTTCCCGAAGGAAGTGCGCGAGGTGATCGAAGTGGCGCAGGGCCTCCGCTCGGCGATCGGTTCGGGCGTAGCAGGTGATGAGGTTGCGATGGGCCTCTTCTCGGAATTGATCGGCGCGGATAGCGGCCATCAACACCTCCTGTGCTTCGAGGTAAGCCTCGATCCTCATCAGGATTCTCGACAGGGCAACAAGTCCGTCCAGATGGAGCAAGCGAAGCCGGTCTCGATGCTCGAGGTGCCAGTCGCCTGCCCCCTCCTCCTCCAGAAACTCGCCCCTGTATAAAGAAAGGACGGTCCGAAGAGGAGTTGGCTCACTGGTCTCCTCCTGGGACTGGAGGAGCGCCGCCTTCGCATCTCGTTCGAACTTGTGGACATCGAACTCCGGTTGCAGGTCGGGATTGACCCGGTACCTATCGCCCTCGATGACTACGCGATCGGCACCTCCCAGCGCCTTTCGAAGATGGTGGAGGGTCACGTGAAAGCTATTCTTGACCTGCGTGGGTGAGTGGTTGGGCCAGAAGGCGGTCCCGATCTGTTCCCTGGTCCGGCCGTTGGGGTAGCAGAGGAGGTGGACGAGGAGCTCGCGGGATTTCTGCAGACGCCAGGCCTCGACGTCGAGGAGGACTCCTTCCCGGTAGATCTCGAGGGGACCGAGTGCGAGGACCCGCAGAATGGGGGTCGGGGCCGACCCCGGATCTGGAAGGAGCTTGTCCTCCGGCACCGTCTCATGAAGCACGAGATCCACGGCCCGGTCGAGCGACATGTCCCGCCCCTGAGCCCAGAGGCGCTCGAAGGGTTGAATGCCCAGCTCGCCTCTCGCCCTGAGCAAGAGCGGCTCCAGACGCTCGCGATCCAGCCCGAAGGGTACGGCGTCCAGGGTGGTGCGCACGGCATCGGCGGTACCCGCCAAGGGAACCGAGGCCTCCCATTGCTTGCGGCGCAAGCCGATCGCTGCAAAGATTTCGAGTCCCCGGGCTGAGAAGAGATCCGAGGGGTCGTGACGGAGCGTCTCGAGCGACTCCCGAGCGAGGCCCATCGCTCGATCCAACTCCCCGAGCTCCAGGGCGACCACGGAGAGGGTTTGCAGGGTCACGGCGAGCTCCCGGTCTGCCCCGAATCCCCGAGCCACGCCGACCGCTTCCCTCCCGAGCGACTCCGCCTCGTCGAGTCGTCCCTGCGCGACCGCCAGATTGGCTGTCAGGAGGAGCGACAGTCGGAGGCCATGTGGGTCGTCGGTCCGACGGAAGAAGCCGAGTGCAGAGTCCAGGTGTGTGCCGGCGTCAGGGTGACCCTCCAGGGACAGCGCCAGCCCCAGATAGGCCAGGGCGTAGGCGCGCAGTCGCTCGTCTCCGCACCCCTCCGAAATCGCCGCGCTCTCCTGGAGTCGGGGTCGAGCGGCCTCAGGCCTCCCCTGGAGGCAAGTGAGCACGCCCGAGCTGAAAAGCAGGCGGGCCCGCTCCGGGGAGCGTTCCCCCTTCTCCGTGTGCGCCAGGGCGGCCGCGGCCCAGCGACGCCCTTCCCACCAGTGCCGGGAGGAGAGCCAGAACCAGGAAAGTGCCGCAGCAAGCTCGACGTTCAGCCGGGGGTGATGGCGATCGCTCCAGGCGAGCGCATGGCGGATGTTGTCCAGGTCGCGACTGAGGCGATCCACCCACTCACGCCGTCGTAAGGAGGTGAGGAATGCCTCTGCCTCCTGAGCTACGGAAAGGAAAAAGCGGGCGTGCCGCTCCTCCAGCGTTTCCCTGTCGGCGCCCTCTCCCAGCTTCTCCTCCGCGTACTGCCGCACCGTCTCGAGGAGCTGATAGCGGACGGAGCCCCTTTCTTCTCGGGCCAGGACGAGGGACCGGTCCACCAGGCGAGAGATCCGATCGAACACCTCAAAGGGGTCGGCGTCGGGACCGGAGACGGCCTCGACGGCGCTGAGCGGAAACGCCCCCCGGAAGACGGACAGGCGGGGAAGGAACACCTTGTCCTCCTCGGACAGGAGATCGTAGCTCCAGTCGATGGCCGCCCGGAGGGTGCGGTGTCGAGGGGGTGCCGAGCGGCTCCCTTCGGAGAGAAGGCGAAAGGCGTGATCCAGCCGATCCGAGATCTGCCCCGGGGAGAGCGCCCGGATCCGGGCCGCCGCGAGCTCGATCGCCAATGGAATCCCGTCGAGCCGCTTGCAAATCCTGGCAATCGCCTCCGCGTTGTCCATCGAGACGGTGAAGTCGGCGCGGGCTGCGCGGGCTCGGTCCACGAAGAGCCGGGCTGATTCCGAGGCGAGCAGCGCCTCTACCGAAGGGGGCGGCTCGGTCGGGAGGGAGAGGGGGGGGAGATGCCACGCGTGCTCCCCCGACAATCCCAGCGCTTCGCGAGTCGTGAGCAGGATCCGGAGGTCCGGGCACCCGAGGAGCAGTTCCTCGGCCAGGCTCGCGCACGCCTCCACGAGATGCTCACAGCTGTCCAGCACGAGAAGCATCGACCGTTGGGCAAGTGTGGAGACGAGTGCCTCGTGGGAGCCCCTCTGCTCCTCGTGAAGGGCTCCTACGGCGGACTCCACTCGCTGGGGGAGCAGGGCAGGAGACGAGAGGGAGGCGAGGTCGACCCAGGCCACACCGTCAGGAAAGCCGGCCGCCATCCGGGAGGCCACCTCCTGCGCGACCCGGGTCTTTCCGCTTCCGCCTGCTCCGGTCAGCGACACGAGTCGAGTCTGTCGCAGGAGGGAGCTTACTCCACGGATCTCTTCCTCTCGACCGACCAGGCTGGTCAGCGGGGCAGGGGGGAGCGCGTTGCCCCGGGAGGGGGAGGAGGAGCGCGAAGATGAAGGGGCCCGGGCCACGGCGATCCCCGCGTATCGAGGAGCATTGAAAACGCCCGGCGGATCCCACCCGGCAAAGGACCGGTGGGCCGGAGTGGAGCAGGATCGGTCAATATCACCACGGGAGTTCCCGGGTGTCAATCAGGTCGGGGCCCGGAGGAGAAACTCCACGATCTGCTTCAGCTCCGGGTCCGATCGAGTCAGCATCACCGGCCGCCCGGATCCCGTGAGGAGATCGGAGATCGATCCGACGGAGGGTGGCGGATCCGGCGGCTCGGGAACGCAAAGGACGAGGTGCGACACACGGGCCGGATCCGTGAAGGCCAGCCACGCTGCGGAGAGGGAAGGGGTCCCCTCTGCGACGAGAGCGCAACGTCCGAGGCCGAGGCCGTCGATGATCTCGCGAATCCAGGTGGTAGTCGGGGTGGGGTCGGCCGGCACGCCGGGTGGCGTCCGCCTCCCACTCTGCATGCCGGGGCGAATGACCCGAAATGAACGGGACAGCCCTTCGAAGAGCCGGTCTGCCGGCGCCGAGGGGAAGGAACCCTCGGCCAGAAGGAGGACGGTGCGGCCCCGGCCGGCGCGATGGTACCGGGTTTCCACGCCTCCGCTTCGGAGGGCGGCCTCGCTGACGAACGGGGCCGGATGGAGCATCGACCGGGTCTCGGTCTCATCTACGTCTGCCATCGAAGGTGTCCGGGGAGGCGGGTACGCGCTTTCATGAGAAAAAGCTACCTCCCGGCTTTGTACCGGCCCCATAAGCGGATGACCGTTTCGTGTTAATCGATCGGTAAGCGGCTCCGGCGATCATTCCCTTCACAGGGAGGCGGGAAAGCGGACGCCTCCCGGTGACACCGGAAATGGCGGTGTCCGTCCGGGACCGGGGAATGCCGGTTCGTCATCCAAAGCAAAGGAATCAGGTGAGCATCATGAACAGGATCGGGTCGACCTTCGCCGTGGCCCTCCTCGCCGTGTCCACCGTGGGAGTGCAGCATGCCGGCGCGCAGAGCTACCTCATGCCCAGCACTCCTGAGAGGGGAATCTGGCTGGAAGCGAGCCACCCAAACATCAAGAGCCCACTGGAGGTGACCACACCCTCCTCGGCCTGGTTCCTGTCGGGCCGACATCCCGTGACATCCCGGATCTCCGGTGTGGCTGAAGCGCCCTTCGCTTACGGGAAGCTGGACATCGCCGGTCTCCCGGAAGGCGATGGAAGTACCGTTTTCGGCAATCCATATCTGGGCATGGAGTTCGCGCACTCGGATCGGGTCACCCTGGAGCTGGGTGCACGCATTCCAATGACGACCGCCGACGAGGACAGCTTCGGTGATGTCGTGGGCGTGCTGGCCGATCCCCTTCGAAGCGAGGCCTTCCTGGAGGATGTGGTTCCCCTTTCGGGAGCGGTAAGCTTCCGGGAGACCCTCCCGGTGGGGGAGGGCGCGACCGTGCGTGCCCGGGGTGGGATCGTGACCATGTTCTATACGGGGGATGACGAGGAGCTGGATGAGACCACGACCTTCGTCGACTATGGGGTCACCGGAACCTATCCAATCGGAATCGCCCGGATGGGTGCCGGAGTCTCGGGTCGATGGAACGCATCGGAGAGTGAGGGCAAGTTCAGCGACAACAGCTTGCATCAGCTCGGTCTGAGTGCCGATGCCTCCGTCCGTGGCTTCATCCGCCCCGGCATCTCCCTGCGCGTACCGCTGGACAAAGACTACCGGGACCTGGTCGGCTCCACCGTCGGCCTCTACGTGCAGGTATCGATGCCGTAACGGGGGTGAACCCGGAAATTGCCTCGGCAGGAAGCAGGTCGACCGCCGTCCGGATCTCCGATCCGGGCGGCGGCTCGGCTATGGAGCTCGGCTGCGGTCGGAGAGGGCGGGGGCGGGTGCACCGGACGGCAGTTGACCCTCCCCTGTGGACGGCTCAAGTTGGGTCGATTCAATGCGCAGATCTTCCTGCTGACAAGGGGAATGTGGATGATCTATTCTTCCGCATGCGAGTATGCGATTCGGGCGACCACCTATCTGGCGACCCACTCGGACGCCGAGTTGGTGAAGCTCCGCGACATCGCGGATGCGGAGGGGATCCCCGCGCCCTTCCTTTCTTCGATCCTCCAGCGCCTGGTTTCCGCGGGGTTCCTCCGGTCGGCTCGAGGGCCGGCTGGGGGGTATTCCCTCACCGTGTCGCCCGACGAGCTCACGCTCTACGATCTCAAGGAGACGATTGACGGCATTGCGCAGTTGGAGGACTGCGCCGTCGGACTGGGGGCCTGCTCCGATACGATGCCCTGTCCCCTCCATGACTCGTGGAAGCCGATTCGGGGGTTGATCAAGTCGTATCTCCAGCAGACGACTCTGCGGCAGATGGCCGACGCGGTGGAAGTGAAGCGGGCGACGCTCGCGCGGATCGAGGAAGGGTGAACCGCAGTCAGCCGACCGAGTCCCCCCAGATGTTCCGGGCCCAGGACCAGGCATGGATGGCCTCGTCTTCGCTGGGCGCCACCGAGAGGCCGGCCGCCTCGGGGACCGGGGTCACCGTGGTGCGCTCCCGATCCCACCGATGCACGGAGGCCACGTGCATCGCCTCCAACCCCGAGACAAAGCTGTAGCAGGTATTGGTGAGAATGGGCTCCGGATCTGGGGATCGCCCGTTGAGGAGGGCCACCACCGCAGACGCACAGACCTTCGCCTGGGCGTTTGCCATGTGACCAGACTTGGGCATCCCGGGCGCCGACGCGGTAGCGTCCCCCAACACATGGATGTTGGGTACCGCAAGAGACTCGCAGGTCCTCCAGTCCACTCCACACCAGCGGCCGTTCTCGGTCAGGAGTCCCGCCCGGGAAGCGATCTCTCCAGCGCGCTGCGGAGGAATGACGTTCAGGACGTCGGCCTGCACGGCCTCCCCGTCGATGTCCACCGTCAGGCTCGAGCCATCGATGCGGCCGGGACCCGTATCGGGGATGTACTCGAGGATGTCCGAATAGCGCTCCTCCCAGGTTGTTCTGAAAAGCTCCCCCTTCGAGACCAAGTCCGGATTCGCATCGAATACCAGGACCCGGGATCGAGGCTTGGCTCGCTGGAAGTAGTCGGCCACGAGGCTGGCCCGTTCATAGGGCCCTGGAGGGCACCGGTAAGGCATGGGGGGAATGGTGAGGACGTACACTCCACCGTCCTCCATAGCCTCCAGTTGATCGCGCAGCCCGACCGTTTGCGGGCCGGGGCGCCACGCGTGAAACACCTGACCGGCTTCGATCGCCGCCTCACAACCCACGATATCGTCGAAGACGAAGTCGATTCCGGGCGAGACGATCAAACGGTCGTATTCGAGGTCACCGCCGCCGGCAAGCCGCACGAGCCCCTGGCCCGACCCGCTCTCCGGATAGACCGCCATCGCGTCGTCGTGCACCAACGTGACCCCAAGCCGCTCGAGCGCTTCGTATCCGTGCTCCAGCTGATGGCTCTGCCGGTGACCGGTGAGCACGAGGTTAGACATCGGGCAGGAGCGGAAAGTCCGTCCACGCTCCACGAGGGTGACCTGGATCCCCGGATCCCACATCCGTAGGTAGCGGGCCGCGGTGGCTCCTCCGAAGCCCCCACCGATGACGACCACCCGGGCACGTGGGATCCCGCAACCGCCGAGTGCCGCGAGGGGCGCCAGCGCTGCAGTTGAGCCAACTGCCTTCAGGAACGTCCTTCGGTCGATGCTCGTCCTCACCGTGGGTCTCCCTCGGGTGCCTGGGCCGCGAAGTACGCCGAAACCAGCGCGATCTCCTCGTTTGTGTAGCCCTTCATGAGCTCATGCATCACCGTCGACTCTTCGTCCTCGCGGAACCGCTCGAGCCGCTCCAGGAGAAAATCCTCCGAGAGCCCGGCGAGCGACGTTGCCTCAGGAGCCACACTCCGTCCTTCCGTGCCGTGACACGAAGCACAGGTGGCCGCGAGGGCGGTGGTTCTTGCCGCTTCCGGCTCACCCCCTGATCCCCCGCCCTGACACGAGACGAGGATACCTGTGCCTCCGACGGCGAGCACCAAGGTCCATAAGAAAAAGACCCCGGTCGGCCAGCTTCGTCCTTCGACCTGCCTCATGTCCAAGACCTCGTATTCATCAGCACGGTTGGAGTCTCTAGAGCGACCTGCGACCGGATCGGATAAGCTGGGTCGGCCAAAGCCAAACTGGATTGGCGAAGCGATCGGCCCGAAGCTAACCATTTTCGGATGATCATATCAACAATCGGGCGCGCCGGATTCCAGCTCGCCTCTGCCAGCCTGCCCCTGCTTGCCCCGGCCTGCTTGCCCCGGAAGGGGTGCCAGCTTCGGAAAGGCGCGTGCTGATCCCGCCGGCCTCTACTTCCACCGGGGCACCTGTTGCGGGGCCCGGCTCGCTCTATTAACCTTCCGGCGGCAAAAAACCCGGGGGCTCCCGGACCGTACTATCAGTTCCACCCAGATACCCGGACTGTTCCAGATGCAGGCAGCTTTGGTGGCGGGCCTACTCATCGTGATCGTGCTGGCCGCCGTGGGCGTAACGGTGAGCGGCGAGTGGTGGCTGACTCCCCAGGCGGCCGATTGGGGCGGGATCGACTCGATGTTGCTGGCGACCACGATCATCACCGGGATCGCCTTCATCATCATCAACTTGATCCTCGCCTACATGGTCTACCGGTTCCGGAGCGACAACGGACACCGCGCCTCGGACGAGCACCACAACCCCCGGCTCGAGTGGAGCCTGATCGGGATGACCACCGTGCTGATCGTGATCCTGCTCGCACCGGGATTGTTCGTCTACGGGCAGGTCGTGTCACCCCCCGACGACCCCATCGTCATCGAGGTGGTCGGTGAGCAGTGGGCCTGGAACTTCCGCTATGGGGGCGAGGACGGGGCCCTGGGCGCCTCCCGCAACGACCTCTTTGGCCCAGGCAACTCGATGGGCGTGGACCCCGAAGATCCAGCCGTCTTGGACGACCGATGGGTGCCGGGCGGCCCCTTGGTGTTGCCGGTCGGTGAGCCGATCCTGCTTCGCCTTCGGTCGCGGGATGTCATCCACATCTTCTTCGTCCCCCAATTTCGAGTGAAGCAGGCCGCGATGCCTGGAATGGTCAACGAAATGTGGTTCACCCCCACTCGGGTCGGGGACTACGAAGCGCTCTGCACCGAATTCTGCGGAATTGCCCATCATGGGATGGTGGGCGGTGTCCGCGTGGTGGAACGGGATGAATACGAAGATTGGCTCGACCAGCAAGTGACCGTCGGAGAGATGATGGGGCTCGTGGACGAGCCGGTGATGGACGAAGCGGAGGAATAGGCGGACGAAGCCGAGGACGAGGTTTAGCCGCCCGGAACACCCGAGGCGGCACTAGGAACGCGAATCGAAGAGACGGCTCGAGTCAAAGGTAGAGCCGACACCTGCAAGAGGAGCCGAAACGCTCAGATGGCCACTCAGCACGATGTAGACCACCACGAGCCGCAGAGCTTCTGGACGAAGTGGGTCTTTAGCCAGGACCACAAGATCATCGGCATTCAGTATTTCATCACCGCTGCCCTGGTGGGGATCTTCGGGATGGTGCTGTCCTGGATGATGAGGCTCCAATTGGCTTATCCGGGGACCTTCGATTTTATCGGTCTGAACAATTACTACCAGTTCATGACCCAGCACGGCATGATCATGGTGATTTATCTTCTCACTGCGATCCTGCTAGGGGGCTTTGGAAACTACCTGATCCCCCTCATGCTCGGGGCGAGGGACATGGCGTTCCCCTTCCTGAACATGCTGAGCTACTGGTTCTACTTCCTCTCGGTCGTGGTGCTGCTTTCCGGCTTCTTCGTACCAGGGGGACCGACCGGTGCCGGGTGGACGCTCTACCCGCCGCAGTCGATTCTCTCTCCGGGGACTCCCGGAGCGGATACCGGGATCGTAGTCATGTTGGTGTCGCTGGTGATCTTCATCGTCGCGGCCACCATGGGAGGCTTGAACTACGTCACGACCGTCCTTCAGATGCGCACGAAGGGAATGACCCTGATGCGGATGCCCCTCACCATCTGGGGGATCTTCCTGGCATCGGTGATCGCTCTCTTCGCCTTCCCCGCGCTCTTCGTGGGTGGGGTGATGCTGGCCCTGGACAAGGTCGTCCAGACGAGCTTCTTCATGCCGGCGCTCCCGGGGATTCCTGGAAACCTCCCCTACGACGGGGGCAGCCCGATCCTCTTCCAGCACCTGTTCTGGTATTTCGGTCACCCCGAGGTATACATCGTGATTCTCCCGGTCTTCGGGATCATCTCCGATGTGCTGGCGAACCACGCGCGTAAGCCCATCTTCGGCTACAACATGATGGTCTACGCGATGGCCTTCATCGGGGTCATCGGGTTCGGGGTCTGGGCACACCACATGTTCGCCAGCGGAATGAACCCCTTCTTCGGGTTCTTCTTCGCCACGACCACATTGATCATTGCGTTGCCCTCGGCGATCAAGATATACAACTGGATGCTGACCCTCTGGAAAGGGAACATCCATCTCACGGTTCCCATGCTCTTCTGCATCGGCTTCCTGAGCACGTTCCTGATCGGGGGTCTCACCGGCCTCTTCTTGGGGAACGTGGTGGTCGACCTGCCCCTCCACGAGACCTACTTCGTCGTGGGCCACTTTCACATGGTGATGGGGGTGGCGGCGATCCTGGGCATCTTCGCGGGGCTCTATCACTGGTGGCCCCTGGTCACGGGTAAGCTGATGAACCCGATGCTTGGGAAAGCGCACTTCTGGCTCACCTTCCTGGGCTCCTACCTCGTCTTCTTCCCCATGCACCACCTGGGGATCCTGGGGCTGCCCCGCCGCTACTTCAACTTTGCCTCGGTGGGCTTTCTTCCTGACTCCGTCGATACCCTGAACGTCATCATCACGATTGGCGCCCTGATCGCAGGGTTCGCCCAGGCGTTGGTGTTGATCAACATGGCGTGGAGCCTTGTGGCAGGGAAGAAGGCCCCGCGGAACCCTTGGAAGGCGGTCACCCTCGAGTGGCAGACCCCGGACGTTCCGGCCAAGCATGGGAACTGGGGTCCGACCCTTCCGGTCGTGCACCGTTGGGCTTTCAGTTACTCCCCGGCGGGCCATGAGGAGGATTTCATCCCGCAGAATGTCCCGCTCGTGGCGGCAGGGGACGGGAATGGGAAGGGCGCCGGCGGAAACGGGGCCGGGGCGGCGGGCTTGCACGGCGGGGGGAGCTGAGGCGCCATGGCGCGTATCCTCCCGCACGCCGAGTTGGACGGTAGCGAGACGACCCAGGTTCCACTCGGCGGACGCCTGGGAACCGCAGAGCCGTCGCCCCCTTCGACACAGGAAGGGCGACCCCCGCCCACGAACGGTTCCAACGGAGGTGGGAGGGGGTTCGGGGACGGCGACTTCGAGGGTCGGGAAGTGGGGCTCTCCACTCCGGCTGGAAAGGTCGGCTTGTTTCTCGCTCTCGGCTCGATGAGCATTATCTTCTCCGCCCTGGCGAGCGCCTACATCGTCCGGATGGGGCTGGGAGGCTGGGTCTCGATTCCTCTGATCGACATGCCCCTGCTCTGGATCAATACTGCGGTGCTGGTGGGCACCAGCGCGGCGCTGGTGGTCGGATGGAGGAGGTCGAAAAGTGTTGGACCGTCGGCCGCGAGGGCACCCACGATTCTGGCCTTGGTCTTGGGGACGGCTTTTCTCGTGGGCCAGTGGTTCGCCTGGAAGGAGCTGCAGGCGGCCGGCCTCAATGTGGCGACGACCCCCGCAAGCAGCTTTTTCTACTTGATCACGGCCTTCCATGGGCTACATATCGTGGGTGGCCTGGTGGCTTTGGGATGGGTGGTGCGGAAGCTCGGGGCGACGCGGAGTGCCTCGTCGGGGGTGTTGGCGATCGAGTTGACGGGGATCTATTGGCATTTCTTGTTGGTGGTCTGGTTGGGCCTCTTCGGGTTGATGCTCGTCACCTGACGGGCTGAACGGACAAACTGGGACGTCGAACGGTAAGGGATGATGGAGTCCACTCAAATCGATAGGACCGCGGCGGAATCGATGCAGCTGACCGGCTGGCGAGGCGCCATCGCCGACCTGAGCTCCGATGGCCGCATGTTCAAGGTGAGTTGGGGCAAGGCGATGATGTGGTTCTTCATCGTCAGCGATGCCTTCGTCTTCGGCGCCTTCATCGCTGCGTACGCCGCAGCTCGGATCGCGGCTCCCGGAGCCTGGCCGGATACCGGGGAGATCTTCGCGCTGCAATTGTTCGGCGCCGATATTCCCCTCCTCTTGATCGCCATCATGACCTTCATCCTCATCAGCAGTTCGGGGACGATGGCCTTGGCGGTGAACTACGCCTATCAGGGCAACAAGGACAAGGCGTACAAGCTGATTCTCGCCACGGCGCTCCTCGGTGCGACCTTTCTCGGAATGCAGGTCTTTGAGTGGATCGAGCTGATCGGATACGGAGTCCGACCCTGGGAGAATCCGTTCGGCATTCCCCAGTTCGGAAGCGCCTTCTTCATGCTTACCGGATTTCACGGACTCCACGTGACCGGAGGGGTGCTCTATCTTCTCTGGGTAACCCGTAAGGTGAAGACGGGGGGATATGAGCGAGAAGGAAACTACGAGGGCGTGGAGATCGTGGGCCTCTACTGGCACTTCGTTGACCTGGTGTGGGTCTTCATTTTCGCCTTCTTCTACCTGATTTAGGGGTCGAGGGACCATGGCACATACGACGACGGCGGATACGGTGGCACAGGAACATCAGGTCCATCCCCTTGGCGTCTACTTCAAGGTCTGGGGCTGGCTCTTCGTGCTCAGCATCGCTTCCTACGTGGTGGACATCATCGCGTTCGATCCGAGCCTGAACTGGATCAAGTGGACCCTGATCACCCTGTTCGCGCTTCTGAAGTCGACCTTGATCGTGACCTACTTCATGCACCTCAAGTGGGAGCGGTCGAGCCTGGTGTACGCGATTATCTCCCCAGTGGTCTTCATTCTCCTGATGGTGGCCTTCTTCGCCGCCGAGAGCGGGCACATCGCAGATGTTCGCCGGGCGATTCTGGGGGGGTGAGGTGGCGCTCCTCCGCTCGTCAGCTCGTGCCGCGATTGGTGCGGTAGTGGGTCTCCTCGTGACCGGTCCCGGCCTCAGCGCCGAGCACATTGTTTCGGCCCAGGAGGGGCTCGGAGCCGGGTGGTGGGGTCTGGTTCTTCTCGGAGGGGTGGCCATCAGCTTCGTGGGTGGCATTGCGGCAACGATCTTTCGGATCGCCCGGGAGGAAGAGAGGCGAGCGCCACAGCCGGGGCCCACAGGGGGCTGACGGCGGCCGGCGAAGGGTCCAGACCCCCCCCTGGCGCCGACTGCGCCATCGCCCGAGAGCGTTCCCGGTAGCTTCCCGACTCCCTGCCCGGGATTCCCATCCATCCCCGTTGGTCTCCCCTCCACTGCGGGCGCCTCCTATCGCCGAGCACACAGGTCCGAGGAGCACACAGGTCTGAGCACACAGGGCGGCGAAACCGAGTGTCGAGCGCTAGCGTCGAGCCTTAGCGAAGGATGGGGTCAGGGGGAAGAAGCCGGGTGGCCCACTTCCGCCAGGGCCGCACCGTTCCGGCGAAGATCGCAGCGCCGAACTCGAGGGCTTCAGGACGATCCAGGAAGAGCCGCTCGAAGGGATGGCGGCCCCACCGGTAGCATCCCTGTGCGAGGATCCGGCGGAAGGCGAGGTCCCTTCCCAGGACGGACTGGGCGAGCCGGAGCCTCCAGTCCCGGAACGAGAGCTTGTCCGCGCGGATCCGCCTGGCGAGGTACTCCCCGGCCACCGCGCCATACTGGACGGCCTGAGCGATCCCTTCACCGGTGATAGGATCGATCCCGGCGGCCTCACCCACGAGGAGGATGCGGGGACGCGCGACCGGGCGGTGAAGCTCGATGCCACGCTCGGCCATCCGCTTGACCCGGTAGTCCTGGATCTGGAGTCCCTGGTGCGCGAGGCGGCGTGTGAGGAGGTCGGCCACCCCGGGTACCGTGCTCCCGTCGTAGCTCAGGAGGTAGACCCCCCTCGATACCATGAGTCGGCCCTGGAGGGGAGTGGGAAAGTCCCAGGCGTAGCCCTGATAGGCCCGATCGGTCACATCGAAGTGAAGGAGGTGATGCGGGGAATCGGAGGGGAGCGGCTCGGTGTCCACCTCGACGACCGAGGCCTTCAGTCTTCCGAAGGGGATGCCCAGCTTTCGCCGGACCGTGCTGCCCACTCCGTCGGCCCCCACGAGGGCGCGAGCCCGGAAGGAGGCCTCCCCGGTGGTGACCTCCACTCCCCCCGAGTCGACCCGGAAATCCGTGAGCCCCAGGCCTTCGCGCAGAACCGCGCCCCGCTCACGGGCGGCCTGCGCAAGGGCGTGGTCGAACTCGCGTCGGCGGATGACCCGTCCTATCTGGCCCGGGGACCGTTCGACGCGACCGTCGGGAAGGCTGAGGGCGAGCCCGTCGATCGGAACCGACGGCACCTCCACCCGGACGCCGATCCCTCCCAGGATCCGGTCGGCTCGTCCCCCCAGCGCTCCGGCGCAGAACTTCTCCCTCGGAAAGCGCCTGCGCTCGAGGAGGAGGATTCGTCCCGCGAGGTCGGGACGGTGATGGAGGAGGAAGAGGGCTGTGGCCGATCCGGCAGGCCCGGCGCCCACGATGATCACCTCGTACGATCGGGGCAGCATCCTCGAGATCCTCCCATCGCTATCGTTCGCCGCACCGCGACTTGGGGCCCTGCCGAGCTTTACTATCCGGCCCGGGAGGGGGAGGTTCCGGGCAACACGCGGGTCGCTGGGGGGCGGTCGGCCCTGCGGTCAGCGGCTACGGTCCTTCTTGGCCCGGGCCCGGGCTCTCTCCTCTTTACGGCGGGCCTTGAGCTTGGCGACCCGTTCTCCCACTGGAACCTCGAAGCGCTCCGCCTCCTCGGCGCGGTAGTCGAAGTCCTCGAGGGTCCTCCGGGGGAGCTTCCGTCCCACCGTGCGCTCAATGGACCGCAGATCTCCTTCCTCCTCGGGGGAGACGAAGGTGTAGGCTTCCCCGGTGGCACCGGCACGAGCGGTGCGGCCGACCCGGTGAATGTAGTCCTCGGCCACATTGGGCACGTCGAAGTTCACGACGTGGTCCAGGGCTTCCACATCGATGCCGCGGGCCACGATGTCGGTCGCCGCGAGGACTCGAAAGCGCCCGTCGCGAAACCCTTCTAGCGCCTTGGTTCGTTGGTTCTGGCTCCGGTTGCCGTGGATCCGAGCTGTGGGGATCCCGGCCTTCTCGAGCTTCTGAAAGAGTCGGTTCGCGCGGTGCTTCGTCCGACAGAAGGCAATTACGTTCCCCACCTCGTTACGGCGGAGAAGCTCGATCAGAAGGTCGGGCTTGCGTCGGGCGGGAACGGGGAAGAGGGCCTGCTCGATTCCGGTGGCGGGCTTCTGCTCCCGCTTCACCCCGATGGCCACGGCATCGGTGAGCAACTCCCGTGAGAGGTCGACGATCGGTTTCGGCATCGTGGCCGAGAAGAGGAGCGTCTGGCGAGCGCCCTTCGGGAGGTGGCGGAGAACCCTCCGGATGTCCGGGAGAAACCCCATGTCGAGCATCCGATCCGCCTCGTCGAGCACCAGGACCTCGATCCCATCGAGCCGCGCATAGTCGTACTGGAAGTGGTCGAGGAGCCGCCCGGGGGTGGCCACCAGGATGTCCACTCCCTTCCGAAATGCTTGCTCCTGCGGGCGGATCGAAACTCCTCCGAAAACGGCAGCGCCGGTCAGCTCCGTGTACCGGGAGAGGGCTTTGCGTTCCTCGTCGATCTGTGCCGCCAACTCCCGGGTGGGAGTGAGGATCAGGGCCCGGGTCACGCCCCGCGGACGGTCTTGCAGCCGCTGGAGAATCGGAAGGAGGAAGGCTGCGGTTTTCCCGCTCCCCGTCATCGCGGTGCCGAGGAGGTCGCGGCCCTCGAGTCCGGCCGGGATCGCCTGTTCCTGAATGGGCGTCGGTTCGGTGAAGCCCATCCCTTCAACCCCTTTCAAGAGCTCGGGACTGAGCCCGAGCGATTCGAAGTTGGCTGGGCTTCCGTGGTTTGATTTCCCGTTCGAAGGCGCTCCTCCAGTCCTTCCTCCGTTGGACGAATTCCCGTTGGAGGAGCCCTCCAAGTAGCCGGGACGTTTCTCTTGGCTTGTCATATCGATCACGCAGGCCCGCTGTCGCGGACTGCTCCTGTTCAGGTTGTTGGTGACCGAGAGATGGACAAGGGCAAGTAAAAAGGGGACCCGGCCATGGCTCAGGTCCCCGCCAATTATCGAACCTTCGGTCTTGCGCCCGGGAATCTCCCGGACCTTTCGTTTCGTGCAGCCCTCAAGATAACGCAAACGGGGGTGGAGAAGGGGGAGTCAAGGGAGGAAACCTCTGTCTCCCTCCTCGGCGGCCGATCAATTCTCTCGCCGTTCGAAGCCGGGCTCGGTGGGGAAGCGGGCGTGGAAGTAGTGGTCGGACCCCTCGTGCTCCACGTGGATGTGGACGGACTCGGTGCCGGCCTGGGTCCCGAGGCTGAACTGCGTGACGTGTACCCCGCTCGAGGGGGTAAACTCCAATTCCTCCAGATGCTCCGGATAGCGCTCGTGTTGGATGTAGAACCTTTCGATGGCCGAAGTGACACTTCGGAGGTCCGAGAGGGCCGTAGAATCGTACGCTCGCTCCGCCGTGTGTCCGAAGCTCGAGATCGCGACCGACGCCAGGATCCCGAGAAGGATGACCACTACCAGGAGCTCGATCAGGGTGAGCCCGTGCCGATTGTTGTGCATCGAGCTCCCTCTGTGGATGGTCCGGATGGCCCGCCCATGCTCGGAGCTGCGGCTTTCCAGCAACTCGAGAGGGGCGGGCCGATCGGCGGGGCGTTCCAGGGTGATGAATGAAAAGTGGACACCGAATCTATGCCCGGTGATATGGCAAACTCTGTGCCTGAATGCCTGGAATTTGAGGAATCCCCAGTGTTTGCAGGGCGAATACCCTTTCACCCTTTCGACCGGAGTACCACGGGTAGTTCGGGTCGAGCGAGGTGAACTGCGAGGCACCTTTCAAAGTGCCGCAACGATGAATCGCGGAGTGGGGGCTGAGGTGCGCTGTGCCTGCGGCGCAGGCTCGGCGAGGCCGCCGCAGGCGGTACCATTCGATCGGACGGCCCGGAACGGGCGTCGGGTTTCGACGGTAGAATCCGATAAGCGCGTTGCTGGGATATTGCGCCCCCGGCTCCCGGCACTCACACCGGATGAACGAGCGGCTACTCAAGATGAACTCGACCGCCCACACCGCCTCAGGAGTGGGAGGATGTCTGAACGAGACGATGTCCCCCACTCCCCTCACCTCCTTCATCGCCCTGACCCTCCTCCTCGCAACCGCCCAGTCGGCTGCGGCCATTCAGACCGCTCCCTCGGCCGAGATCGTAACCGGATCCGCGACCGAGGTGACCGTCACCTGGCAACCCGCCTCTGTCCCGCAGGGCACGCTTTTCCGCGTAACGGTGACCCCGGACGCCGGTTCCGTCGACCAGGTGACCGGTGTCTTCGCGGACGAGAGGCTCCACTTTGAGCCCGGCCTCGACGGATCCCTGGTCGCGCTTGCCGCAGCCCCGATCGACACACGGGGGGAAGAGGATCTCCGGCTGGAAGTCCGGGCCGGTGAGGGAGGGTCGGAGACGATGGTTCTTCCGGTTCCGATCGTAGAGGGTGACTACCGAATGCAGGAGCTTACCGTGGCCCCCGAGTTCGGGCGTCCCCAACCCGCGGAGATCCAGGAGCGGATCAACGAGGAGTCGGCTCGGGCAATGTCGGTGGCGCGAAGATCGCACGACACGCCCCGAATGTGGGAGCCTCCGTTCGTGGCGCCCCGGGAGAGTCAGATCACGAGTGGTTTCGGTCATGGGCGGATCTTCAATGAGCAGGTCACGAGCCGCCACATGGGGACGGATTTCAGAGGAGCGGTGGGAGCTCCGATCCGGGCACCTGCTCGAGGGGTGGTGGCGCTGGTCGACGCTTTCTACCTGGGCGGCAACGTGCTCTATCTGGATCACGGAGGTGGCTTGGTGACGGGCTATCTGCACTTGAGCGAACACGAGGTCGAAGAGGGAGAGATTGTCGAGCCGGGTCAGGTGATCGCCCGGGTTGGGGCGACCGGACGCGTTACGGGCCCGCACCTCCACTGGCTGGTTCGGTACGGCACGATCACGGTGGATGGGATGAGTCTTCTGGAGCTGGAGTGAGGGGTCGGGCCTACTCTTCCCCTTTCTTCATTGAGAGTCCGATTCGCTTTCGCTCCGGTTCCACCGAGAGGACCCTTACCTGGACGCGCTGGCCCACGCGAACCACATCTCGAGGGTCCTTCACGTAGCGCTCAGCGAGCTCCGAGATATGGACCAGGCCGTCCTGGTGGACTCCCACGTCCACGAAGGCTCCGAAGGCCACCACGTTC
>SLFU01000136.1 GCA_007124095.1 Gemmatimonadota bacterium
GTAGGATTCGAACCTACGAAGGCATAAGCCAGCAGATTTACAGTCTGCCCCGGTTGACCGCTTCGGTACCCCACCTCACACGCGTTTCGCCGCACGGTCCCCCCCACAAAGGAAAAAAAGTGGGCTGGCGCACGGCGAAGGAGCTGACGAAGGGACTCGAACCCCCAACCTGCCGCTTACAAGGCGGCTGCTCTACCAGTTGAGCTACGTCAGCAAGTCAAGTATAGAGCTTTGAAGTGTAATCTGCGTCATATTGGGTGTCAACCGGCGTCCTCTTCCCACTTCCACCGGGTCCCTCCCGCGCCATCCTCGAGCACGATCCCCCGTTCCGCCAACTCGTCCCGGATCGTATCGGCGGCACCCCAATCCTTGCGATCCCTCGCACTCGTCCGAGCCCGGATCCGCTCCTCTACCCACTCGCGAAGGGACGCATCGACGATGCGGCTGCGACGCCCCACCTCGAGTAGGCCGAGGACGCTGTCCAGGGACTCGAGGACCCGGATGGCTCGATCCCGCTCCCCCGGGTCGAGTGCCGGAACTTCGTCGAGCACGGCGTTGACCCGATTCACGAAGACGAAGAGCGCGGCCAGGCCCCCTGCCGAGTTCAGGTCATCGTCCATGGCTCGAGTGAAGCCCTCGGTGGCCTCGTCGGAGAGGGCGAGAAGGGAGGTCGGCGGGGCATCCGGAGCCACCGGATGCTCCCGGATCCGGTCCTCGAATGCCAACAGCCTCTTCACGGCGCGAGTCGATGCCTCAAGTCCGTCCCGGGTGAAGTTCAACTCGCTCCGGTACTGGGAGGAGAGGAGCTGGTGCCGGATCGCGGCCGGAAAGACGCCCTCGTCGAGAAGCTGGCCAACGGTGATGAAGTTGCCGAGCGATTTCGACATCTTCCGGCCTTCCACTCGGAGGTGCTTGACGTGCAACCAATAGCGGGCGAACGGCTGACCGGTGGCTCCCTCGGACTGGGCGATCTCGTCTTCGTGGTGCGGGAAGATCAGATCCTCCCCTCCGATGTGGAGGTCCAACGTCTCGCCCACCTCAGCGAGCGCCATCGCGGAACACTCCAGATGCCATCCCGGCCGTCCACGGCCCCAGGGGGCGTCCCAGGCCGCGCCCACCTCCTCGTCCTCCTGCTTTACTCCTTTCCAGACCGCGAAGTCGCGCACATCATCCTTCCCGTACTCGTCCGCAGAAACCCGTTCCCCGGTTCTGGCCTGATCCAGGTCCCTCCCCGAGAGTTGGCCGTAAGCCGGAAAGGCGGAGATATCGTAGAAGACCGAGCCATCCTCGGTCGTATACGCGAGCCCCCGGTCGAGGAGCCGCTGCACGAGCTCGAGCATCTCCTCCACGTAGTCCGTCGCCCGTGGATGCAGATCGAAGCGTCGGATTCCCAGGACATCGGCCTCCTCGAGGATCCGGTCGATCCACGGGTCCGTATACGCCTGCAGGGACACCCCGTCGTCGAGGGCAGCCTGGATGGTCTTATCGTCGACATCGGTAAAATTCATCACGAAGCGGACCTGATAGCCCTTCCACTCGAGGTAGCGATGGACGAGGTCGTAGAAGAGGAAGGCCCGGAAGTTTCCGATATGGGCAGGACCGTACACCGTGGGACCGCACCCGTAGACGCCCACCCGCCCTGCTTCGAGGGGGTGAAAGTCTTCCGATCGGCGAGAGAGGGTGTTGTGGAGTCGAAGGCCCATGCGGTCGATCGAAGCGGACTGGAGGGACGAGATGGGAGAGCCCCGGGAACCGGAGCTCTCGCGGGTACGTTTCAGCGGAGCGACGAGGTCGTGAAGCGTCAGCGGAGAAGGCGTACCTCGTCCACCCACCAACGTTCCGAGTCCCGGTAGAGCCCCAGGAAGAGTGTACGCTCGATCTCCTGGGACGTCCCCGACACCCGGGCGGACCAGCGGACTTCGGCAAACCCTCGATCCGGGGAATCCTCCACCGGTGCGGCCCGTGTGACCACCGTGCTCCTGTGGTCGTAGGCGCGGAGGAACTCACGAAGGGAGGCGACCGCCTGGCGAGCCGAAAGACCCGCATGGCTCGTCCCCTCCAGGTGAAGCCGGATACCCTCGGATCCCATCCATTCTGCGAGCCCCTCCCTCGATCGCCCGGCGAGCGCTGCTGCGAAGGCGAGGGACGCGGCCTCCAGCTCGCTCGAAGCCACATGGATCGTGTCACCGAACTCGGCGTCGGCTCCGGGATCACCGGCCGGATTCTGCTCGAGCAAGGAAGGAGAAGCGGCATTCAGGTCCGGCGCCGCCACGGCGAGGACGATCGCGATCAGGGCCAGTGTGGCACCGATCGCGCTTCCGGTTCGAATCATTCCCCCTCCTTCTCTTCGTTCATCTCGGCGTTCATCTCGGCCCGTATGCGTGCCAGGGCTCGAAGCGGATCATCCGCCTCTGTGATGCTTCGACCGACCACGAGGAAGTCCGCACCGCTCCGCACCGCGCTCCCGGGAGTGGCCACTCGGGCCTGGTCGTGGGTCGCCTCCCCCGAAAGCCTGATACCCGGGGTCACCAAAAGCGCCCCCGGACCCAACCGGGCTCGGAGGGGACCCACCTCCGAGGGAGCGGCCACCACGCCGTCCACCCCGCACTCTCGAGCCTGCACGGCGAGCCGCACCACCTCGTCCTCGGGGCGAAGCCCCGAACGGCCCCAACTCGCTGCGAGTTCCCCTGCCGAGAGCGAAGTGAGGACCGTAACACCGAGGAGTCGGGTCGCCGATCCTTCCAATGCCTCCCGTGCCGCCTCCATCATCCGAGCTCCACCAGCTGCATGAACGGTGAGCAACTCCACCTCCAGCTCCCGTGCGGCCACCGCCGCCGAGGCCACTGTGTTGGGGATATCGTGAAGCTTCAGATCCAGAAACACTCGGCACCCGCGGGTGTGGAGCTCCCTGAGGACCGACGGCCCTTCCCGGGTGAAAAGCTCGAGCCCCACCTTGTAGAAGTCGACGCCGTCGCCCAACCGGTCCACGAGCTCGAGGGCGCGGCGCTCGCCCGGCAGGTCCAACGCGACGATCAATTCAGCCACCGAGGGTCCCCTCAACCTTCCAATTTCGGGTTCTGGTCGGGCTTCCGGCGAACTCCATCCTCCCCCGACCCCGGCATGCGGGCCCCTCCCACCAGCTCCGTCACTCGAGCGACGCCCTGCCCTGCGACGAATTCCCCAAGCTCCTTGACTACCCGTTCTGCGGCGCGAGGGTCCCAAAAAGAGGCCGTTCCAATCTGGACCAGCGATGCTCCGGCCAGCAGGTACTGGGCCGCATCCGACCCGCGAGCTATGCCTCCAACGCCGACCAGGGGAAGCTCGGTCAGCCTTGCTGCGCTCCAGACCGCATGAACACCGACAGCACGAAGGGCGGGGCCGCTCATCCCACCGGCACCCGCCCCGAGCAAGGGCCCGCGAGAGAAGGGATCCAGCACCAGCCCCGGCATCGTGTTGACCAGGGTGAGCCCGTCGGCTCCACTCTCCTCGGCCGCCCGAACCACCGGGGACCAGGCTGGAGTGTTCGGCGCCAGCTTCACGAGGAGGGGACGGGCCGTCCGGTCCCTCGCGCCCTCCACCACCCGAGCCAGCTCCTCCGGATCCAGCGCAAAGGGGAGACCTCCACGCCGTGCGTCGTTCGGACAAGACAGGTTCAGCTCGAATCCGAGGAACCCGGGTCCATCTTCGAGGATCTCCACCACTTCGAAGAACTCCTCCGGAGTGTGACCCGCCACGCTCACGAAGACCTGGAGCCCTTCGAGGTGATCCCGCATCCAGGGAAGACGCTCCCTTCGCACCGCCGAGGCTCCGGGGTTGGCGAGTCCCACGGAGTTGACCATTCCGGCACCAAACTCGGCCACCCGGGGCGCCGGATTTCCAGCCCTCGGTTCGAGGGTAACCGACTTGGTCACCAGCCCGCCCAGCCGGTCGAGCTCGGCCACAGCCGCGAGCTCCTCACCGAACCCACACGTCCCCGCCGCAAGCAGTACCGGATTTCTGAAGGAGGTCCCGAAGAGGTCGACGGTGAGGTCCATCTTCACCCTCCCCCAGCGGGATATCCCCGATGGTCCTCGATCGAGAAGGTGACGAGCTCGTGATCCGGGAGGGCCTCCGAAATCGATCGTGGGGGCCGGGATCTCGCGATCATTGCCCTCGAATCGCCCTTTCGGCTTCCCGCTCCTGGGTTCGCCGCTTGAGCTTCTCCCGCTTGTCATGAAGCTTGCGGCCTCGGCCGAGCGCGAGCTTGACTTTGGCGTACCCGCCGCGGAAGTGGATGTCCAGGGGAATGAGGGAGAGGCCCTTCTCTTCGACCTTCCCGATCAGCTTTCGGATTTCGTGGCTGTGGAGGAGGAGCTTGCGGCTCCGCTCCGGGTCGGCGTTCCACCGGTTGGCTGGATCATAGGGAGCGATGTGCAGGGAGTGGAGCCAGACCTCACCTTCGTCGACCCGAGCGAAGGCGTCGGAGAAGGACACCTTCCCCTCACGGAGCGATTTCACCTCTGGGCCGGTGAGAACCAGGCCCGCCTCCCAGGTCTCGAGGATTTCATACTCGTGGCGAGCCTTGCGGTTGGTCGCAACCACCTTCTGTCCGCCGGAGCCGCCTTCCATCCCCTCAGAAGATGAGTACGGGTGTACCCACGTCGACCCTGTGGTAGAGCTCTCGTGCCGCCTCGTTCGTCAGACGGATACAGCCGTGGGAAACCCTCCGCGACTCCGGATCGGCGCCCATGAGGAGCTCGGGCGCGTCGGTCCCGTGGATCGCGATTCCATCCCCCAGGAAGATGGCCGAGGTACCGAGGGTACCCTCGATCCGAGCCCGATCCCGCTGCGCCGGGATGGCCTGGCCTCGCTGGACGTAATACCAATCCGGCGCGATCCAGACCGGGTCCTTTTCCTTGCGAAGGACCTGGAACATCCCGACCGGAGTCGTGAAGGTCCATTCCCGTCCCTGTCCCTCGAGTTGAAAACCATGGCCGGTGCCGGCGGGAGCGGACCAGATCACCTCGGTTTCATCGATCAGGAGGACCCGACTCTCTGCGATGTGCACGACGACATACGGACCATCGTGATGGACCAGCGGCTGGTCCAGCGAGAGCTCCCTCTCCAGAGAAGTGGAGGCGAGGATGACCCCGCTTCCTCCATTGAGCATCCCTCCGTTCAGGCCGTTGCCCCCAAAGGGCGACACAGATCCATTCGACTGACCCGCCAGGGCGGCCGGAAGCGCGAGAGCCAGCGCCAGCGCCAGGGCCGCTCCGGCGCTGCGTGTCCCGCCTCCAGACGTCGTGGAACCGCGATCCGATTCGTTCATCCGTTTCTCCCTCATGACCTCATACACTCGTGCCACCTGTCCCCCGAGTATGAACACCACTGCACTGTAATATATCCAGAAGAACAGGATTGCCACCACCGCCAGACTTCCGTAGGCATTCGAATAGTCCGCCACGGAGGTCGCATACCAAGTGAAGCCTTCCTTCATCAGCTCGTATACTCCGGCCGCAAAGGCCGCCCCGATGGCCGCTGCCGAGAGGGGGATCTTCCGGGCGGGAAGGTGCCAGTAGAGAAGAAAGAAGAGGACCCACGCCGAAGCGAAGGCGATCGAGTGGTTGACGGCGGAGTGCACGAAGGCGCCGGCGGCACCCTCGAGCCCGACGAGTTCGGCTCCAAAGGCACGCGCCGCACGCGCCCCCACGGTGACCCCGACGTTCAAGAGCAGAAGGCCGCCGATCAGGAAAACCACGTGGACATCGAAGAGCTTCCCCCGCATGATGCCTCGGTCCTGCTCCAGCTCGAAGACCTCGCGGAGAACGATTCTCAGGCTCGACACCAGCCGCGTGGAGATCCACAGGAGCACCAGGGCACCGACGAGCGAAAAGCCGGTCCGCTCGTCGATCAGACCTTCGAGGAGTCGAGCCACTGATTCGGCAAGCTGCATCTCCCCGTTGATCTGAGGGAGGAAGGACCCCACGAACGATAGGAGCTCGGGTGTGGTCCGGCCGAATTGAGCGCTCAACACGAACCCCGCGACTCCCGCCATCAGAAGGAGGAGGGGAACGATGGCGACCAGGAGGTTGAAGGTGATCGCCCCGGCCCAGAAGAAGAGATCGCTCTCCTGGAGCAGCCGCCCCCACTCCTTCGCGAACTCCCGGGGTGTCGACCACCAGCGACGCGTTCCGTCGGAGGGGGAGGAAGCCTCCGGCTCTACCGAGAAAGGGCTCA
>SLFU01000072.1 GCA_007124095.1 Gemmatimonadota bacterium
ACCGGACGAATTCCTCGGCATCGAAGTACCTGATCCCGATCTCGTTCGCGGCGATGATGGGGGGCATGCTCACCCTGATCGGAACCTCCACGAGCCTCCTCGCCAGCGATGTGTCCGCCCGCCTCCTCGACCGACCGCTTACGATGTTCGAGTTCACTCACCTCGGGCTGCTCGTGCTGATCGTCGGAGGTGCCTATCTCCTCGTCGTCGGGTGGACCCTCACCCCGGAGCGGATCAAGGCGCGTGAGAACCCGATGGAGACCTTTCAGATGGGTGAGTACCTGACCGAGCTGCACCTCCTGAAGGGCTCACCGCTGGCGGGGAAGCGGGTGGACCAGGTCATGGTGGAGCTCGGGCTGGACCTCGAGATCGTTCGACTGAGGAGGAAGGGGGAAACCTTCGACCCCCCGATAGGCCCCAAGGAGCTCCAGGAGGGAGACCTGCTCCTCGTTCGGACGGACCCAATCACCGTGCACGAGCTCATGGCGCTACGAGGGATCGGCCTGGCGAAAGGGCAGACCGTGTTCAGGGATGACTTCGAGGAGGAGGAGGAACCGGTGCGCTCTTCGGTCGAGCTGGTCGTCCTATCGGAGACCCCTCTGGTGGGAGAAACGCTCAGGTCCCTGGATTTTCGCCAGACCTACGGGGTCTCGGTCCTGGCCATCCGCCGGGGGCGGGGCATCCTGCACCGACAGCTCAAGGACATCGAGCTGGCCGGAGGAGACAGCCTCCTCGTGCACGGAGCCCCGGACAAGGTCCAACGGCTGAGCCGGGATCGGAACTTCGTCGTGATCCGGGAGGTTGAAAAGCGCGAGTTCCGCCGCTCGAAGCTTCCGATCGCCCTCGTGATCATGGGGCTGGTGGTGACGACCGCTGCAGCTGGGATCACTCCGATCGTCGTATCCGCCCTCGGAGGTGTCGTCGCCATGGTCTTTACCGGGTGCTTGAAGCCCGGTGAGCTTTACAGCGCGGTGGATTGGAACGTCATCTTCCTCCTGGCCGGCGTGATCCCCCTCGGTATCGCCCTCGAGAGAACCGGGGGGGCCGAGTTCCTGGCCCACCTCGTCACCGCACATGCCGTGGGTTGGCATCCGCTCCTCGTTCTCCTCTTCTTCTACCTCTTCACCGCCCTGGTCACCGAGGTGGTGAGCAATAACGCCAGCGTGGTGCTGATGATTCCGGTAGCAGTCGGAGCAGCCGGACTCCTCGATGCGGACCCCTTCTCCTTCCTCCTCGCCGTCACCTTCGCGGCGAGCACCCCCATGCTGAGTCCGGTCGGGTACCAGACCAACCTGATGGTCTACGGACCGGGAGGGTACCGCTTCACCGACTTCTTCAGGGTCGGCGCTCCCCTTCAGATCCTCCTCGCCATTGTGACCACCTTGGGAATCTGGTTCTTCTGGGGTGTATGACGCCCCGGCGCGTCTGGGCCCTTGGGGCCCCATGGACCCCGATGACCCCGGCCGCGCCTACTCGGACACGACCCTAGTCCATGGTCATGTCCAGCTCCGAGTCCAGATCGACCAAGAGGAGTCGGTTCTCATTGTAGAGCGGGACGAGAAGCCGATTCCGGGTCTCATCGTAGCCCAGGTCGCCCGGTGCATCGACATCCTCGAGCAGGGTGTGGAGCTGGCCTGCCCCGTCCACCAGATAGACCGCCGAGTGACTGGATGAAGAGTATGCGAAGCCTCCATCCGCGAGAAACACCACGCCTTCGAACCTCTGATCCGGCTGCTGGAGGACGTCCGTGCGTTCCCCCCCCGGGGTCAGCCGGATGACTTCGCCGCTGTTGTGCGTCACAGTGAAGATGCCGCGGGCGCCCACGGCGATTCCCATCGGGGACCCGAGTTCCTCTCCACTCGCAAGCGTGGCCCCACGGGAGAAGTCCTCAACCGCCAGCCGGTAGACCGCATCGGTCCCGGTGGTTATGGGATCCCCATTCGCGAAGTCCAAGCCGCTGTCGGTCACGAAGAGCGATCCCTCGGGCCCGACATCCACTCCGACCAGGGACGTGACATCTCCCAGGCAGCGCTGGTCACTCATCGATCCGGATTCCCGGTCATACATGCGGATGCACTGTATATCCGCGACGAAGAGGGATGCGTCGGCGAGCGCCATGCCCTTGGGGGCGTTGAGCCTCGATTCCGGACCTACGGTCTGGATCCAAGCCAGCTGATCGAGCTCACCATCGGGGGAGAACCGGGAGATGAATCCGGAATCGTTCTCCTCGAGCGGCCCTCCACTGACATTGGAGACCAGGTACATATCGGCCACGGGGTCGTGGATCACGGCCCGGGGGGACTCCAGCCCCACGTCACCGATCTCGATGATCTCCGCCGCGAGCGCGCCGAGGCCGACCTCGCCTTCTTCCTCCTCGCCGCAAGCCGAGGTCATCAGGAGGACCAATGCGACCGGAAGGGCCAGGATACGCGTTGCGAAGGGTACAGGTACATGCTCTCTCATAGGGACGTCCAAAACCTTAGGGAAACCAATCTTCTCCCCGCCGACGGTCGCCGGGGACGAAGGCGCGCCGGTTCGAACTACACGGCCGAAAAATCCGGCATGGCCAGATATGAGGGGACCCTGAACGTGGCCCGGGAGTTCCGTCCTGGCCCCGACTTTGCTCGAATGCGACAGGGTCGCCTGGGTTGATATGACACCTGTCCATATGACACCTAACTGGAGAAGTTGGGTATCGAGTAGAGGTTGGTATCGAAGGACAGGCGGCCCGGGGCCATACCTCTCCTTCAGCATCCCTTCAGGGGACCGGAGCACAGTGCAAGCGACCAGGAGACGACATCCGCAAGCCATGAGCTCCCTCGCGCGTTCGTGGGCACTCCTCTTGCTCCTGCCTGCGGCTCTCGCTGCCCGGACCTCGCTCGGGGAGCCCGGCCCACAGGAGCCGATTCCGCATCCGGAGAGGGAGGCCCCCGGGGACACCGTCCCCGAGGCGCCGGCCGACACGATTCCCGAGGCACCCGAGGACCCGGCAACCGAGGACGATCCGCCGGGCTACGAGGAGCTCATCCCTCCCACGGCCGAGAGCGATGAAGGGCTCTTCACCGTGCACCGGGTCGACGACCGGCACCTCTTCGAGATCCCCCTGGATCTCCTCGGACGAGAGCTGCTCCTCCAGACCCGGGTCACTCGCACCGCCTCGGGCGCGGGATTCGGAGGCCAGCGGGGGACGACCGCGGTGATCCGGCTCGAGAGGAGGGGAGACCGGATCCTGGTCCGAATGGCGGGACACGAGAATGTGGCGGCGGACACGCTCCCAATCTTCGAAGCTGTGCAAAACTCCAACTTCGAACCGATCGTGCACAGTTTCGACATCGAGGCGATGCCGGACGACTCCCTCTCCGTGGTCATCGAGGTGACCGACTTCCTCGCCTCGGACTCCCCCCTCATCGGCCTCCCCAGAAGCCGAAGGGACCAGTTCCAGATCCGCTCGCTGGAGCGCGAGCGCAGCTTCGTCGAATCAATTCGGAGCTTTCCGGAGAACATCGAGATCCGGCGCACCGTGACCTACTCCGCCGGAGCCCCTCCGGCACACCAACTCGGGCAGACGATCTCGATGGAGCTCGGGCACTCCCTCCTCCTCCTCCCGGAGCACCCGCTGACCCCCAGGAAGTGGGACGAACGCGTGGGATACTTCTCGGTGCAGCAGAACGACTTCGGATCCGAGACGCAGCGGCTCGCTCGCCGCCAGTTCATCCAGCGGTGGCGCATGGAGCCCTCGGATCCCGAGGCGTACGCGCGGGGCGAGCTCGTCGAACCGGTGAGCCCGATCGTCATCTACCTGGACCCCGCCACACCCGAATCGTGGCGCCCTTATCTGAAGCAGGGTGTGGAGGACTGGCAGGAGGCCTTCGAGGCGGCCGGCTTTCGCAACGCCATCGTGGCCAAGCTTCCCCCTGCCCCGGAAGAAGACCCGGAGTTCGACCCCGCCGATGCACGCTATTCGGTGATCCGCTACCTGGCCTCTCCGGTGGAGAACGCGATGGGGCCCCGATTCTTCGATCCCAGGAGCGGCGAAATCCTCGGAACGCACATCGAATGGCACCACAACGTGGTGAACCTCCTTCGAAACTGGTACTTCGTTCAGACGGCGGCAGCGAACCCGGAGGCCCGAAGCCTCCACTTCGCCGAGGACGTCATGGGCGAGCTCATTCGATTCGTGGCCGCCCACGAGGTAGGACACGCCCTCGGCCTTCCCCACAACATGAAGGGGCACTCGGCCATTCCGGTGGACTCCCTCCGGACGTCCTGGACCTGCGAGCACGGGACCTCGAGCTCGATCATGGACTACGCGCGTTTCAACTACGTGGCGCAGCCAGGTGACGACGCCTGCTTCCATCCCCGGATCGGCCCGTACGACCGATGGGCGATCGAGTGGGGGTACCGGGTGATTCCCGACGTGGACGACCCGGAGGCCGAGCGGGAGATCCTGAACGAGTGGATCCTGGCTCGAGGGGACGACCCCCTGTATCACTACGGCGACCCGAGCGCGGTGGACCCGGGCTCGACGAGCGAGGCTCTCGGGGACGATCCGGTTCGCGCCTCCGACTACGGGGTGGCGAACCTCAAGAGGATCGTGCCGATGTTGGCGGAGTGGACGTTCGAGGAGGGGGAGGACTACGAAGAACTCCGAGAGCTCTACGACGAGGTCGTGGCCCAGTGGTCCCGCTACTTGGGCCACGTGACCCTGCTCCTGGGTGGTGTGGACTGGACCCGGCGGGCCCAGGGGCAGGACGGGCGGCCCTTCACTCCCGTGCCAGCCGACCGGCAGAGGGCGGCGATGGATTACCTCGACCGACAGGTGTTCCAGACTCCGGCATGGCTCGTCGAACCGGACCTCCTCTACCGAATCGAGCCAACTGGGACCCATGACCGCATCCGGACCCTCCAGGTCTCGGCGTTGAACCAGGTGATGAACGTCGAGCGAATGAAGCGCGTCAGCGATCAAGAGCTCCTCGGGGCTTCGCCTTCCTACACCTTGTACGATCTTTTCGACGATCTGCGGTCAGCCGTATGGCGGGAGCTGGACCAGGGTCGGGCGGTGGATTCGTTCCGCCGCAATCTACAACGCGCCTACCTGGACCGAGCGAGCCGGCTCCTCAACGATTCCGCTGCAGGGACCACCGACATCGCTCCCATCCTCCGGGGCCAGCTCCGGACCCTGCAGGAGCGGGCCCGGATCGCAAAGGAACAGACCACGGACGAGCTGACGCGGCTTCACCTCGACGATGTCGTCGGGCGAATCGCTCGGATTCTCGACGACGCCGGATGAACCTTCGGTGTTTTCGTCCCAGGCATCCCCTCTTTCTGCTGGTCGGTCTCGGGTCGGGTCTCCTGGCGGGCTGTGACCTCTTTTCGGGTCCCGATTCCGCGCCGACTACGATCGAGTTGTCGCCCTCCACCGTCAGCTTCGACGCCCTGGGAGCCGAAGAGGCGATTGTCGCAAGGGTCCTCGATCAGCACGGTCGGGAAATGCCAGAGGCCGCGATCGAGTGGACTTCCCCCGACCCGGAGGTCGCGACGATCTCCGACGCCGGCCTGATCACCTCCGTCGGGAATGGGACCACGACGGTCACCGCCACGGCGGGGAATGTGACCGAGGGGGTGGAAGTGTCGGTCGAGCAAAGAGTGGAGGCGCTGGAGGTCGAAGGTGGAGGTGATCAGACCGGAGCGGCCGGCAGCCCCCTCCCGGAACCGCTCATCGTTCGAGCCTTCGACCCACGAGGGCATCCCGCGATTGGAGCCGGGATCACCTTCAGCGTCGAGGAGGGAGGCGGCAGCGTTTCCGACGCGACCGCCACCACCGATGGGGATGGGCGAGCCGCCACCACCTGGACGCTGGGGACGACCGCCGGTGAGGGGCAGCGGGTTCGCGGCGAATCGGAAGTGGATGCCGAGGTCGCCGTCGAATTCCAGGCGACTGCGATCAGTGGTCCCCCTGCCCACATCCTGATGGTGTCCGGGAACGATCAGTCGGCGGTCCGGCTCGCGCTCCTCTCCGCACCCCTGATCGTCCGGGTCGAGGACGCCTACGGGAACGCCGCGGCGGGCGTGCCGGTCGAGTTCGCGGTGGAAGAAGGGGGTGGGACGGTGAGTCCCTCGCGGATGAATACCAACAGTTCGGGCCTGGCCGGGACCGAGTGGACCCTGGGGCCGGACGTGGGC
>SLFU01000173.1 GCA_007124095.1 Gemmatimonadota bacterium
CCGTGACCATCTGATGAAGCACATACTCCGGATAACCTTCGGGCAGCCCGAGAGCCCGTAGCCCGGCCCTTACCCGGGCCATGGTTCCGTGATGGTCGGCGCCCTGGACATTGATGGCCCGCCGAAAGCCCCGCTCCCACTTGGTCACATGGTACGCCACATCCGGGAGGAAATACGTCGCCGAGCCGTCCGATTTTATCATCACTCGGTCCTTCTGGTCCCCGAACTGGGAGCTCCGAAGCCAGACGGCGCCGTCCTTGTCGTAAACTACGCCGGATTCCCGAAGGGCTTCCAGCGTCGATTCGACTCTTCCGTCGTCGTAGAGAGAGGATTCGAGGTAGTACTCATCGAAGTGAACCCCGAAGCGCACGAGGTCCCGGTCCTGCTCCTCCCTCAACCGGCCGACCGCGAAGCGTCCCATCCGATCGAGCGCCCCCTGCGTCGGGGCGCCGAGCCAACGCTCCCCGTCGGTCTCAGCCAGCTCACTGGCGAGGCGAGCGACGATCTCTCCCTGGTATCCGTCTTCGGTGACTTCCGCTTCACGTCCGAAGTGTTGCTGGTATCGAGCGTGGAGGCTCTCGGCCAGCCGCTCGATCTGCCGACCTGCGTCGTTGTAGTAAAACTCGCGTTGCACCGCCCAGCCGCAGAACTCCAGGAGGGAGGAGATTGCGTCCCCCAGGGCCGCCTGCCGCCCGTGCCCGAGGTGGAGGAGTCCGGTGGGGTTCGCGGAGACGAACTCCACCAGGACCGGCTCGCCCCCGCCCTCCCCACTCGCCCCGAACGACTCGTCCATCTCGAGGATCTGGTCCAGGGCATCGGCGACGGCCTGGGTCGAAATGCGGAAATTGAGAAAGCCCGGCCCGGCGACTTCGACGGCGTCCACGCCCGAGACTCCAGTCGGGATGCGCCCTGCGATGTCCTCAGCTATCGACCGGGGAGAGCGCTTCAGCCTCGCGGCCAGGTGCATGGCCACGTTCGTGGCGAGGTCGCCGTGGGAGGGATCTTTCGGTCGCTCGAGATGCACCTCCACGTCTTCGATCCCGAGAGCCCGGAGGGCGTCCTCGAGGAGATCTCGAACCGCGTTCTGTGACATGCCCGAGCCTCAGTCCGAGCTCGTCGAAGATCCTGTGTCCTTGGACGACCCGCTGGACTTCGTGGTCGCCTTGTTCGAACTGGAAGAGCTCTCGCCTTTCGACGGGGCATCACTCTTTTCCGTCTCCTTCTTCTTCGTCTCCTTCGCACCATTTCCGCGATCGGCCTTCTCGGCCTTGCGATAGTCGTCGGAACGGTAGTCGGTGATGTAGAACCCTTCACCCTTGAACAGAAGCCCCGCCCCTGCCGAAAGCAGCCGCTCGGCCGCCTTCCCGCACGAGGGGCAGCTGGCTCCGGGCTCGTCGGACATCCTCTGGAAGAGCTCGAACTCGTGCCCTTCGGGACAGCGATACTCGTAGGTCGGCATTTTCGCGCTCACCCGTTCGGGATTGGAAGTACGATCGCAAGCCTTAAAACTAACGACCTGCTTTCCAGGGTGAAGGTGTACCTTCGAACCCCTCCCTTACTCCCTGCTGAGCGTCAGGACGGTCTCTACATGGGCCGTCTGCGGAAACAGGTCGAAGAGCTGCAGACGCTCGATGCGGTAGCTCCGCCGCATGCGCGAGAGATCTCTGGCCAGGGTGGCCGGATCACAACTCACGTAGATGAGACGCTCGGGGCCTTCTCTTTCGAGGATGCGCGCAACCTCCGAAGCCACCCCGGACCTCGGGGGATTCAAGATGACTCGATCCGCGGGAAGGAGCCCAGGGAGGTGTCTCTCGACCGGACCCTCCACGATACGGAAGCCGTCCACCGGTCGCTCTCGCCCGACCGCCACGGCCTCCGGATCCGCCTCGATTCCGATGCTCGCCGCTCCGTGGATTGCAAGCCTCCGGCCGTAGACGCCGATCCCGCAGTAGGCATCCACGATTCGCAGTCCTCGAGGGGAGCCCACCTCCCGAAGAACGAGGTCGTGAAGGTGAGTGGCCGCCTCCCGGTTCACCTGGAGGAAAGCCTTCGGTCGAAGCTCCACCCTCTCGCCGTACCAGAGGTCCTCGATCCGGGGGTCTCCCGCCACGAGCCGGGGCGCCCGCCCTTCACCGGAGGGAGCCCACCAGATCGCCTCGAGCCCCGGAACCTCCGGCAGCAGGTCTCCCGAGGCCCCCGGATCCGTTCCCCCCTGGATGAAGAGGAGTGCCTTCCCGGTTCGGGCCGCCCGAAGGGTCAGGCGCAACCGTCCTCCTTGCGGAAGTCGCTCAGCCCCCTTCCCCCAACTGGTTCGGAGCGCCTTCCACACCCTGGAGATCGCCTCTTCGGGAAGGAGGCAGCCAGCGTCGATGTCGACGATGCGACCCGGCTCTTCCAGCTCGTGGAAACCGGCCACCACCCGGCCACCCCTCAGACGGGTCAGGGTGAAGCTCACCTTGTTTCGATACCGAAACTCGCGGGGAGAGGGGTATGCCTCTACTGCCGGAAGGTCCGTGACCTTTCCGATTCGCTCGAGCGCGTCCACCACCATTCGACGCTTGGCCTCGAGCTGCGCCGGATAGGTGAGGTGCTCCAAAGTGCATCCTCCACAGCGCTCGTAGTGCGGACAGGGAGCTGGTCTCCGCCCCTCCCCTTCGTGGAGGAGCTCCAGCTTTCGCCCACGGGCCCAGCGGGCGGCAACCTGGACGAGCTCCACCCGGACCCGGTCCCCAGGGGCAGTCCGATGCACGAACACCGTCCGTCCGTCCGCCAGGCGTCCGACCCCCGCCCCTTCCGAGCTGAGGCCGTGGATCGGCAGCTCGTGACGACTCCCCACCAGAGGAGGGGTCGTCACCCGAGCTCCCCCAGAACCCGCTGACGAAACTCCTGGAAGCCCGGAACCGCGGTCAACTCCCCATCCATGATCGATGCGATCTCCTCCGCCTCCTTCCACTCTCTGTCCAGCGCCGCTGCCTCGGCCTCCAGGTCGAGGGCGATTCCCAGGGCGACCCGCTCGGTTCGGCCCAGCTCGCCAAGCGGTGCCCCCAGCCGACCGAGACCATCGAGGAGCGCCCGGCGTCCCCCCACTCGGTCGAGGGCCTCTCCCGCCTCCTCCCCCACCTTTCTGGCGTCTCGGTCGCTGTCCAGGATTCCGAGCCCCATGCGGAGAGCGGGACGTGCATCACCAAGCAGCAGGAAGACCCCGTCGCGGCAGTGGGCGCAGGTCGCTTCGACACCTACCCGGCTCGAGCTCAGCCGAAAGGTGACCTCCTGGAAATCCCACGGGTTGAGTGGCATCGGCACCCCGCACGAAGGGCACTCAGGAGCAAAGGGGACGGAGGCGAAACCAAAAGTCAGGGGTTGGGCCTTGTCGAGAAAGGGAGAGACAAGCCAACGAGATCTCCCTTCTTCCTCCCATCCGCCCCCAACCGGGGTCGCAAGGCCGAACGGCTCGTACCCGTCGAGGGGCGCCGGGGGAAGGGAGCCGAGCAGCCGGCCGAGCAGTCCTCGCCTTCGCTGAATCTCAGGAAGCCGTGTTCCATAGCGCCATCCCCCCCATTCGACGAGCGGGGGGCGACCCACCCGGACCACCTCTGCGTCGCCCACCCGGACGAGGGCAAGGTGCTCGGTCTCGAGGACCGTTCGCCCCTCCCTCCTCACCCACTCTTCCCATCCCTCCAACGCCTCCCACCTGAGCTCCAGGGGAACCGGGTTCCACCGGCTGCAACGGGGACAGATCTGCCAAAGGCGCCCGAGGTGGGGATCGTACGCGTGCCTCCGGCCGGGAGTGAGGACACCGGGCTCCCTCCCGCCGAGGGCCTCGTCGCAAAACACGCAATGACGCATGCGAGGCTGCCGCCCCTCCCCCCCCAAAGCCGTCCGGGTCAGGGAGAAAGCGGAATCATCCGGCGATCTTGAAGGCGTACCGGGACGTAGACGCGTTGGATGCGGCCGTCACGCACGGAAAGCAGGCCTGTGGCACCCGGAAAGTTCTCCATCTCCTCGAGCGCCCTCCTGGTGCCTTCGGGCGTCCCACCCCCCAATCGAGCCGCGGTCAGGAGAAGTCGTGCCGCATCGTACCCGAGCGCCGGCATCGGAGAGCGAAGGGTGCGCCGGAAGTGCTCCTCGTAGGCCACCACGAAGCCGTCCCAGCCCGGTCCAAACTCCCCGGATCCGCTCCGGCTGGTGACCGAGAATACGCCGTCGGTATGGCGCGGAGGCACCCCGTCGAGAATCGATTCCGAACTCCAGGATTCGCCCCCAAATAGCCGGAGATCAGGGAGGTCATCGACTCCGTAGTACGCGATCTGGGGCGCGAGCCTCGGGATGTCGTCTTGAGGCATCAGGAGGACCAAGCCCGAGGGGCGGGTGCGGACCACCTCCCGGAGGGGAGCCTGGATGCTCGCAGCTCCCGGCTCGTAGCTGAACGTCTGGCGGATCGAGCCGCCAGAGGACTCGAAGGCCTCCCGGAACCAACGGGCCTCCGCGGCCATCTCCGGGGACGAGGCGTGGATGACGACGACGCTCCGAACCCCCTGATCGATAACCAGTTCGGCGAGCGCTCGGCCCGCTTCCGGATCCACCGCGGTCAGTGAGAACAGCCCGTCCGCCCCCTCCGGGAGCATGCGGGCCGTCGGAGAGAGGATCACCAGCGAACCGGATCGCGCTTGCCCCGCCGCCTCCACCAACGGATCCAGGAGGGGACCCACGATCCCCACGACCCCGTCCTGCTCCATATTCGAGATCGCCTGGGCAACGCGGGAGGCGTCTCCCGCATCATCCACGAAGCTCAGGCGCGCGGGAGACGCGGAGTTTCCCTCGTCCACGACCAGCGCAACCTCGATCCCGTCCCGGATCTCCCGCGAAAGCTGCCGTACGGAAGGGGAGCCGGATTCGGGGAGGATGGCTCCTAGCACCGCGCTCACCGCCAGCTCATCCTCCACCCGTCCTTCCAGCACGGCGGTCGCACGCGATGCCATTCCCTCCCCCGGAGAGAGCTCCAACGCCTCTTCGGCGAGCTGTCTAGCCTCCCCCTCAGCCCCGGCCAGTTGACGCCGAACGGAAAGCTCGACCAGAAAGACGGGGAGGATGCGGGGGTGTGGGGGCGCCTCTCGCACGAGGTCGCGCAAGACGGCCGTGTCCATCTCTCTTCCCCAGGCGGCCGCCACCTCGTCCGCCCGCTCGAGCACTTCGGGTCCTGCGTCCGGGGGGATCTCGAAGAGTGCCTCCACACCACCTGGCGCACCGGCGTCCCTCCGAAGCTCAGCGCGGAGGAGCATCGCTTCTCCAAAACGATTGTCCTCCTCCGGGAGAATCTCCGCAAAGCGGTCGATCGCCGTGATTCCCTCGTCCCAATCCTCCAGCTCTCGGGAGGCGCGGGCGAGAAGCCAGAGGGCCAGGGAGGATCCCTCAGCCTCCGGGTAGCTGACCTCGACCTCGCGAGCCCGGGCCGCGGCTCCCGCCGGATCTCCCTCAGCGAGCAGGGACTCTCCTTCGGTCACGAGCTCGGCAACGGTCATCGCCTCCTCGACGTCCCTCAGTCCTTCCCGGATCGGTGGTGCCTCCAGAACCGCAGGCGCTGCAGGCGGAGCCGGCGGGTCGGCGGTAACGCCGACGAGGGCACACGCGCCCAGGCTCCACAGGAGGCCGACCGTGCCGAGGGCCCGCAGGGGCCGGTACCGCGCAATCCGGCCCCCCGGCCGCCGCCGGAAACGTGTATCCTCTGAACGTATCATCAACACTCCCGCGTGCGGCGCACATGAAGCCGAGAATTGACTCAAGAGGCCACCCGGGCGCGTCGGCGCCCGGATGGCCTCACTGGCGGATGGGGATCCGCCCGGCTCGCCGTCCGACCCTGGTGGGAACGATCGGACGACGAAGGTACCGTCAGGCCTCGCGCTTCTCCTCGTCCCCGGGATCCTCGCTCGCATCCGGATCCTCTTCCGGCTCCGTGGCCGCCTCGACCTCGGCGACTTCGGCCTGCGGAGCCTCTCCGTCCTCAGCCTCCGTCTCGGAGGATTCCGGGTCGTCTTCCTTCACTTCAGCGGTCGCTTCGGTCGACTCCTCGTCCGCCACGGCCTCCCCTTCGGGCACCTCGTCCGCGACGGCCTCCTCTTCGGGCACCTC
>SLFU01000140.1 GCA_007124095.1 Gemmatimonadota bacterium
CGCCAACAAGAATCTCCTGGGCTCCCTGGGTGATCGCCTGGAAGCCGGAACCGCACAGCCGATTGACCGTGACCGCGGGAACCTCCTCCGGAACTCCGGCCCGCAGCCCTACATGGCGGGCCAGATAGATGGCATCGGCCGAAGTCTGAAGGGTGTTTCCGTAGATGACGTGGTCCACGGACTCCGGTTCCACTCCGGCGGAGTCGAGGGCGGCTTCGGCCGAGGCCACCGCCAGATCGGTGGCCGACCAATCCTTGAGCGTGCCTCCGAAGGTCCCGAAAGGGGTCCGCCTCCCCGAGAGAAAAAAGACGTCCCGATCCCGATCGCTCTTTGCCATGGCCCGCATCCTCCTGCTCGATTGAATCTCGTTTCACCCCGTTCGAGCCCCCGGCTCAGCTGAACTCCTGCCGAGGCTTCTCCTTCAGATACTGGAGGAAGGGCTGCTTGTGGTTCGCGTTCCTGTAGGCCTCCTCGGGCTCGATCGCCCCGGACATCAGGAACTCGAGAATGTGCTGGTCCAGGAGCTGCATCCCTTCCTTCTTCCCGGTCTGGATGATCGAGGGGACCTGATGGATCTTGTTCTCCCGGATCAGATTCGCGACGGCCGCCGTCCCCACCATGATCTCCATAGCGGCCATGCGGCCCTTCCCACCCTTCTTCCGCAGAAGGACCTGGGAGACGACACCTTTGAGCGACTCCGCCAGCATCGAACGGATCTGTTCCTGTTGATCGGCCGGGAAGACGTCGATGATCCGGTCCACCGTCTTGGGAGCCGAATTGGTGTGCAACGTGCCGAAGACGAGGTGTCCGGTCTCGGCTGCGGTGATCCCGAGTTCGATCGTCTCCCGGTCCCGCATCTCCCCCACCAGAATCACATCCGGATCCTCACGCAAGGCAGCTCGCAGCGCCGAAGCGAAGGACCGGGTGTTGGTCCCGATCTCCCTTTGGTTCACCAGGCACTTCTTATTCGGGTGGGTGAACTCGATCGGATCCTCGATCGTTAGAATGTGATCCTTCCTGGTCTCGTTTATCAGGTCCACCATCGCGGCGAGAGTGGTGGACTTTCCCGACCCGGTCGGGCCCGTGACGAGAACCAGCCCCTTCGAAAGCATGGCGAAGCGCCGCACAACCTCCGGAAGATTCAGGTCGTCGGCGCTCAACACCTCGGAGGGAATCGTCCGAAACACCGCGCCCATTCCCTTACGCTGCCAAAAGACATTCACCCGGAATCGGGCGACTCCCGGGATCTCGTAAGCGAAATCGAAGTCCTTTTCATCGAGGAACCGGATCCGCGATTCCTCCTCCATGATCTCGTAGACCAGCGTCTCCATGTCCGCGGCCTTGAGCTCCCGGAAGGGAAAGGCCTGGATCTCACCGTGGAGCCGAATCAGCGGGGGCGCGCCCGTGGTAAGGTGGAGGTCGGAGCCCCCCTTTTCAGCGAGTGCGGTCAGAAACTGGTCGATCTGGGCCATGGCCGGGTCCGATCCTCGACAGATGTCAATGTGCGCGGCAACTGCGGAAATGCCTGTTCGGATTGACCGCCGGGAGAAAGCCGCAAGTCGAGCTCAACTCTCGAGCGGACCGAGCGACCACTCGACCGGATCTTCGCCACTTCTCCGGGCACTCAGCGCCCAGCGAACCCCGGCGCGCTCGGCGACCTCGAGATCGGCCTGCGACCGGCAGGGCACGAAGACCACCGACGCAACCTCGAGCGCCTCCGCAATCCAGCGGGCGAGCGATCCGGGGAGGTCGATCGTGGCGGCATCGAAGCGAAACGCCGTCAGTCCCTCGAACGCTCTCTTCCTCTCTTCGGCGTCGGAGGGAACCGGAACCGTGAAGACCCCCTCCACCTCCCCTTCCTCACCCGTGATGTGGACAGCACGATGGTCCGGCTCGAGGAAGAGACGCGGAAGGAGTGGGAGAATCTCCCCCAGGAGAGAGTGTGGGTCGGTGGAGACGGCGATACGCGCCGAGCCCGAGCGCACGATCAGACGCACCTCCGCTCGGATGTCCGTCGGGGGCAAGGCCATCGCGCTCGGGCCCCTCGCCCGGACGGGCCGAAAGAGGTACTCGACACCGGCCCCGCCGCTGTCCCCTTGGGACGCCTTGAGGTAGCGAACCTCGACGGGAGGTCCGGCCCCGTCACGACTCAGATACCCGGTCCACCCTCCACTTGCCTCGGTCACTCGCTCGGAGGGCGGAGGGGTCAACGTCTCCTCCAACTCCTCCCGCCACCCTCGGGTGAGCGGAAACCGGTGAACAACGCGTTCCTCCTCGTACCACGCCGTCGCTCGACTCCCGCGACCTGAAATCCCGAACCGGGCTGAGCGGCGTTCGAGCGCCCTCTCCACCCAATCCACCAGTGGAACGGGCGCCTGTATCCCGGAGGACTCTTCCTCCGCGATCCGCGAGTAGACCTCGCGGATCATCTCCCGAATCTTATCCCCGGAGGCCAGAGCCAACTCTACGTCGAGCCCCGTCCGACGGCGGAGCTCCTCGATCGCCTCCGCGTTTCCCGGGGAGTCCACGATCACGGTCAGCGTCCGCTCGGTTCGGAGGATCGGGAGGGTAAGATTGACCAATGCCCAACTAGGTGTCACCAGGCTGGCGGCCTCGGGATCAATCGCATCGGCGTCCGGGAAAACGTAGGGGAGATCCAACTGGGAAGCGAGGCTCCAGTCCACCTCGTCCTCCGTCACGACTCCGAGCGCGAGAAGGGCCTCCCCGAAGAAGCCGCCGTGGCGTCGCTGGTAATCGAGGGCCCGCTCCACCTCCTCTTCGGTCACCCTCCCAACATCGACGAGAATCTGGCCGATCGTGGGCCGCTCCGTCATACACCGGCTCCCAGCATAGTCTCCTCCTTTTCCTTCCGTGGTCTTGGCCCTATCCGCTCCCCGAACCCGTCAGTACTCCGGAGCAACCGTCGACCCCTCCGCTCCTCTGTGCCCACGCTCAGGGCTCCACCAGACGGATCACCCCATCTACGGGAGGGCCGTTCCCCTCCACGCGGAAGGGATAAGCCCCCACGGGTGCCCCCTCGAAGGAGAGGACAATCCGCGCTCCCCGCTCCACGAGGGGCGGGAAGGCATCCTGAGAGGTCTCACGGAGAAAGGTCAGGGCTGAGGTCGAGATCTCCTCCTCGCGGAACCCGATCAGGTGAACCTGCCGATCCAGGACCACGAATTGGACGAGGTCTCCGGGACGAGCCTCAATGGTGGTGGGGATCACCCGGACCTCATCTCCCCTGCCGCTGAGATCCACCCGGTGGATTGGGACGTGGTCCGGAATCCCCAGCTCCTCCCGGAGCTCGGGATCAGAGGGGGGCGGAGGATCGAAGCCACACGCGACCAGGACCCCGAGCAGGCCGGCGAGGATCAGGAACCGGTCGAGTCTCCGCACCCCGCACGAGCCCCGCCGCTCGTCAGCTTCCCGCCGAAGTCCCACAGGACACACAGAAACGCCAGTTCCGCTCCAGGACCTCCCCACACTTGCCACAGGGAACCACGAAGACGTTCGCCCCACAGAAGGGACAGAAGCGCAACGTATCCCTTTCCGGCAATTCCTCGGCACATTCCGGGCAGCTCTCGGGCGGAAGGTCGGAGTTGGAACGAGAGGGTGCCCCCGGCCGCATCGCTCCGGGCTTCGGAGTGGTAGGCGACTGGAATGCCGAGCCCAAGTCGCCCTTCGGGCTGGAGCCGGGAGCGACGTCCTCCCTCGATTCCGACTTCGGCTCGCGGCTCGGACTATGCGCACCCTTCGAGGTCCTTTCCGCGGCCCGGGCCTCCGACTTCGCCGTCCCCGGCGATGTCTGCAGGCCGGCCTCACCCCCTCCATCCCCGCTCTCCCCCCCTGTCGGCGCACTCGCTGCTGCCCCTTCCCCGGAGCGGTCCGAACCACCCAGGGCCGGTTTGGGGAAGTCGAGCTCAGCTGGGATCCGGTTCCGGTTCACGCTCACCTCGACGGCCGCGAACTCGCGGAAGAGGCCCGTGTTCGGATTGGCATGCTTGAGCTCCCTTCGGACGCGCTCGCGCGCAGCATCCGACTCGAGATTCAGGAAGCCCCCTTCTCCCGCAAGGAGGCGGAGAAGCGCATCCTCATAGTCGCCGTTGATCTCGACTCCGATCCGGTCCCGATGGGTGCGGTAGGGCACGAGGGACTGGTAGATCTCCGCCACGGTGAAGCTCTCCCTCAAATAACGGGGAGCCTCAGCCTGGATTTCTTCAAGGAGTACGCGGAAGAATCGTTCGATCACTTTCGAGTCCACTGACATGGAAAATCCGGGGAAATCGGAGAAAGGAGAAGGGTCGGCGACGAGCGGAAGAGTGGACTCACCCGCTCGATTCGGGGGGGCCCTCCAGGTCGACGGGTTCATCCAGGAACCGGAAAAGTCCGACGGCTTCCGCGCCACGGAGGAACCCTTCCGGATCGGTGGAGGGGACCTCCACCCCGAACTGCTCGTGCCACCGCTCGGCCATCCGACGCATGAAGACGAACATTGGATCGTGTGAGAATCCGGCTTCCTCCCGAAGCTGGCGAACAACGCCACACCAACCTCCCCGGAGGACCTGTCCGCCGGGGAGACGAATCTGGATGACCTCCGATTCCTCGCCCTCTTCGAAGAGCTCGAGCTGGCTCTCGTCGGGGGCGCCCCAGGGATGCACCCCGGACACGCGGGCCTCGACCTCGGCCAGAAGCTCCTCGACCGGGTCATTCTCGTAGGCCTCGAGCTCGGCCAGGCGCTCGTTCCACCGACCGAGAGTGGGATGGTCCTCCACCACGCCCTGCACCGTACGCTTCAGCTCGAGGAGCCTCCAGACGGCGAGCGAATCCCAGTGCTCCATTGGAGGGACGCGCTCGAACTCCCTCATTGCCCCCTCCCAGTCCCCGCGGTCGTAGAGGAGGTGGCCGAGGTAGATCCTGGCCTCGTGGAGATCGGGGTCCTGCTTGAGGGCCCGCCTGAGTTGGCGGCAGGCGTCCACCTCGTCCCCCATCCGGTGGAGGGTGTATCCAACGGAAGCTACCGCTTCGGCACACTCCGGACGTGCGGCGGCGAGCCGGGTGAATACGTCCTTGGCTCTCCCGAAAAGCCCCTCCCGGTAAAGAGAGCGGCCGACGGTCAGCATGAGCTCCACGTCGTCCTGGTACCCTAGCTCCTGGACCTCCCCGAAGAGGCGCAGCCCCTCGTCTCGGCGACCGAGCCTGAGGAGCACCTCCCCCATTCCCACCATCGCATCTTCGTGACCCCGGTCGAGAACCAGCGCCCGCTCGAACGCGAGACGGGCCCAGGCGAACTCCTCGCGGGCAAGGCGTGCGTACCCCAGCCCGACACAGAGGTCCACGTCATTGGGATAAAGAGCGAGGCCCTCTTTCAACGCCTCGAGGGCCCCATCGAAATCCCCTTCATTGTAGAGGTTGTGAGCTCGTTCATCGTATTCTTCCGAGCTCCAAAAGCGATCTGGCATACCGGGCGTCTCCCTGGACGGAAATGGAGGCGAGGGAACCGGTGCCCATCTTCGGGCGTCGAGACCCGACGGACGACCATGTCGCAATTTAATCGGGAGCGGAGACGCGGGCTACCCTGAATCGTGCCATCGGACGCCCCAAAAAAGCCGAAAGCCCCGACCGGCCCAGGGCCCCTTTCGAGGGTCCTCAGTGGGCCGTGCGGGGCTCGGTCGAGCCTCCCCCGGAGTCAGCTCCCTGAGCTTTCGTCCGCGCCCGCGGAGACAGGCTCCCCTCGGTTTTCGACCTCGTCCTGGTCCGTCTCGTCACCCTCATCGGATCCGTCACGACCGTGGGGGATCGCCGGCCGGCAGAATCGGAGCCCGAGCGTGTAGAGCTCCCTGAGATCGGTCTCGGCCAGATCCGGATACCGCTCAGCCAGGTACTCCATTGTCTCTTCCATCCACTGCTCCTGGTCCTTCTCGGCGGCCTGCAACACTCCACATCGGTTGATATGGCTGAACAATTCGTCGCGGGCCCGGTCCTTCAGCTTGTTCCTTTCCGTCATACGCCCTCCTATACCATGGTTCCGTTATCATTCCGTAGGCGAAAAAGCACAGAATCCGCGCAACCGGGCCCGCGCGGCCGACGCCTCGTCGACTCGCGGTCCCATCGCGAAGAAAAAAATTCTGTCCGTAGCATTTCAAACTAATACATCCTTCCATCTTCATGCAATCCAAGGACCTCGCCGACCCGTTTGCCGGGCCCCCTCTCGATCCAGTCGAGATCGAGGTCTTCCGCAACCTCTTCACGGCGCTCGCCGAGGAGATGGGGGCCGCTCTCCGAAGGGCGGCCTTTTCCCCGAATATCAAGGAGCGGCGGGACTATTCCTGCGCCCTCTTTTCGCCCGGGGCAACGCCGGTCGCACAGGGAGACCACATGCCGGTACACCTCGGGGCGATGCCGATGAGCGTGTCGGCCGCGCTCGCCGCACTCGGCCGCCTCCAGCCGGGGGACGTGGCGATCCTGAACGACCCTTTCGAGGGCGGCACACATCTGCCCGACATCACCCTTGTAGCACCGGTCTTCCTGGAAGATACGGGGGATCTCCTCGGCTACGTGGCGGCGCGAGCGCACCACTCTGATGTGGGAGGGATGACTCCGGGCTCGATGCCGCTAGCCGAGGAGATCTTCCAGGAGGGCCTCCGGATCCCCCCGGTCCTCCTCCACCGCGCCGGGAAACGAGTCCAGGAAGTCTGGACGATTCTCCTGGCGAACGTGAGAACTCCCCGGGAACGCGAGGGAGACCTCAACGCCCAACTCGGGGCCCTGCATACCGGAGCGACCCGTCTCCGAGAGATCGCCGAGCAGAGAGGACTCCATCGCACCCTTCAGGCCCAGGAGGCGCTGATCGCATACGGCGACCGTCTCTTTCGCACTGGAGTCACCCGTATTCCCGACGGAAGGTTGGCCGCCGAGGACCACCTCGAGGGGGACGGTTTTAGTGATGATCCGATCCCCGTTCGGGTACGGATCACGGTATCCGGGGACCGGATCCGGGTCGATTTCTCGGGCAGTGCTCCCCAGACCCGTGGGGGGGTCAACGCAGTTGGCGCGATCACTGCCTCGGCCACCCGGTACGTTCTGCGCTGTGTGGTTGAAGACCTCCTGGGAACCCCCCTTCCCGCCGGCGGGGGATCGATGGAAGGGGTCGAGTTGATCCTTCCATCGGGAAGTGTGGTCAACGCCCGTCCCCCCGCGGCCGTGGCGGCCGGAAATGTCGAAACGAGCCAGCGGATCACCGATGTGCTCTTTCAAGCCCTGGCGAAGGCGCTGCCGGGCCGGATTCCCGGCCTCTCGCAGGGCACCATGAACAACACCGCAGCCGGTGGAGTTGACCCTCGCACCGGACAGCCTTTCACCTACTACGAGACGGTGGGAGGGGGCATGGGCGGGGGCCCCGACGGCCCCGGCCTTTCCGGAGTGCACAGCCATATGTCCAACACGATGAACACCCCGGTCGAGGCCCTGGAACATGCCTATCCCTTCCGGGTTGTCCGCTACTCGATTCGGCGCGGCTCCGGCGGCGCGGGGATGAATCCCGGGGGGGACGGCCTCCGCCGCGATCTGGAGTTCCTGACTCCCACGCACGTCACGATCCTCTCGGAGCGCCGGAGCGCCGGCCCGCCGGGTCACGGGGGCGGCGAGTCCGGCGCTCCCGGTGAGAACCTCCTGATCCGGGGCCAAGAGGCAACCCCGCTCCCGGGGAAAGTTACCTTTCGAGCCGATGCCGGGGATATGCTGAGCATCCGGTCCCCGGGGGGAGGTGGTTGGGGCCGCCCCCCAACCCAGTGAACCCTAGACCCACAACGCTATGCACGTGCAGCTGACTTTGGTGTGTGATGATGCCCGGATGCGTCAAGACGGGAAGATGGACATTCACGGCATCTTCAACGATCTGGCGGCTCCCGGTTTCCCCGCCAAGCAGGAGAAGATGGTCCTCGTGACCACCGTCGAGTGGGGGCGCCAGGACGAAGGGAGGATCCAGTTCCGGGTGGATCTCATGACCCCGGAGGGCCGTCCCTCCCTCTCCGTCGACGGGCACACCGATGTCGAGCCCTGGTCGTCCGACCGGCCTCCCCCGAGGACTCGCCTCATCCTGCCCCTGGAGGATGTCATATTCCCCCAGCCCGGGAGGTATCAGTTCGAGATTCGGATCAAGGGAAAGAAGCTGCGCGGGCCATCCCTCTTCCTCATGGAGGCCCCGGCCGAAGCGGGAGGAGCCCCGGACCAGCCGTGAACCCACGCGCCCTGAAACCACCCGCTGTGAAACCGCACACCGTGAACACAAATGCCGTGAACCCTTGCGCGTAGGCGCCCCTTTCAGACTTACGTGTTCCGTCTCGGGTACTCCGGAAAGTTCGCCGCCCCCCGAGCCGCTCAATGCATCATCGCTCAATGCATCATGTGGCCTGCCTCATCGGGCGAGTGCGCCCGAAGCATGGGGCTCATGTCGTCGCGGAGGCCGTACGGGCCCATCCGCATAGGCCCTCCGCCGGGAAAGATCCGGACGCCCACCGTCAGCAAGGTGAACCAGCGGTCGACGGGCAATCGGGGATCGATCTCGCCCACCTCCGGAGTCACCCGCTGATTGGCCACCTCCAGGAAGGGGCGGAGTGCGATCGGTCCCCAACCCGTCAGAAGCTCGGCCCCGGCCGAGAGGATCAGCCAGCGCGTGGCTCCTTCGGCCGAGTCGTGGTGGTCGTAGCGATAGAAGCCCTGCGCTCCAGATTGCCGGGGATACTCAGGACGCGTGGCCCACTCCCCTCGAGCGTATCCGCGGAGCATGCTTCTCCGTAGCGCCCCTTCCGCTAGAACCGACTCGTAGCCGCTCACAGGGCCGTCCTCTATGAAGCTCCGGGCCCCTTCGAGGAGGAGGTAGGATTCACCGAAGCGAGAGCTCCCCTCGAATCGGATCCCCGCGTGGCCCAGGAAGGTAGGGTCGTCCGAATCACCGTGTTCGATCACGCGGGCCATCGACAACGAGAGCTCCCAGCCGCCCCCGGAGGCCACGTCGTGACCGATATGCTCGTCCGGGCCGACGGACTCCCCGGCGGAAGCCCACATGAGGCGCAGCGCGGCCGAGTTTCCAAAGTTTCTCCAGTTCCCGATGTCCCACGGGTCCTCGGGTTCGGTTCCGTCGAACACACCCCCTTCGATCACCCACCCGTCGCGGGCCAAGGCCGCGTTCAGGGTGTAGCGTTCGAGAATTTGAGCAAGGTGATGATTCGTGGGGTACTTCGCCACCGGACGGCCCATCGGATCGTCGCTCCCGAAGGGAACGAACCCCCGCCCACCCGAGATCGACGCACTCCACCCGCTTTCGCTTCGGTGGTTGCGGCTCACCATGAACTCGTGCAGCAGGGTGTGGGGATGACGGGCATCGAGGAATCCCTCGCCCCATCCGCCTGGTGTGAGCTCACCGTCGCGCATCGTGAAGCCTTCGAGGTTCGGGGTGAGGCGGATCGCCCACCGGCCGTCCGTCGACTCCAGTTGGAGCATGAGGGCAGCCTGGCTGAGGAGCCCTTCGGAGGTGCTGAGAGGCCGCCCTTCGGGCACGCCTCGGGACGTGGACACCAAAGGGAAGAGTTGCGCCATGCCCCCAAGGACCCATTGGTCCCCGACTGGAAGCACAAGCATTTGGTGGTCCTCGTGTTCGTTTCCGGGTCCGGTATCCGCCTCCGAAGTCCGATGGTCGGGACGCTCCAGGTTCTGGGCGAGCACGGTCCCGGGAAGGAGGGTCACACCCAGGACCACCCGGAAGACCGAGAGGAAGCGAGATCGCCCCTCGGGGATGCGTCGGAATTGCATTGGTTGACTCCTTTGCCATGGAATGCACGGCGCCGGATAGGGACCCGGCACTGGCGGCGCCCTCCGCCCCCGCGGGGAGGAGGGGCGGAACTCAGGAGTGGGTTCGGGGAGGGGGTGGCTCGTACCCGCTTCCCGGAGAGGAAATGGGACCTTCGGTGCCTGACGGAGTGGCACGCTCGAGCGGAACGGACCGGAAAACCGTTTCAGCTGAGGAGGGGAGGCCCGGTGCGCCGCACCAGGCAGCCGACGCACAATCCGGCCCATCGCCGGGCCCGTGTTCATGGTGGTGTCCGTCCCCCCCGGAACGCGCCTCGTGGGGATGACTGCCCTGGCCTACTGCATGGGATCCAGGATTTCCGAGGTCGCCCAACCGGCTTTCCCGCTCTTCCCGGTCACTCTCGTGATGCCCCCGAGACTCGTGCGACTCGTGCGACTCGTGCGACTGCTCACTGGAAAGCGCGTCATCCTCGGCGGCGTGGCAGCCAGGGGAAGACCCGGCCAGCAGGGGGATGCTGAACACCAGAAAGCCCGCGACGCAGCGACGACTCAGACCTCGGAGTCCCGTCACCTCAAAACCCCTTCAGCACGGTCGCTCCCGCTTCCGCCGAAAGCGGATTCAGGGGCCGGGCGTATCGCACATCGGTGAGGTGGAGGGAAAGGCTTCGAATTATCGGCATCCGCGAGTTCATCATCACCATAAGTCGTCGGTCGTCATCCGAAAATTAGACTTCCGCACGGCCCCCGTCGCCGAAGAGTCCGCTCGTCTGGATGACCGGCTGCACGACGATCGTGTTGAAGGTCCCTGCCGGGACCTCGACTACTTCCTTGCGGAGTACGTGGATGATGACAGGATTTCCGCTCTCACGGAAGTATCGGTCCAGGGTGTAGGTCTCTCCGACTTCGAGGGGAAGTGACCGCACGTAATAGACGAAGGCGATGTCGTCGAGGGGGAGATCGGTAGGCAAATCCCCGTTCTCCACCAGATCGACCCTCTCGTACCGCCGCTCCTCAGGATAGAACTCGAAGTGTCGGTACCGCCGGGTCCGGATCTCGTTCTGATCCTGAATGAACCGCCGACTGGCGAGGGACCGGATGTCGATCCACGACTGGTACAGGTTGTTCACCCGCAGGCCCAGTCTCCCCCCCTGCACCCCCATCGACACATGGTACGTGGCGTGCCCGCGTACCGGTTGTAGCCCGTGGACCTCCATATGGCCCGCTCCCACCGTGAAAGCTCCCATCTTCACCTGGTATTCGGTGCAATCCCCGGGCCCGAAGGGGACCGGAAAGACCTCACCCCACATGGGTCGAGCCGGAGGAGGGGGATCCGAGACGTCCTGGCCAGGTTGGGACGGGGGCCCAACTCCGATCAGGCCGACAATCACCAGAAAGAGGACGCCCCGTCCCGAACGCTTCATCCCCCGGGGGCCGCGGGCCACGAAATGCCCCGGAGTGGCACCAGAGCCCTGAGCGTGGGCCAGGAACGGAAGCGGGAAGGGCGTGCTCGGGGGGAAACCCGCACACGAAATGGGGCCTCCTCTACCCTGCGAGCATGGGGCACGGCCCTGGCCAACAGCTTCAGGTTCGCGCCCCACCCCGTAGCGCCCAGGAGCTCCTCGCCCTCGTCCAGCTCCCGCAGGGCCTTTCTCAGCACGATGACGCGATACGCCCGGAAACCGGAGAGCGGGTCGTTGACCGGCGCGTCCCGGTACGCCCGGCCCAGCAGAAAGGGGGCTGCCCATCGGGAGAAGCGGAGCGAGCCAGAGGGGGCGGGAGCGTCCCATTCCGGAACGCCTGCCACGAGGTCCACCCCACCCTCGATCGTCTTGACCATCTGGACAAGAGCTGCCGGATCTTCGGTAAAGTCGGCCTGGAGGGTCACGATCACGTCCCGCTTGGGATAGGGGGCACGCTCGACGACGTCCCGGAGTAGGCGCTCGAGGGCAGCTGAGTACCCCAGCCTCTCCTCCACCCGAAGTGCCCGGAGGGGAAGGAAGGAGTCGTACCGGGCAAGGACTTCAGGGGTACCGTCCGTGGATGCGTCGTCCAGGACCACGATCTCATAGTCACGACCGAACTCCGCCATGACCTTTCGTAACTTCCATAGGAGGACCCCGAGGGTACGTTCCTCGTTGTGAGCCGGGATGCAGAGGTAGATCAAACCGGAAACTCCACGGGCAATGTGAGGAACGGCCTCGGTGGCCGGGCGGAGATCATCTCTTCTCCACCTTCCTCCCTGCTACCATCCCCAGAGAAGGCAGTTCCTCCACCGGTCGCGTCTTCCAGCGGCGGTGAAGCCAGAAGTACTGCTCCGGGGCCTCCTTGATGGCCTCCTCGAGTGCACCGAGGTATCCGCGGGTGAACTGCTCGATATCCGTCCCTTTCTCTCCCGTGTCCGGATGCGGGAGGGGAGTGAATGTCATGCGATATCGGGCCTTAGCTCCGGGGAGCCGTCGCACCATGGTGACCAACACACGGGCACCGGTCCGCATCGCCAGGAGGCCCGGTCCTCGCGCGGTGGCGGCCGGCTCGCCGAAGAAATCCACGAACACCCCTCCACTCGCCACGTTCTGATCCGCGACCAGTGCCACCCCCCGTGACGCCCGGAGCGACTGGAGGACCTGGCGGGTGGCGTCCTGCCGATAGATTACCCGCATTCCGTGCCCCTCCCTGGTGCGCTCGAGTTCACGATTGAAGAGAGGGTTCGTCTGGAGTCGAGCCACGACATCCAGGGGAATCCCGTGCGCGGCCACGACCGCTCCACCGAGCTCCCAGTTGCCGAGGTGTCCAGTCAGGAAGAGAACTCCCCTCCCCTCCCTGAGCGCCGCTCTTGCGAGTTCGAACCCGACCATCTCGCACCGCCGGAGCAATTCCTCGCGTTCCATTCGATGCAGACGAAGGAGCTCGATCGCCTCTCGGGCCAAGTGGCGATAACTGGCCGCAGCCACCCGCCGCCGCCAGCTGCCATCCTTTTCCGGAAACGCTCGCGCCAGGTTCTCCTCGACCACGCTCCTCCGAATACGGAAGACGGAGCCGGCGAGCCAGCCGATCACCGAGCCGAGCCCGAAGGTGAGCCGCTCCGGGAGCCACCGCACCACCGTGGACAGGCTCATGAAGAGGAGGTGCTGGAGCCGATGGGAGAGGGTGGGCGCTTTCACGCCGGCCTACCGCCTCTGCACGGGGTCGCGAATGGAACCGGCGGGGAGTGCCTCCCCTGCAATGGAATCCGCTTGGAACTGCAACTCGTGGAGGTGACCGTAGAGACCGCCATCGGCGAGAAGCTCGTCGTGCGTCCCCTGCTGGACGATCCGCCCCTGGTCCAGGACCAGGATCTGGTCCGCCCGCTGCACCGTGGGAAGGCGGTGGGCGATGATGAAGACGGTCCTTCCTTGAAGGAGCCGCTCCATGGCCTGCTGTACCAGCCGCTCTGACTCCGAGTCGAGAGCCGACGTGGCTTCGTCCAGGATGAGGATCGGAGGGTCCCTGAGGATTGCGCGGGCAATCGCGACCCGCTGGCGCTGTCCACCGGACAGCTGCGTTCCCCTCTCCCCTACCACGGTATCGTAGCCCTTCGGAAGGCGGCGAATGAAGTCATGCGCGTGAGCCGCCCGTCCCGCTGATTCGATCGCCTGGTCCGAGACGCCCTCCAGCCCGTAGGCGATGTTGGCTCGCACCGTATCGTGGAAGAGGACCGGGTCCTGCGAAACCACCCCCAGCTTCTCCCGCAGAGAAGAGATAGCGAACTCCCTCAGATCGGTCCCATCCACGAGGATCCTTCCCCCCGTCACGTCGTAGAGCCTCGGGAGGAGATCGACCAGCGTCGTCTTTCCTGCCCCCGACGGTCCCACGAGGGCGGTCACCGAGCCCGCGGGAGCCCGGAAGGACACCTCACGGAGGACCGGGTCCTCGGGCAGGTACTCGAAGCTCACCTTTTCGTAGGCGACCTCCTCCTTTACTCCCGGAAATCTCAGCGCCCCCGGGCGATCCCGGATCTCGATCGGGGCATCCAGGAACTCGAAGGCCCGCTCCGCAGCAACCAATCCCGGCTGGAGAATCGCCGGAAGCTTTCCGAGGTACTTCACCGGGGAATACAGCTTCATCGACAGGGCCAGGAAGCCGATGAACTCCTCCCCGGAAATCTCACCCCCGGCAAGAACGAGCTGTGTCCCATACCAGAGGATCACGACGGTACCGAGCGCTCCGACCGTCTCGGTAATCGGAGTGGAGAGCGCACGGAACCGCTCCGTGCGTACGAATTGCTTGAAGTAGTCCCAGGTAAGGCGGTGGAAACGCTTCCGCTCGTGCTCTTCCGCCCCGGAGGCCTTGACGAGCCGGATGCCGGAGAGCGTCTCCTGGAGATGGCTGTTCACCTCCCCTGCGAGGTTGAGCACCGTTCGATCCCCCCGCCGCACCCGCCTCAGGAGGGGCCCCCAGATAGCGAAGACCCCGGGGAGCACTAGGAAGGCGGCGAGGGTCAGCTTCCACGAGATCAGCATCATGAGGCTGATCGCGGCCATGAGCTCGAACACGGAAGAGAGGATTCGAGCGAGCTCCTTCGTAACGAGGGTCCGGAGCTGCTCCACGTCGTGCGTCAGGCGGGAAACGATCTGCCCCACCCGGGTACGGGCGAAGAAGACCAGGTCCAGATCAACGAGGTGGTCGTAGACCTGATCCCGGAGGTCCCGGGTCACCGCCTGCTCGATCCAGGCCACCAGGTAGGTCCGGAAGAAGTCGAAGATGTTCTTTACGAAGAAGACGGCCAGAAGAAAGATGATGATCCCCTGGATCGCCTCCGACGGGGGAGCGCTCAGATCCACGAACCGCCCGAGCGTACCATCCATGAGCCCATCCAGAAGAGCAGCGTCGGTCGTGGGCTCGGCCTCCCCGTTGGCCCCCGCCGCACCGGCCCCTTCGCCTCCCTCTGCGTCCACATCCGCAAAGAGGGTCCGGAGGAAGGGGATCAGCAGGGCGAGTGAAAAGGCGTCCAGCGCCGCGAAGATGGAGGTCGCGAAGACCGCCGCCAGGAAGACGCCGAGGTAGGGCTTCAGGTAGGACAGGATTCGAAAGTAGAGGCTCACGTACCTACAATCCGGTGGGCTGGCGAAGTGAGTCCCGCTTCGCAAAGGTATCCAGAACCGAACCCCGGAGACAACGCTGGAGCCACATGGACTTGAGACGCTCGCCTCTCCCGGAGGAATTCCGCCTCATCCACCGAAGCCATGCCATCGCCTGGGCCCGTCCTGAGGCGGTCTGCTGGGTCGAGGAGGTCCTGGAAGGGGGGGGACGCCTCTACGACGACGCTCGAGAGCGGACCGCCGGAGCTACGCGCCTGCAGGGGCGCGCACCCGTGTACTTCCTCCCTTCGCCGCCCCGCGACCGGGTCGTCCGACATTATGTCCGGGGCGGAGTCGTGGCCAAGTGGCTTGGGGACCGCTACCTCCGGCTGGGCACGCCCCGCCCCTTCATGGAGACGATAGCCAGCGAGGCGCTCCGCGCGCTGGACATCCCCACTCCCAGAGTGCTGGCGGCGGTGGCCTATCCCTCCGGTCCGGTCTATCGGGGGGATCTCGCCACCGAGTACATCCCGAACGCTCGGGACCTCGCCGACCTCCTCTTCGGGGCAAGGACCCCTCCCATCACGGACCAGGACGTCCGGATCTCGGCCCTGATGCAGGCTGGACGGATGGTCGCACGCATGGCGACGTTGGGCGTGCTGCACCCCGACCTCAATCTGAAGAACTTTCTCGCCGAGGCGGGGCGGCCCGACTCCGGATCTCCCTTGGCCCACCCCAAGATCCACCTCCTGGACCTGGATCGGTGTCGAATTTCCCCCCGGAGTCCAGGTGCGTTGGGCAGAGCGCCGGGCAGATGGAGGATGAAGCGACGCCTCCTCCGTTCACTCGAGGCGTGGGAGAGCGCCTCGGGCCGGAGCCTCCCCCCCCTCGAGCGGGTCACCCTCGAGAAGGCCCTGGCGGGAGACGGAAAGGCGGAAGGCGAGGTGCCGGAGTGAACCGGTCCCCCGAGGAACGTCCGGCGCGACGGGTCCTGCCGTGCCCCAACGGTCGCCTCTCGTGGTTCATAACAGCCCATCCAGGTAGAAGTGAGCCCGCCACGATCCCGGAGAATCGATCGACCTTGCCAAATCGAGACGGAAGATCCCGTCCAGGAGGGAGAGACCCAGGCCAGCCGCCCGTTTCGGACGTCCCGAGCCAAAGCTCTCCCGGGGGCCGGCCCACCCCAGGTCCATAAAGAGCACGACCTGGGCGGCGGGGGGTCCCCTCGACAGCTCGGCCCGGGCGAACCAGTGGCTCGCTCCCACGATCGACCCCGGACGGACCCCTCGCACGGTCCCGGAACCGGCGAGGTAGAACTCGCGCTGGGGAGGTAGACGGCCCCATCCCGCACCGGCACCAGCTTCCAGGCCAATGCCCACGGGCCCCAGGCCCCGGGCCGCCCCTCCGGAGAAGAGGAGGCGCCGATAATCCCCTTCCCCACTCCAGGCCACTTCCCCCCGGGCTCTCCCGAACAAGCGCAGCGCACCCACATTGGCTCCCGAATGTCCTCTCAGGGAGAGGGAGCCTCCGTACCAGGTCCCTTCCTCGGCGGCCCGATTGACGCGGAGCGTGTCACTCCCGAACAGGTGGCCGAGGTGGAAGTTCGTCGTGCGCTCCACAGACCGGTGCGCCTCGGCGAAGAGGCGGAGTTGGGGAGCGCCGGGGACCTCTCCTCGGAGGACGGTGACTTCGGCACCGTGGGTTCTGAAGTAGTCTCCCCGGTCGCCCCCGGTCACAAGGGTGGAGACGGACGCGGTGAGACCGAAGGGGTCGTCCCAGTCCGAGGTATGAGCCAGGCGCCGGTAGACCGCTACGGATTCTTGACGGGGCAGGACCCCCCGTTGGACTCGCAACTCCCCCAGGGGGGTGTGATCGGAGGTAGCCGTCCTCGCCTCGACTCGGCCTGAGAGCCCCCGTCCCAGAGGGGCCTCACCCGCCAAACCCACACTCAATCCCTCGACGCGGTTGTACCGGAGGAGCCCATCCTCCAGTCCCCACCCGATACGGGGTGCCCGGACTGCAGTAGGAGGAAAAATCCGAGCTACCTCCGCCCGAAACTCTTGCAACTCCCGTTCCGAAAGGCCCACGGGACCGGAATCGAGGAGGCGACCGTCCCGGGTGCCAGTCAGCTCCGGTGCAAGGTGCAGCGAATCGGCGGGAGGCACGAGGGTGATCACGCGAACCGAATCCCCGGGAGATTCCTCTCCGACATCGCGGGCTCGCATCATTTCCTGCCGGGTCCAACCCTCGGGGGGCCGCTCGGAGTCGAGCTCCGGGCTGGGGGCCTCATTTACCACGTAGTCGTCCATTCGCCATTCCAGGACGAAGGGAAACTGCACCAATTGCCCCATCCGCACCTCCACGGTCAGAGACACATGATGGGGAAGCCACCACTCGAGGTGATGGAGGCCGTAGTCCACGGTGACTCGCTGGATCTCGGCTTGAAGCGCCCGTGGCAGCCCTCGGGCCGCTTCGGGATCACCGTCTTCGGCGGCCAGGAAGAAGTAGGGCCGCGCGGGCCGGTAAGCGGCCCGCACGAGCTGGCCACTGTTCGCATCGAACCAGAAGGATCCAGCTACGAGTCCGGCGTCCGCGCGACGCGGCTCCACAAGCGCCTCGAGGAGGGTCACCTGACGTCCGTCCGGGGGAAAGGTCACCCGAAGGGTGTCCCCGGACCGATAGCGGTAGTGCCGGCCGGCGGTATCGGCAACGGGATGGAGGGCCCCCCGGTCACCCCCGAAGAAGATGCGGTCGTCCCCCTCGACATAGCCGGGCGAGTAGAGGTTGGGAGAGATCTGCCCCGTCAGGGCGGAAAGGCGTTCCGCGAGCGATGCCGCCATCTCGGGGCTCTCGTCGCTCCGCAGCCCGGCCACGGGTACCGCCTGTACAGCTCCCTCCCAGCGGATCACCCGCTCACCCTCCTCCCAGCGCACGCGAGCGGCGCGTTCCTCGCTCAGGAGACCACGGTCCCGACGAAAGGTCGACCCGGTGAGCCCCACCTGAAACCGCTCCCAGGTCCTCGCCTCGTAACTCTCGATCCCTGTGATCTCGCGGCTCCGGGCTTCGCGGGCGCGCACGAGCAGACCTTCCACCGCCGAGTCCCGGTAGGTGTCGGGAGGAATGGCCTCGGCCGAATCCCCTCCCAAAGGAGCTCCCGGATCCGGGACGTCCTGCGCCCCGACACCGACCGCCAGGAGGAGGGTGGGGGCCCCCGTGAGGGTGAAGATCCACAGGAAACGGGACGTCATGGGTAGGGCACTCCGGCGGAGGGAGGGGATCGTCCGAGAGATCGAGCCGGATCGGCCCCCGGGGATTCCGGTCCTACATGCTGATCGTGTACGGGAACCAAGCGGGAACCGGCACACCGTCCCTCCGCGCCGGGTCGAAGACCCACCGCGCCGCCTCCCGCATGAGCTGCTCGTTGAACCCGCGATCCGAGGTGGGCGGCCGGAGCTCCGTGGAGTCCGCCACAACCCGGCCGTCCTCGTTGACGAACACCCAGACCTCCACCTCCCGGCCCCTGAGGCTTCCGTGCGTAGGAGGGATGATCATCCCCCGGGGCGAAGGCGGAACCAAGCGGGACACCCCCTCATCGGCGGTGCCCGCGTCGCCCACGCCGGACCCGTCCGGCGCCCCGGTATCCGCGACCTCGTCGGGGTCGTCCCCTTCCGTTGCGCCCACCCCGGGCTCCGGAAGCTCCGGCGCTTCGAACTCCTCTTCGAGAATCGGGTCCGGATCCGGCACCTCCGGATCGGGGAGCGTGACGTCCACCTCCGGAATGGCGGGAGGCTGTACAGCCTCCGGAGGAGCGGAGCTCAGAGCTACCATCTGGAGGGCCCCCTCTGCGGCATACATGTCCCGATCGGCCGGCCCCGTGGCCGCGAAGGGAGAGTAAGGAATGCTTCCCACCGGCCCCAGCAGAAAGATCAGGACATGGATCAACAAGGAGACACCAAGCGCGACCCACCACACCCGGCGCTCCCGGATCCGGCGGTCGGAAACACCCTCGTGGTGCTCCTTCGGAGAGACCATCGCAGTATCAGGCTCCACCCAGGGGGCAGGAAAGAACTCGGGGCCAACACATCCCCGCGCGGGCCGCCCCCATAACGCAGCCGCGCGCCAGCGTCAGATAGTACGACGCGAGGTGGGGGAAGATCCCTGCTTGCGCCCCCGAAGCGGCTTGCGCACCCTGCCCCTCGTTGACAACTTCGATGGATGCAGGGCCAGGGATCTCCCATTCACGCAGGTCCGTGACCGATTCCAACCAAGCTGGTCCGATGTCCTCATCCGCAACGGAGGCAGCACCCACTTCCTCGCGGGTGAGAGCTTACTACGAGCTCACGAAGCCCGGGATCGCCGCCTTCGTGATGATGACGGCGGGGGTGGCGTACGTCGTGGCCTCCGTCGGCCGTCCGGCGGGCCTCCCTCTATTCCACACCGTAGTCGGGACCCTCCTCGCGACAGGGGGGGCACTGGCCTTGAACCAGTATCTCGAGCGGAAGGTGGACGCTCTCATGGAGAGGACGCGGAGGCGCCCCCTGCCGTCGGGACGGCTTCGGGCAGGGCAGGCCCTCTTCTTCGGGCTGGTCCTCCTTGCAGCGGGTGTGGCTCAACTCTGGTTCGCAGTCGGTGCGCTACCGGCGCTCCTCACCCTCTTTTCGGCCGCAGCCTACAACTTCGTCTATACCCCCCTCAAGTCGCGTTCCTACTCGGCCACATTCGCGGGCGCGGTCCCTGGTGCGATGCCGGCGCTGATCGGGTGGAGTGCGGCGACCGGGACCATCGGCGTGGGCGGGTTGGCC
>SLFU01000033.1 GCA_007124095.1 Gemmatimonadota bacterium
GCCAAGGCGGACATGGGGATCGCTCGAATCCACTCTGAGTTGATGGAGGATCCCGCTGTGCGGACCGGGGTTTGGGAGCGGGTGTCCTCCGAGTACGCTCGCACGCGGAGGGCGGTGCTCGAACTGACCGGTCGGGACGAACTCCTGGACGAGATCCCCTGGCTCAAGCGGTCGATCGAAGTGCGCAACCCGTATGTGGATCCGTTGAACCTCATCCAGGTCGAGCTGTTCAGGAGGCTGCGCCGAGCCGACCCGGAAACGGCAGACGGCGAGCGAGCGGGGGAGCTCATCCGGCTCACCATCCAGGGAATCGCGGGCGGACTACGTACCACGGGGTAGAGGGACCCCGGAATGGCCAGGGCGGCCCGCCCCATGGCCTTGGCCCTCAGGGGTATGGGGGAGTACGATGTCAGGGAGGAAACGACTCGTCAGCGGAACCACCGGAGGGTGCGTACCATGAGCAGTAAGGGAGGGAACAGGAAGGGGGGGAGAAGCCAGAAACCGATCAAAGGGTTCCGGCCTGGGAAGGAGCCGGCGCATGTAAAGAGGCAGCGGGCCAAAGCCCAGCTCGGCGACGATGCGGGCTGGGCCCAGAAAGCGATGGTCGATGCGGTAGCTGGACGCAGTCGTGAAGAGGTCCGGTCCATGCTGGGTCGGTGGACCCTTGGACTTCTCATCGGGGCGATCGTGCTCGGCGTGCTGGGGCTCTTCTTGTACGGGTGGTCTCCGGTCGCGGGGATCGCAACACACCTCGTGGCGATCTCCTTGCTGGTCCTATGGTATCGGGTCCGCAAACAGGGGGCACGCCTCGCGGAGATGGCTGATAATCTCGGCCTGAATTGACCAATGGGCCGGTAGAGTCAAGAGGTTGAGCTCGAGGGTGCTGGGCGCTCAGGGCCGTGGAACGTGATGGATCCCTCGGTCCTCCAAGACGTCCTCCAGGAGGGGACCCAGCACCTCCCACACGACCCCGGCCATCCGTCGGTGGCCCTCGGCGGTCGGATGGATTCCGTCGGCCTGGTTCAGGTCGCGGACTCCTGCAACTCCGTCCAGGAGGAAAGGGCCGAAGGCGACTCGGGGGTCGGTCTCGAAGCCGCGATAAGCGTCCCGAAATCGCTCGGTGTACTCGCGCCCCATATTCGGGGGCGCCTGCATGGGAAGTAGAAGGATGGAAGCGTCCGGGAGTCGGTCGGTGACCCGATCGACGATTGCTTCGAGGTTAGCGGCGAGCTCCGAAGGATCCAGTCCCCTGAGGCCATCGTTTGCCCCAACTTCGAGCGCCACGATATCCGCGGGCCGGCTCAGTATCCAATCCATGCGGGCGAGGGCGCCGGCGCTGGTCTCACCGCTCACGCCGGCGTTCACGATCCGCACCGGCCACCCGGCGGAGTCCGCGAGCGCCTGGAGCCGGGCGGGATAGGCGTCGTCCGGACCCGAAAGCCCGTATCCTTCCGTTAGGCTCGTGCCTACGAAGACGACCCGGACCGCGGGTCGTCCATCCGTGGCCGAACCTTCGTCGCGAGCCTGAGGTACCACTTCGGGTTCGCTGTGGCCGTCGCACCCGGGAAGGATGGCGATCGACAGGATGGACCCCAGCAAACCGATCATCCGAGCCGAAGGCCTGACAAAGCGATACTGCACGGCGGGCCGGGAGTTGACCATCCTCTCGGACGTGGAGATCACCGTGGAGTCGGGGGAGATCGTCGCCATTGTCGGTCCCTCAGGGAGTGGCAAGACCACGTTGCTGGGATTGCTGGCCGGACTCGACCGTCCGAGCGCCGGCCGGATCGTGGTGGAAGGGCGACAGCTCGGATCTCTTACCGAGGACCAACGCGCCGAGTTTCGGTTGCGCCGGATGGGACTCGTCTTCCAGACGTTTCAGCTCCTCCCCACGCTTACCGCCCTGGAGAACGTTCTGGTCCCGCTCGAGCTGCTCGGGCGTCCGTATCCGGCACGAGGTGATAGGGCCCGAGAGCTCCTGGCGCGGGTGGGGCTCGAGGATCGAGTGGATCACCTTCCGGCCGAGCTTTCGGGGGGAGAGCAACAGCGCGTCGGACTTGCCCGGGCCTTCGCTGGCGAGCCTGCGATCCTCCTCGCGGACGAGCCCACGGGGAATCTCGATCGGGAGACGGGTCAGGAGGTCTCGGCCCTCCTCCTGGAGCTGAACCGGGAGATGGGGACGACGCTCGTTCTCGTCACCCACGATCCTTCTCTCGCCACCTGCGCCGATCGGGTGATCCACCTCCGGGGAGGATGCGTGGTCCCGTTCGAGGCCGCGCGCGAGGTCGGGGCGTGACCCTGCCGTTCTCCCTCCTGCTGGCGTGGCGGGACGGTAGAAGGGAGGCTCGACGGAACGTCCTTCATCTGGTCGCGCTCGCGCTCGGAGTGGCGGCCATGGTGTCTCTCACCGCGCTCCGCATGGACGTGGACGAGGGGATTCGGGCGGAGGGTAGAACTCTCTTGGGCGCGGATATCCGAATCTCGAGCAGCACCCCCTTCCCCAAGGGCATTTGGACGGCAGTGGACTCCTTGGGAGAGGCGGGAGCGGAGGCCAGCTCTTCCATCACCTTCGGGACCCTGGTGTCTGCGCCGGGCTCGGGGGCCTCCCGGTTTCTGCAGGTTCTCACCCACTCGGGCGGATACCCCCTGTACGGTGCGCCCCGGGACGATCCCGCAGGAAGCTGGGCCGGCCTCGGTCCCGGCCGGGCCCTGGTCGATCCCCAGGTCCTCGATCAGCTCTCTATCAAGTTGGGAGACGAAATCCGACTGGCAGAGCGGGAACTTCGGGTTGTCGGGGTGGTGGAGGGGCTTCCGATGGAAACTGGGTTCCGATCCGCACTGGGTCCCGGCATCTACGTGTCCCAGGAGGATGTGGATGCCGCAAGGCTACTGGAGACCGGGAGCGTAGGTCAGTGGCGCGTCGACCTCCGGCTGCCCGAGGGAATGGATGAAGGGCGGGTTGCCGAGGAGCTCCGTGAGCGACTGTCGGGCGACCTCGTCGGCGTGAGTTCGGCCTCCGAACGGGCCGAGTCCCTCGCAGAGGGGCTCGGATTCATGGGAGGGTTCCTGGGACTCGTCGGACTCACCGCTCTCATCCTCGGCGGGATCGGGGTGGGAAGCTCGACCTATGCCCATCTCGAGGAGAAGGTCCGTGCGGTGGCCGTGCTTCGAAGCCTGGGCGCACGCGAACGGGTGGTGTTCTCTGCCTTCCTCCTCCAGGCCGGTGGACTGGCGGTCCTGGGAAGCGGGTTCGGGGTCGTCGTGGGTCTTGCGGTTCAGAGGGGCGGTAGCACAATCCTAAGTTCCCTCCTCGGACTCGACCTCCCGTCGGCGATCCGATGGGAGCCCGTACTCTCGGGCTTCGGAATCGGCATCTGGTTCGCCTTTCTGTTCGCCGCGGTTCCCCTCCTGTCGGTCCGCGGTGTGGCGCCTCTGCAAGTCTTTCAACAGGGGTCCGGCGGTGGGGACGGCGCTGCCCGGTGGTCCCCGGCAACGTTCGGGCTCCTCGTCGGAGTAAGCGTGCTGGTTGGCGCCATCCGGGCGGCACCATCGGTGGCGGTTGGAGTCGCGTACGCCGTGGGCTTCCTGGCGGTCTGCGGACTCCTCCTGGCGGTGGCCCGCCTTCTGGTTCGCTTGGCGCGGCGGCTCGTCCCCGAGAGTACGCCCTTCGCCTTTCGTCACGGGCTCTCGAGCCTGTTTCGCCCTCGCAATCAGACCGGGACCGCAGTTCTGGCGATCGGAGTCGGGGTCTTCCTGTTGACGACGATGACGATCGTCGAGCGAAGCTTCCTGGAGCGGATCGCTTTGGAGGAGGCCTCCGGGGGTGCCAACCTCTTTCTCTTCGACATTCAGAGAGACCAGAGGGAAGCAGTGGCCGAGCTCGTGAGGGGAGTCACCGAGGAGGAGGTGCAATTCGTGCCCATCGTTCCGGCCAGGATGGCGGAGCTTCGAGGGCGGGCCGTTGCGGAGCTGGAAAGGGACCCGGAATTGGAGATCCCGGGATGGACGCTTCGGAGGCTCTACAGGAATACCTACCGGGAAGGTCTCGGAGGGGCGGAGGAGCTTCTCCGTGGAGAATGGTGGAGCTCGGATCTCGGGGAGGAGAACGGGGGGGGCCGGATGGAAGGTGCGGTCGCTCGGATCTCGGTGGAGCAGGGGCTTGCCGGTGACCTGGGGATCCAGTTGGGCGACCGCATCGTCTGGGACGTCCAGGGCGTTCCCGTTTCCAGCCGGGTAGCCAACATTCGCAGGGTGGATTGGAACCGCTTCGAGCCCAATTTCTTCATCGTCTTCGAGCCGGGGTTCCTGGAGGACGCGCCGCAGAGCTTTCTCGCCGCCGTACAGCTCGACGACCCGTCGGACCGGGCACTGCTTCAGCGATGGGTGGCGCAGGGAATCCCCGGGGTGGCCGTGCTGGATTTCACCAGAATCAGGGAGACGGTGGATCGGATCATCGCCCGGGTGGGTTGGGGGGTGCGAGCGCTCTCCCTGTTCACCCTCCTCGCCGGCGGGCTGGTGGTCGCGGGCGTCGTCGGGGCGATGCGGCGGCGAAGGCTCCAGGACGCAGCCCTCCTGCGCACCCTTGGGGCTCGGGGCCGCACGGTTCTCGCGTGCCTCGCCGGTGAACATGCCGCCCTCGGACTCGTTACCGCAGCGGCCGGGGTTGCGATAGGGTCCGGGGCGGCGGGGCTCCTCCTCTCACTCCAGTTCGACCTTCCGATGGTTCTTCCTCTGGGGCAACTGGCGCTCGTCGGGATGGGGTCCGTCCTCCTGACCGTGGCACTTGGGATGGTGGGCGCATACTCCTTCTTGTCCCGGCCTCCGCTCCCCTTCCTGCGCCGGGAGAGCCAGTGATCGGGACCCCGGAGACCGGGCAAGTCATTCGGGATCCACCAGGCTGGTCCGCCGGCGAGGAGTTGGAGTCTGTGTGGAGGAAGGTGGGGCGGGTGACCCCTTGGCCAGGGCTGACGCGGCTCCTCAAGGGTCCGGACGGATCCCCCCCGCCGCGCGTGCCAGGATCTCCCGCACCCCCTTACGATCCACCCGTCTGGGGTTCGGATAGCTATCGGCCATCGCGAGCTCCGCCGCTCGGTCAAGCTCCGCAGGACCGAGTCCCAGCTCGGCCAAGGTCGTGGTGATTCCCAGGGTTCGGTTGAGGTCGAAGAGGGAGCGTGCCGGACTATTCCCTCCCAGGGATCGGTCGATCCGGGCCATGGCCCCGGGGGCCGCGGGCTGGTTGAAGGCCACGACGTGTGGGAGGAGGATCGCGTGGACCAGGGCGTGGGGGAGATCGAAGCTTCCCCCGACAACGTGGCAGAGCTTGTGGTGAAGGCCCATCGAGGTCAGATCCAGAGCCCACCCTGACAGGTGGGCCCCGTAGAGCGCCTCGCTTCGTCCCGCGAGGCCCCGGGGATCGGCGACCACCCTGGGAAGCGCGTGAACGAGTGCTCGGATCCCCTCCTCCGCGAGGAGGCCGGCCAACGGACCCGCATCGGGGGCGTAGAGGGCCTCCACAGCATGCGCGAGGGCGTTCACTCCACTCGCCGCGCTTGTGTCCGGAGGGAGCTCGAGGGTGGCGAGTGGATCGTAGATGATCGCCCGAGGCGCTGCCCGAGGATCCCTACCGGTTCGCTTGCCCTGGGCCTCGGTCACCCCCCAGACCGACGTCATCTCCGAGCCGGAGTAGGTCGTGGGAAGCGCAAGAATCGGAAGTCCGGTTTGGACCGCGATCGCCTTCGCTGCGCCCACGGCGGATCCTCCTCCCACGGCCACGAGCCCATCGGCCCGCACACGGTCCGCCTCGTCGATCCCGGCTCGGACGACCTTCGCAGGCACGTGGAGCCGCGCTCCTCCAAAGACCCCGGCGAGTCGGCCACCGAGGAGCCTCTGCAGGTCCGCGGTCGCCTCGGCTCCCCGGGGGGTGGTCACGAGGAGAGCACGCCGGGCTCCAAGGCGCTCGATCTCGTCTCGAGCCCTCGCGGTGGCCCCGGCGGAAAAGACGACCCGGAGCGCACGGGTGGTCTGGACGAACTCCCGCTGGCCGCTCCCGCTCATCCGTCCTCGAGCAGGGTGTCCATGAGCGATCGGGTGAAGGCGATCTCGTCGTCGTTCACGAGATGGCCCATCCTGGGATAGATCCGCTTCGTCACCTCCGCCCCCATCTCGCGAAACACCTCGGCACTCTCGTCGACTCGAACCTTCGGAATGTGGGCGTCGATGTCGCTGCATCCCATGAAAACTGGAGTGTGGTCGAGGGTGCCGGTGGCTTGCCAGGTGCTCCCGAGGGGACCGATGAGCCCGCCGCTATACACGACGACTCCCCCGTAGCGGGAGGGGTAGCGGTAGGCGAACTCGGCCGCGAGACAGGCGCCCTGTGAAAAGCCGAGGAGGATGAGCCGTTCGCGAGAGACCCCGGCGGCCAGCACCTGGTCCGTCAGGGCGCGGAGGACGGAAAGCCCCGAGGAAAGGCCTGGCTCGTTCGCCCCTCGGTCTGCGAGGAAGGAGTGGGGATACCAGGCATTTCCGGAGGCGGCCGGTGCCAGGTACGTGAATTGCGGACGCTCCAGGGCTCGGGCCACTGCGAGGATTCCCTCAGGCGATCCATGTCGGCCGTGGACCAGGATCATCGCCGCAGGGCTCTCCCCGAGTGGAGTTCCGGAGGCGGCTACGGGCTGATTGGCGTGGGGCCCCGTTGCGCCGCTGGGGGGTGAGGTCCCCGGCGATCCGGATGTGTCATCCATCGTTTATCAATCCTCATCGATGGGGGGGAGGGCTTCCTCGATGGCCGCTCGATTCGCCTCTTCCCAGGAAGGGAGCTTGAGGTCGGCACCCAACGCCTCGATCTTCTCGTCGATCGTGAATCCAGGCCCCTCCGTTGCGATCTCGTAGAGGACCCCCCCGGGTTCATGGAAATAGATGGATCGGAAGTACTGACGGTCCCGAACGTCGGTCACTGAGTAGCCGAGCCGGATCAGCTCCCCGCGGATGAGGCGCTGGTCCTCGTCTCCGGAGACCGCCATCGCCACGTGGTGGACTGTTCCCAGGCCGTTGACGGCATCGGGGGCGTGAGCCGATTCGAGCACATCGAGATAGCTTCCCGGACCGCCCATCCCCGTCCTTATCCGTGTCCGGGCTTCGAAGCGATCTTGCACCTCGAGACCGAGGACCTCGGTCAGAAAGGATACCGACCGCTCGGACGAGCGCACCAGGAGGGTCACACCGTGAAGTCCCCGAATCGCCGCGCTCGGGTCGATCCCCTCGGTCAGCCAGGCTGAGCGGGAATCTCCTGCTCCTTCCCTGAGTTCGATGTTCAAGCCGGAGGGGTCTTCGACCATCAGCGCCTCCTCCTCGAACCGGCGTCTTGGCTGTGAATACTCGAGTCCCGTCCTGGTAAATCGGTCCCGCCAGTAATCGAGCGAGCCCGGGGGCACCGAGAACGAGGTCACCGTGATCTGGCCGGCCCCTTTTAGGCCCACCGGCACGCCCTTCCCCGCATAGGGGAAGGTGGTCATGAGGGACGAGGGGCTCCCCCGCTCGTCGCCGTAGTAGAAGTGGTAGACTCCGTGGTTGTCGAAGTTGACCGTCTTCTTTACCAGTCGGAGGCCGAGGAGCCCAGTGTAGAACCGAAGGTCGGCGCGATGGCCGGCCACCGTGGCGGTCACGTGGTGGAGGGTTGAGATCGGTGGAATCATGGCTGTGGGATCTTGGGGGTCGGAGCGCCGGGAGGCGGAATCGGATCGGGGCGGGAATGTCGAGGCAACCCGTCGACTTCGGGATGGTTCCGCAATGGGAGGGAGCGCCCGGGAAGGCTCATGGATGTCCCAACGCCGCCGGCCCGCCCGTTCTCGAATGGACCCCCGGGATGCCCGATCACCTCGGAAGGTGCTCCCATCGCTGGAGGTCGATCAGCGTTTCCACGATGCTTTCCCGGACCGGCCGGTAAGTCATGTCCAGATCCCGTTTGCTCTTCGTACTGTCGAATCGAGGCACCTTGCCTACGTGCGTTCGGAGGAAGCTCCCAATCCCCCTTGGCCGAGCATAGGAGAGGAGACGCACGAGCCGGTCGCCGCAGCCATGGGCGAGATTGAGCCGGGGCAGTCGGGAACCTTCGGCGTACCCCTCCTCGCGAAGGATCCTAACGATATCCATCATCGTGAGGGTGTGGTCCACGCAGATGAAGCGGCCCGAGGTGTCCACGCGTTCCATCGCTCGGATGTGGGCTTCTGACACGTCTCGTATATCGACCACCCCCCACGCCATGTTGATGATCCCGGGGTACCTGCCGGCGAGGAGATCCACGAACAGCTGGTTCGAGGTGTTCAGGGTAGGGGCAAGGGAGGGTCCGATGACGAGGAAGGGGTTGATCGTCACGATCGAGATCTCCTCGTGCGCGGCATCGAATCTCCACGCCGTGCGCTCAGCTTCAACCTTGGATAGGTGGTAGGGGTTGCGTTTCAGTGAGGATTTCTCGTTCCAGTCCTCCTCGGTGAGGATCCGGTCCGCGTCCGGCTCGTCGGTGATAGCGGCCATCGAGGAGGTGACCACGACCCTTTCGACGCCGGCCATAAGGGCTTCCTGAAGGACGTTCTCGGTTCCCCGGACTGCCGGATCGACCAGGTCCCGCTGGGGGTCGTCCACATCCAGGAGATAGGGGCTCGCGGTGTGGATGCACCAGCGACAGCCCTCCAGAGCTTCCGCGAACGAGCCCGACTCCAGAAGCTGGCCGCAGTGCAGGGTGAGGCGTTCAGCGGCGCCCGGGAGCTCGAGCAGGAACCCGTATCTTTCGTGGTCGGAAGGGTTGCGGACCGTACCACGTACCGCGTGTCCCCGTTCGAGGAGGTCGGCGACCACCTGCGAACCGACGAACCCCGATGCTCCGGTGACGCAGACGGGTTCGGATTCGCGACTCATTATGGCCTCCGGCTCGGTGGGTGTGCCCAATCTCCGGTGAGAGTAGGAGGCCTTGGGCGGTGACACAAACCGGGGAGCCCTCCAACCGCCCGACCCCTCAGCGCTATCTTTTCGCTCCCTGAAACTCTTTTTGCCGACGACCCGGGGGACGTGCGCCTTGACCCTGCTCATCTGGACCGGAATCGCCCTTTGTCTCACCCAGTCCGCCACCCTCTCGGGGCTGAACCTCGCCTGCTTCAGGGTGAGCAAGCTCCGTCTCGAAATCGAGGCGGCGCAGGGAAATCCACAGGCTGTAACGCTTCTGGAGCTTCGCGAAGATGCCAACTTTCTCCTGGTGACGATCCTCTGGGCCAACGTCTCGGTGAATGTCCTTCTGGCGCTTCTGTCGGGATCGGTCCTCGCGGGAGTCGCGGCCTTCTTTTTCTCGACCGTGGTGATCACGATCGTGGGGGAGATCTTCCCACAGGCCTACTTCTCACGGCACGCGCTCCAGGTCGTCTCCACCATGGCGCCCGTTCTGCGCTTCTATCAGGTCCTTCTCTATCCGGTGGCCAGGCTCACCGCGATCATCCTGGACCGCTGGCTCGGAGAGGAGGCCATTCCCTACTTTGAGGAGGCCGACCTGAGGGATCTCATCCGGATGCATGCCCAGGCCGCCGAGACGGAGATCAGTCGGGTCGAAGGGGCAGGTGCGTTGAACTTCCTCGATCTCGACGACCTTCCCCTTTCCGTGAAGGGGGAGCCCGTGGATCCTGAGAGTGTGGTCGAGCTGGAGTTCCGCGATGGGCGCCCCGTCTTTCCAGAGGTTGCCCCGACCCCTTCGGACCCGTTTCTGAATCGTATCCACCGATCCGGGAGGACGTGGACCGTCGTGGTAGACACGGGGGGACATGCGAGACTGGTGCTGGACTCGGACAGCTTCCTGCGGGCGGCGCTCTTCGATGATCGGGACTTCGACCCTCTGGAGCACTGCCATCGTCCGATTCTCGTTCAGGATGGAGGGACCCGGCTGGGCACGATTCTTCCCCAGTTCAGAATCAGCCCCGAGCATCCGGAGGACGATGTCCTGGAGGAGGACATCATCCTCCTTTGGGGAGAGGATCGCCGGATCATCACGGGCTCCGACATCCTGGGCAGACTCTTGCGGGGGATCGTCAAGCGGGAAGGTGAGGCTCCGTCCTGACGATCTCCGCGATCCCCGACGACCGTTCTTCAAAGGGCTGCGCGAAGCTCACGTCGTTCCCATGGGGACAACGTCGGCCGAACCGGTGGCTCCTCGATTCCGCCGGTAGAGCTCGTCGGCGAGATCCAGAAGGCGGGATCGGCCCCATGGCCCTTCCTCCAGCGCCTCCACCCATCGCCCCGGGAAGCGCGAGGCACCGTTGAGGGCGCCGGCGATTGCCCCGGCCATTGCTGCAATCGAATCGGTGTCGCCACCGAGGCTTACGGCGCGAACGAGCACCTCTTCGGGGTCGGAAGGGGAGCGAAGAACCGCCCAAAGTGCCGCGGGGACCGAGGAGGCGGCCCGAACCCCATTCCCTATCCGGCGCTCCACCTCGTCCCCGGTAGCTTCCGGGTAGCGAAGGAGCCAATCGAATGCGCTGCGGAAGGCGACCGGGATCTCGGCCCAGCCCAGCGCGTCGGTTGGGGTCGGTATGAGCTTGGCCAGGAACGCCACGGGCTGCTGGGCCTCGGATCCCCGGGGCGACCTCAACCCTTCCAGGACCGCAAGGGCTTGGAATCTGGCACCGAAACGTGCCTCCGGGTGGGTGTGCCCGGTCGCTTCGGCCTGTAGATCCGCCAGGCGTAGGACGGCCTCGGGGGAAGGGTGGCCGGCGAGGGCCGCGGGAGCGACCCGCATCGCGGCCCCGTTGGCAAAGGATCCGCCCGGAATGGTGTGGGTCTCGAGTGCTCTCTGCCAGGGCTCTCCTCCCCTGATCGCCTCGAGGAGCTTTCCGGTGTTTTCCCCGTAGCCCCTGGTCGGATCGTAGAGCCTGGCGAACCATTCGGCGATCCGGCCAGGATCGGGGCGGGACGGATCCTCGGCTGCGAGGAGCGCCTCCGCTAGCGCCGCAGCCATCTGCGTGTCGTCGGTGAAGGAGCCTCGCTCCAGGCGGCCATCCAGCATGTCCCGCACCTCTCCCACCTCCCTCCGAATCCGGTGGGACGTCCATCCCTCCAGGGGCATGCCGAGGGCGTCTCCCACCATCGTGCCCAGAAGGGCTCCGCGGAACCGGTCTTCGAGATCGCTCGGTTGGGCCATCCCCTTCCCTCGGATCTTCTTCGGATTGTTCGAGACGTTCTCGCAGCGGGCTCCCCCGGGGGGGCGCGCGTTGACTCGAGCCGTGCGCGACCGCTCGGGACTCCGCATCACCTGTCCTCCTCGCCTACCCCGAGATTGTGTCCGGGGTGTCAGCGTATGAACTTCCACACCCACGTACCCTCATCCCGCAGGAGCTTCCCATGATCCCGAGGAAGAGTGACGACGCCACCGATCGGGCGCTCTTCGTCGATCTCTACGAGCTGACCATGCTCCGGGCATACCACGAGGAATCGATGACCGGGCGAGCGTCATTCAGCCTCTTCGTTCGCCGGCTGCCGCGGCACCGGAACTTCCTCGTCGCCTGTGGCCTCGACGATGCCCTGACGTATCTGGAGGAGCTCCATTTCCCTGAGGAGGCGCTCGAGTACCTGGTCGAACGTCCCGAGTTCGATGCCTCCTTCGTGGATTGGTTGGGGTCACTTCGTTTTCGGGGAGATGTGTGGGCCGTCCCGGAAGGCACACCCGTCTTCCCGGAGGAGCCCCTCCTGGAGGTGGAGGCGGCGATCCCCGAAGCGCAGGTCGTGGAAAGCTTCCTGATGAATCAGGTGCACCTCCAGACCGTGCTCGCCTCGAAGGCCGTCCGTGTGAAAGGGGCGGCCGGGGACCGGAAGGTGGTGGATTTCGGGATCCGCCGCATGCACGGACTCGACGCAGGGATCAAGTCTGCCCGGGCCTTCCACGTAGCGGGCGTCGATGCGACGAGCAACGTCCTTGCCGGTTACCGGTACGGGGTGCCGGTGACCGGGACGATGGCGCACGCCTACATCCAGGCCCATGACGACGAGCTCGACGCCTTTCGAGCCTTCGCCCAAACCTTTCCCGACACGGTTCTACTGGTGGACACGTACGACTCCCTGGAAGGAGTCCGAAAGGTGGTCCGCCTCCGTGACGAGCTTGGCGATGAGTTCCAGGTGCAGGGGATCCGCCTGGATTCGGGCGACCTCGGCTCTCTGGCTCGGGAGTCCCGGCGGATCCTGGATGAGGCGGGGCTCCAGCGGCTGGAGATCATTGCTTCGGGTGGGCTGAACGAGTGGAAGATCCGGGAGCTTCTCGCCTCCGGTGCCCCGATCGACGGCTTCGGCGTCGGGACGGGGATGGGAGTGTCGGAGGACGTGCCCTCCCTAGACTTCGCCTACAAGCTGACCGGCTACGCGGGACGCGGGCGCGTGAAGCTTTCCCCGGGAAAGCGGATTCTTCCGGGCCGGAAGCAGGTGTTCCGGGTCGAGGAGGACGGGCGGGCGGTCGAGGACGTCATCGCGGGAGCCGGCGAACGGCTGCCGGGCCGCCCCCTCATGGTCAAGGTAATGGAGGGTGGGCGTCGCCTCCCGGAGGGGAAGGTCACGCTCGATGAAGCCAGGGCGCACAGGGCCTCCGAAGTGGCACGGCTTCCGGATCGGCTTCGAGAGCTCGATCCGGCGGACCCGCCATACCACGTACGTCTTAGTGAGGAGCTTCGCGAAGCGCTCGAAGAGGCGACCCCTACTCGTCCGTGACGCACCCGTGCGATGCGTCCTTGACCGTCCGGATGTAGCGGGCCAGGGTCCCTCGATCGACCTTCAGGGGAGGTGCGACCCACGAGGCTTTCCGGTCGGCGACTTCCTCGTCGGACAGGGCCACGTCGAGGGTATTGTTTTCCGCATCAATCGTGATCGAATCCCCGTCCCGGATCCAGGCGATGGGTCCGCCCTCCTGAGCCTCGGGGACGATGTGTCCGATAATGAACCCGTGGGAACCCCCGGAGAAGCGACCATCGGTGAGGAGAGCCACTTCTTTTCCGAGCCCTGCGCCCACGATCGCCGAGGTGGGCGTGAGCATCTCGGGCATTCCGGGTCCCCCCTTCGGCCCTTCATATCGGATCACGACCACGTCCCCCCTGTGGATTTCATCTCGTTCGAGCGCCTCGAGCATCAGCTCCTCGGAGTCGAAGACCTTCGCGGGACCTTTGAAGTGATCCCCTTCCTTTCCGGTGATCTTCGCGACAGCCCCCCCGGGTGCCAGATTGCCCCGGAGGATCCGAATATGCCCGCTTGGCTTGAGCGGGGCCCCGATTGGGTGCACCACGTCCTGGCCCTCGGAGAGTCCCGGTAGCGCCTCCAGATTTTCGGCGAGTGTGCGCCCGGTGACGGTGACACAGTCCCCATGGAGGAGGCCCTCACCGAGGAGGAGCTTCATCGCGGCTGGGGTCCCGCCGACCTTGTGGAGGTCCTCCATGACATACCGCCCGGAGGGCTTGAGGTCGGCCAGGAGTGGGACACGATCGCTGGTCGTGCGGAAGTCATCGAGTTCGAGTGGCACGTTTACCGCGCGTGCCATGGCGATGAGGTGGAGCACCGCGTTCGTAGAGCCCCCCAGGGCAGTGACCACCACCATCGCGTTCTCGAAGGCCTCCCGGGTCATGATCTCGCGGGGCTTCAGGTCCTTTTCCAAGAGGGTGAGGATCGCCTCTCCCGCTCGGTGGCATTCTTCTGTCTTGAGAGAATCATCGGCCGGGGTCGAAGCGCTGTATGGAAGGGACATTCCGAGGGCCTCGATTGCGGCGGCCATCGTGTTCGCGGTGTACATTCCCCCGCATGCCCCCGGCCCCGGACAGGCGTGACGAACGATGTCCTGCCGAGCCTCCTCGTCGATCCGCCCAGAGAGAAATTCCCCGTAGCTCTGGAAGGCGGAGACGATGTCGATCACCTGTTCCCGACTACGACCGGGGCGGATCGAGCCTCCGTAGACCATCAAGGAGGGCCGGTTCACCCGACCCATCGCCATCACGCAGCCCGGCATGTTCTTGTCGCAGCCCGGGATCGAGATGTTCGCGTCGTACCATTGGGCACGCATGACCGTCTCGATCGAATCGGCGATCAGGTCCCGTGACTGGAGGGAGTAGCTCATCCCCTCCGTACCCATTGATATCCCGTCCGAGACGCCGATGGTGTTGAACCGAAGCCCGATCAGCCCGGCCGCACCCAGGCCCTTCTTCACCTCGGCCGCCAGGTCGTTCAGGTGCATGTTGCAGGTGTTGCCCTCCCACCCGACGCTCGCAATTCCCACCTGGGGCTTCTGCAGGTCGGCGGCGTCGAGTCCCGCGCCGAAGAGCATGGCCTGAGAGGCGCCCTGGGCCTTGGGTTCCGTGATGCGGGAGCTGAATCGGTTGAGCTTCTTAGACATGGGTTCTTCCCGGAGGCTGAATGTTGCATAGACGCTCGGGTGCCGGCCCCGGGTCGTCAAGGGCTTGGATCGGAACCTTTCGATTTCCGGGGCAGTAGGAGATTCCCATGTTCCTTCCCCTTATCGCCGTAGCATTTAGCGCACTTTTCGCCGTCCCTGGTGTGGCTGCCCCTGGTGCATCGGCTGAGGCCCCGACGGCGGACGTGCTCCCGCAAGAGGGGTTGGACCCGTTCATGACGATTGCCAGGGTTCGCTATGGTGGGGGCGGCGATTGGTATGCAGGCCCCTCTTCCCTGCCGAATCTCCTGGCGGAGATCCGAAAGCGAACGGGCCTTCCCGTCGCCTCCGATCCCGTCACCGTTCAGCTTACCGACCCCGATCTACGCGACTACCCCTTCCTCTTCCTGACCGGACACGGGGACTTCCGGTTCACCGAGGAGGAGGCAGAAGGTCTTCGCAGTTTTCTCCTCTCCGGGGGGTTCCTGCACGCCGACGACTGCTATGGGCTGGATGAGCACTTCAGGCGCGAAATCGCACGGGTCTTCCCCGACAAGGAGTTGGTGCCGATCCCGAACGAGCACGAGATCTACAACACCTTCTACAGTCTCCCCGAGGGCCTCCCCAAGATCCACGAGCACGACGGGCTTCCGCCGCAGGGATTCGGGATCTTCCACGACGGGCGGATGATCGTCTATTACACCTACGAGTCGGATATCCACGACGGATGGGAGGATGCTGAGGTTCATGGCAACCCCCCCGAGCTCCGGGAAGAGGCCTTCCGGATGGGGGTGAACATCTTCTACTACGCCCTCTCGCAAGTGGCCCGATAGCCTGTTCTGGATGCTCGAATCCGCGCGCGATCACCACTGAGCTCCAGTCAGCTTCCCAGGATCGCGGTGGCGATCGAGAAGTAGATGAGCACCCCGCAGATGTCCGCCATCGAGGTGATCAGGGGCGCTGAGGCGGTGGCCGGGTCCAGACCGAATCGCGTGAGGATAAAGGGGAGAAGTGTTCCGATCAGGCTACCCACCAGAACGATGCATGTCATGGTGAGGGAGACGACGATCAGAACCTCCGGAGCCCGGTAGGCGGCAACCAGCGCGACTCCCGCCGCCATCGTGACTCCGAGCATGAGGGCGACGAAAATCTCCTTCCCCAAGAGCTTCATCCAGTCTCGCACCTTCACTTCTCCGGTGGCGAGGGCCCGGACCATGAGGGTGGCGGCCTGTGAGCCGGCGTTGCCTCCGGAGTCGATGAGGAGCGGGAGGAAGAAGGCCAGCGAGATCGTCGCGGCGAGGGTGTCCTCGAAGTACTCGATTCCGGCACCCGAAAAGATGTTCACGAAGACGAGGACGAGGAGCCACCCGACTCGGGCCCGCCAGAGGAGAGCGACCCCCGCATCCCGGAAGGACTCCTTCATCAGCCCGATCGGGGCCATCTTGTGGAAGTCCTCGGTGGCCTCTTCTTCGGCTACGTCGAGGACATCGTCCGCGGTCACAATCCCGAGGAGGATATCCCGCTCGTTTACGACGGGGAGCACGTTCAGGTCGTAGCGCGCCATGACCCGGACCGCCTCCTCGCGGTCGTCCGTGGCGTGGAGGTAGATCACGGGTCCCCGGACCAGCTCCCGGATCTCGACTCCCTCGGATGCCATCAGGAGTCGTCGGAGGCCGACCGCGTCGATCAGAGTCCCGTCTTCTTCTACGATGTAGACCACATCGACGGTCTCGTACTCCCTCCCCTGGGCCCGGATGTGATCCAGTGCGTCCCGCACGGTCCACTCAGGCTGTATCATGACGTAGTCCGGCGTCATGAGCCGGCCGACGCTCTCCTCGGGATAGCCGAGAAGGGTGCGAGCCTCCTCGAGTTCCTCAGCCGAGAGGAAGTTGAGCAGTCGCTGGACGACCTCACCGGGAAGTTCCTCGAGGAGATGAGTCCGGTCGTCCGCATCCATCTTCTCCAGGACCAGGCGCGTCTCGTCGTCCGTGAGCTCCTCCAGGAGCTGGTCCCTGGCCTCCCCGCTGAGCTCGGCGAAGACCTCCCCGGCCACCTCTACCGGGAAGGCGCGAAAGAGAAGCATCCGGTCGGTGGCGGGCACCTCCATGAGGAGATCCGCCAGGGCCGCGTCCGGCCACCCCTCGATGCGCGAGGGAATCTCATCCCACCTCCGGTCCGCGACGAGGTCACGGAGATCCTCGGTCAGCTCTTGTTTCGTCATCGTCGTTCTCCTGAAGTAACTGAGAGGAAGGGTGGGAGCGTCCAGGCGATGCCCACCTGACGTCGGAGCTTGATTTCTTGGGCGGCGCGGTGCTCACCGTAGCTCACGTCCGCTGCTCATCGATCGGGGAGGATTTCGGAGCGAATCTCTAGACGGTTGATTCCAGCGACGTGGACTTTCCCCATGACATGCTTTGCCCACGCCGACACGGAATTGAGCCGAAAAGGGAACATGGAATCGCATGACTTCGTCTCCCTCGGATTGCAACCGAATGGACCGCCGCTGCGGGGACGTAATGGGCTTTCTTGTCACAGCAAGGAGGGAGGCCGGGAGGGAGGCCGGGTCTCAGCTGACCCGGATCCGGCCTCGGAGAGCGCGAAGCTCTGGAGAGGGTGGATTTCGGATCAGTCGATGAGACTCGGTCGTTCCTCCCGCAGGCGAGCTTGCGGCCCGACCTCCGTTCGACTTCGACCGTCGGAGTCCTTCATCAGTGTCTTCCGTCAAGATGGGTGAGTCCGGAGTGCACGCATCTCCGTGAATCCAGACCGGGCGAAAACGGACATCGTGGCATATTGTACGGACCCTCACGGAAGGGGTCAACCGCCCCGTAGTCGAAGGGTTCCAGGGTGATTTTGGGGAGGTGGACGATCCGACGCCTCACGCGCCGGTCACCTTTCGAGCTCCGGGTGATGCTTGATCGTCACCCCCGCGGTTTCCTGTCCATTCTGGAGGACTTCCTGCATAGACCCCGCCCCGCGATGCGGGTCTCCGTTCCCTTCTGTTCCCTTGAGGTTGGAAGCGGCCCCGATTAAGCTTTGCTCATCCTCCGGACCCGGTGCCCAGCCCCGATTCCGTCGGATCGCTTTCCTCTAACCGCGTGAAGCTGTGAGCCGTGTGAGTCCCTTCTGGGTGCTCCTCTTCGCCCTCGTCTGCTGGATTCTCTTCGAGCCGCGCCCAGGCGCGTGGGCCGCGGGGGGGCTGGCTCTGCTCGTCGCAGTCTCTCTCCATGTGGCTCTCGGCGGCCGTTCCCGAGCCCGATTCAGCCCGATCGGGACGGCTCGCTTTCTCCCCTTCTTCCTCATTCAGTCCGTACGTGGAGGCGTGGACGTGAGCCGTCGTGCGCTCTCGCCAGCGCTTCCCCTGTCACCCAGGCTGCTCCGGTACTCCGTTAGGCTCCCGGTAGGTTCCGCGCGGGTCTTCTTCGTGGGTGTGATCAGCCTCCTTCCCGGGACCTTCAGCGCGGAGCTCCAGGAGGACGAACTCACCGTGCATCTTCTGGCCAAGGAGGTGGCCTCGGAGGAGACGCTCCGTGAGCTGGAGCGACGCGTGGCCGCTATCTTCGGTCTCTCCATCTCATGACCGACTTTCTCCTCGCCGCCGTCCTGCTCCTCCTCGTCACCGTGGCGGGTGGCCTCGTGCGCGTGGCTCGGGGACCTTCGCTAGCGGATCGGATGGTGGCGGGACAGCTCTTCGGCACGACGGGCGTTGGAATCCTCCTCCTCCTCGCGCAAGCAATGGAGGAGCCGGCGTTGCGGGATGTCGCGCTGGTTTTCGCGCTCCTCGCGGTGGTCGTCTCTGTGGCCTTCGTCAAGCGGGGCTGGGTTCGGACAGCGGCGGAGGAAACCGATCCGGGCGACGGGGAGCCCGCCACCGGGGGAGGAGGCCGGTGACCGCCTTTCTGACAGTCGAACTCTTCGGAAACGGGCTCACGATCCTCCTCGTCTCGCTGGGGGCATTCTTCTTCCTGGCGGGCACCGCAGGGCTTTTACGCTTCCCGGACCTTTACTGCAGGCTTCACGCGGTGGCGAAGGCCGACAACCTGGGGCTCGGACTCGTGGTTGCCGGGATGGCGATCCAGGCAGGGTCCTGGGCGGCCCGGCTCCAGCTCGTCCTGACCTGGCTCCTCGTGCTTGCGTCCGCCTCGGTCGTCTGTCATCTCCTGGCTCGGTCCTCGCTGCGACAGGGTGTGGCTCCGGTGGAGGAGTCGTGACCGGGCTTTCTCTGGCTCTGGACGGAGTCGTCGCCCTGCTCCTCCTCGGGCTCGTAGCCCGGATCCTCGGTACCCGGGACCTCTTCGAGGCTGTGGTTCTCTACATAGCCTTCGGACTGACGCTTTCCCTCGCATGGGTGCGCCTGGGGGCAGCGGACCTCGCGCTGGCCGAGGCTGCGCTGGGTGCCGGGGTGACGGGGGCGCTCTTCCTCAATGCGTACCAACGGCTGGCTCGACGGAGCGATCGGTCGGGCGACGTGGATGCCCTTCGTCCGACGGTCGTGGACGAAAAGATCCGTGTGCGGAGCGTGCTTGGCGCGAAGGCGATGCTCGGGGCCTGGGGACTGGCGGCGGTAGGCCTTGCGTGGCTTCTTGTGACGATGCCCAGTAGGCACCCGACCCTTCCCGCATTGGTGGAGGAGAGTCTCGGAGTGTCGGGGGCTTCCAACCCGATCACCTCGGTGCTGTTGAACTTCCGGGCCTACGATACCCTCCTCGAGATCGTGGTCCTGGTGGCCGCGATGATTGGCGTCTGGTCCCTCGACAGGGGGAGCCGGGAGTTCGCGAGAGATCCGGCGGACCTGGGGGATGAACCGGTTCTCGGAGCCCTTTCGCGCCTGGTCGTGCCCCTTGCGGGATTGTGCGCAGTCTATCTCACCTGGACCGGGGCCTACGCCACCGGCGGCGCCTTCCAGGCCGGAGCGCTCGCGGCCGGTGCCGGCGTCCTCTTGGTAGCGGCGGGATTTATCCGTCCGGTGACCTCATCCGCGCCCCTGACCCGTGCGCTCGGGGTCCTCGCCCTGGTTGTGTTCACGGCGGTGGGTCTCGGGGTGATGGCCTGGACCGGTTTGTTTCTGGCCTATCCCGCCGGTGCGGAATACGGGCTGATCCTCCTGGTCGAGGGGGCTCTTACCATCTCGATAGCGGTCATCCTGGTCGAGCTCTTCGTGGACGTGCCTGCAGTCCCGGAGGATGATCCGGGGCTGCGCACACTCGATCCCACCGGAGAC
>SLFU01000202.1 GCA_007124095.1 Gemmatimonadota bacterium
ACTCACACCGGAACCGCTCCCGTACCCACCGGTACCAGAGACGAGGGCGACCTCCGCCCCACTCCGTAGTTCTCCTCCCAGCGCGCACACCCGATGAGATTCACGACCTACAGCAAATACCGCGGCAGCCTCCTCGACGCACTGGGACTCGAGGCGCTCCTCGAGAAGCTCTCGGACTTCCTCCTCGAAGCCGGCTTCGCCGGAGGTCCCCACTTCCACCCCTTCTGGGGCTGGTCGGGCGATGACGACACATCCTCCACGGATGCGCTCAAGGAGGCGCTGCTGAAGGCCCTCATCGAGAGCGGAGAGCTGACTCCCGAGATGCTTGAAGAGTTGCGCGGGGAGGGGGAGGGCGACGAGAGCCTCCAGGCCGGACTTGCGGATCTCCTCGACGATCTGGTCCAGCGGCTGGTCGAGGAGGGCTACATCTCACTCGACCAGTCTTCGAGGACCGGGGTCGAACCGGAGGGGGGAGAAGGGAAGGTCGACGAGGCGCGCGAAGCGTCGAGGGGGGTGGATTTCTCGATGACCCGCAAGGGTATGGACTTCCTCGGGTACCGGGCACTCCGCGACCTCCTCGGGGCCACGGGAACCGCCGCAGCCGGCTCCCACGAGACCCAACAGCTCTCCACAGGAGTGGAGTCCGGCGGGCCGAGTCGCCCCTATCAGTTCGGGGACACCCTGAACCTGGACATCCCCTCGACCCTCTCGAGGGCCATTCGGCGGGAAGGGCTCGAGCTTCCTCTCCATTTGGATTATGGGGACCTCATGGTCCATCAGGCGGAGTACCGCTCCTCCTGCGCGACCGTGCTCATGCTGGACGTGTCGCATTCGATGGTCCTCTATGGCGAGGACCGGTTCTCCCCGGCCAAGAGGGTCGCCCTCGCGCTCTCCCACCTCATTCGAACCCAGTTTCCGGGAGACTCGCTCCGGGTCGTGACCTTCGGGGACCGGGCAACCGAAATTCCGCTCTCCCGCCTTGCGGACGCCCAGGTTGGACCCTTTCACACGAACACTGCGGAAGGGCTGGAGGTGGCAAGACGGATCCTCCTTTCCCAGAAGAAGGAGATGCGCCAGATCATCATGATCACGGACGGGAAGCCGTCAGCGATGACGCTCCCCGACGGCCGGATCTACACGAACTCGGGAGGCCTCGACCCGGCGATCCTGAGGCGGAGCTACCGTGAGGTGACTGCCTGCAGGAAGGCGGGGATCCTGATCAATACCTTCATGCTCGCGCGGGACCCCTACCTCGTGCGTTTCGTGGAGAAGGTCTCGGAGATCGCCCGTGGGAAGGCCTACTTCACATCCACGGTGACGTTGGGGCAATACGTGATGATGGACTTTTTGAAGGGGAAGCGGAAGCGGGTGGGATAAGCCTCGGCCCCGTCCCGTCAGAAACCGGCGACCAAGGAGACCTGGACCTGTCCGTCCTGATTCGTCTCCGCGCCCCTCGCCACCGCCCCCGCGTCGTAGTCGGCGCGGACGGAAAAGCGGAGGGCCACGATCTCGGTGATACTGAACGAGGCGGCGTTCCGTGACGAGAAGGTGAAGTCGCCGAAGGCGTCGAAGACGGGACGGTAGATTGCTCGGACATCGAGCGCGACCCGGTCGTCCCAGAGAGTTCGCCGGAAACGAAAGTCGGAGGAGAAGCGGGCGAGGCTCACATCGTCGCTCGTCGACGTCACCTCCTGGGAGCGGGAGTAGGTCCGCTCCGCGAGGAGCGAAACCGAGAACTCCGTGCGATTGTCCCGGTCGATGCGGTGATCGAACTTGAACCCCGCTCCCGCGTCGTAGCGCAGTCCGATTTCGCGCTCGAAGGAGGACTCCATCCGGCCGGAGACGAAGGGCCGGACCCGCTCGTTGGGCTGGAAGTCCAGGGAACTGTCCGCCACCCAGGATCGACGTACGATCTCACGGTTCCCGTCGGCGTCCGGCGCGGTCCCGTACGTGAAGCGGAACTCGGTGGCCGATTCGAACAAGGCGTCCTCCCGCTCGATCTGGGTCCGGGTGTTGAAGTGGTTCTGTTCCCGGTTCCCGAAGAAGAACGCGCCACCCACCTCGGCCTCGATGCTCCATTCCCCGGGGTCGGTCTGCGCGAGAAGCGGCTCGCCCCCCCAGGGCCAGCAGCCCAGGAGCACGCCGGCGAGGACGACCAGTGGAAGGGATGTGAAGAAACGCATGGGAGGCTCTCCGGGGGACGCTCGCACCCCCTTCGAAGCGATCGAAGGTCGCCGAGGCCCCCTCCTCGGTCAGGACAAGGGCTCGAGGGGGATCGACTCGTCGATGAGCATCACGGGGATATCGTCCCGGATCGGGTACAGCACCTTCCCATCCTCTCGAAGGAGTCCGGCTTCGAGCCTCTCCTGGACAACCTCTCCTGAGCGAGTGGTCAACTGTCCCGCCTCCACTGCACGGTTTACACGGCCAAGCACCTCATCGTCAGCAAGTTGCACGGGTGCCTTCGTCTCCGGGCACACCAGAATCGCCAATAGCTCGGAATCCACCATCCGAAGACCTCGGTTTGATATCGAACGGACTGAAACGAACGGACTCAAGTCGCTCCCCTCGCACCCAGGACGACCCCGGCTCCGGCATGGGGTCCGGTTGCGATGGAGCAGGGATAAGTTAGCATGAAGGTGGGGACGGTGCGAACGGGTCACCGTTCCCCGGTACTCACCCACGCAACGGTTATTCAACGATCATGAAGAAGCTGAACCTGCCGCTTCTCGTTATCCTATCGCTCCTCACGATGACCGCATGCGAGCGTGCGGACGACGACCCGTCCGCCACCTTTGCGGACGATCCAGCCGAGGCGGGTCCGCTGCCTCCCCGGGGCAACGCCTGGGTGATCTTCGGATCGGACACCGTCACGGCCGAGATTGCCGACACCCCCGAGGATCGGGAGCGGGGGCTGATGTTCCGCGACCAGCTTCCCGCCGGGCAGGGAATGCTTTTCGTGTTCAGCGACGAGGCCACTCGCTCGTTCTGGATGAGAGACACTTATATTCCCCTGGACATCGCGTTTCTGGATCGATCCCAGAGAGTCGTCGACATCCAGCAAATGGAGCCGGAAACCGAGGAGTTTCACAGCTCGGCCCGCCCCGCGATGTTTGCCTTGGAGGTGCCCCAGGGTTGGTTCGAGGAGCAGGGCATCGGCATCGGGGACCGGGCCCAGATCGTGTTCGGCCGCCGTTGAGACCGGAGGGCGGCGGCCGGACGGCTCGGTTTGCTTCCAACCCATCCGGGAGTCCTCCTGGCAGGCGAACCTTCCAATACGCCGGAGAGAATCAGGGATGAACTTGCGCAACAATCCGGATCGCATTCTGGATCACATCGACCGGGAACGCAGCCGGGACGATGACGGGCGGGACAACTTTACCAGGGACGCCACGGCAAAGGAGCTGGACACGGAGGTCCCGGATTCCGATGCAACCCCGGGAGAACGCACCCGAAGGCTCTTTCGCCTGGTCGAGCGCGCGTACACCGCGACTGCATCGGGTCCTGATATCCGACGACTCGCCCAGCGTTTTCAGACGATCGGAGACATCTCCAACCACCACGCCAGAGGGGATGTGAGCGTTACGGTCTCCTACCTCGACCACGCCCGCCCGGACGATGTGGGGTTGAGCCCCTTCGAGATCCTTCCCACCGAGATCGATGAGATCAAGAAGGTGACGAAGTCCACCCGGCCCGATGCCAACGCGCTCAGGCTGCTCCGGGAAAATCTCCGGTCGGGGGTCATGGGAGCCTATCAGAAAATGGAGCCGCGGCTCCGGGACGCGGTTCGGGAGCGGGCAGACCTCGGACACGTCTCCGTCCAGATCACCATGGACCTCCGTCCTACGGGATAGCGGAAGTCCAAAGTGCGTGAGGGCCACCGGGGGGTGAGCATGACCTTCCTCCCCAGGGAGCGCTGAGGGTGCCGCGACTCCTCGTGCTCTTCCTGGACGGTGTGGGTATCGGTCCGGCCGATCCAGCGGTGAACCCCTTCTTCAAGGCCCATCTCCCGGACTTGCGCCAAGCTCTCGGGGGCAGCCTCCCCAGCCTTTCGAACCCCGAGCCGCAAGGTCCCGGGGGACGCGCCTTCCCGGTGGATGCCCGACTGTCCACAAGGGGAATCCCGCAGAGCGGCACGGGCCAGACCACGATCCTCACCGGAGCGAACGCGGCCCAGCTCCTCGGTAGACACTTCGGCCCCTGGCCTCCGGTGCGACTTCGGACGCTCCTCGAGGAAAGAAGCTTTCTCCGCCGCACGGTGGCCGGGGGAGCGCGCGTCGCTTTTGCCAACGCATACCCCAGGGGATATCCCGGGAACCGGGACTCTCGAAGAGTGGCCGCTCCGCCCCTGGCCGCACGCGCCGCAGGGCTGATGGACCGCCACCAGGAGGCTCTTTCCCGAGGTACAGCGGTCGCTTCCGAGATCGTCAACGACGGGTGGAGGGAAGTTCTGGGATACGGCAATCTTCCCGAGGTGACCCCTCGCGGCGCCGGTGTGAATTTGGCGAGGCTCGCGGCAGAGGCCGATCTCACCTTCTTCGCCCACTACGGGACCGACCTGGCCGGGCATCGGGGGGGGATGGATGGGGGAATCGCCGCACTCGAGCAGGTGGATGCCTTTCTCGGGGGGATCCTTTCCGAGCTTTCGGAAAACCTATCGGTGCTCGTAGTAAGCGATCATGGAAACATCGAGGATGTTCGGAGCGGACACACCCGAAATCCCGCGGTCGGTCTCTCCCTGGGCCCCCTGGCTGCCGAGCTACCCTCTCCCCGATCGCTCACGGAGATTGCCGATCTGGTCGTCAGTACGGTGCTCCGCGGCCGGGATTGAGCCTGTCCCTGGCCTGATGCCCGGCGCCCCATTCCCGCGCCCGGGCGAAATCCCCACCCTCCGGCCGTGAACCAGAAACGCAGCGACTTCGACCCGGAGCGGGGATCTGCCCAGATCCTCGGGGCCCTCCTGGTCGAGGGTGGAACCCTGACCCCCTCCGAGCTGGAAAGCGTTCTCGACCTTCAGCGAGAATCCGGCGAGCGGCTCGGTCGAATCGTGGTCCGCGAGGGACTCGCGGGCGAAGCCTCGGTCGCGAAAGCGCTGGCATATCAGCTTGGGCTCGCCTTCGATGCCGGGCCCCTGAGCCCGGAGCCGGCAGCTGCTCGGCTGGTCTCGGGGGCCTTTGCCCGGAGGAAGGAGGTGGTCCCGCTCCGGCTAGAAGGGAAGTCGCTAAGGGTCGCGATGGCCGACCCTCTGGACCTCGCCTCGGTCGACGATCTCCAATTCCAGAGCGGCCGGCGGGTCAAGGTCGTCGTCGCCACGCCGCAGACGATCGCACGCGCCATTCAGGAGACCTACGAGGAAGAGGTTTCGGCGCTGGCCCGCGAACTCCCCTCCGACGTGGCGAGTTCAGAGGGATCCCGGCGCTCCGAAGCCCCGCGGGGCACGCCTCTCGTTCGACTCGTCGACCTCCTTTTGCATCGAGCCGCGGAGCACGGGGCAAGCGACCTTCACGTAGAGCAGACCCCCCACGACGTCCGGGTCCGAGAGCGGGTGGACGGGGTCCTACGTCGTGTGACCGAGATTCCCCCGGGATCACGAGCTCAGCTGGTTTCCCGGATCAAGGTGCTGGCCGGCATGGACATCTCGATCAAGAGGCGGCCGCAAGACGGGGGGTTCACCTTCGTACACGCCGACCGCTCCCTGAACGTGCGGGTCTCGACGCTTCCGGTGGAGCGGGGAGAAAAGGCGGTGCTGCGGATCCTCGACCCCGGCGCCGCACCCGGGGGCCTCGAAGAGCTTGGCTTCTCCACCCGGGATCTCAGACGGGTACGACGCCTCGTCCATGGTGGACAGGGGGTGATTCTCGCCGCGGGCCCGACGGGAAGTGGAAAGAGCTCGACCCTCTTCGGCGCGCTCGGGGAGCTGGACCGCACCGGAAGGAACGTTGTCACCCTGGAAGATCCCATCGAGTACAGGATGGAAGGCGTGAATCAGGTCCAGGTCGACCCGCGCGCCGGTCTCACCTTTCCAGCGGCGCTCCGCTCCCTCCTCCGACAGGATCCGGATGTGATCATGGTGGGGGAGATCCGGGACCGGGAAACCGCGGAGATCGCCATGGCCGCCGCCATCACCGGGCATCTGGTCCTCTCCACGATCCACACCATGGACGCACCTTCCGGCGTTACCCGGCTCCTCCAGATGGGGGTGCCCGGACATCTCGTGACCGGTGGTCTGATCGGGATTGTGGCTCAGCGGCTGGTGCGGAGGCGCTGCCCGGAATGCGGAGGCCGGCCCTCCGGATGCTCGTACTGCCATGACGGATACCGCGGACGTACGGGTGTCTTCCAAGTGCTCCAGATGACGGAAGCGCTTCGGGGGGTGGTCAGTCAGGGAGGGGAGGCGAGCGAGCTCCGCCGACGGGCGGAAGAGGCCGGGATGGAGACGATGGCGGCGGACGCCCGACGCAAGGTTTCCGAAGGAGTCACCACCCCCCACGAGGTTGCGCGGGTGCTCCGGGAAGCCCCGGGGGACGCGCAGCCGTGCAGTCACTGCGGAGAGGGGGTTCCACCCGAAGGGCTGGGGTGTCCCCATTGCGGATGGTGCCGGGTCCGATCCTGCGTCTGCGGCAGAGTTCTCCAGCATGCGTGGCGCTTCTGTCCCGACTGCCTTCGACAGGCTCCCGCCCACCCGATTCCACCTCGTTCGCCGGACGTCAAGCCATCGGAAACTGGCGCGTGACCTCCCGGAGGATTCGGCCCACCGGATTTCCCCCCTCCTTCCAGAGGACCCGGTCAGCCAACCGATTCAAAGCTTCCCGGAGCAGCGAAAAGTCTCGCGCCACCGTCTCGAAAAGCGCCTCCAAGCCGAGTTCCCGGGCCTCCTGCATACCGGCGGCCCCCAAGAAGCTCGACGAACCCATTTCCTCGTAGTATCGGATCGGAGGCGCTCCCCTCCGGGACACCCGGTGCTCGAGGAAATCGGGGAAGAGCCCCGTCAGCCAGAGGCTGTAATTTCCGAGGTGCGAGCGGAGAAGGAAGACGTCACCGGCTCTCGCATCTCCGATTCGCTCGACGAGATCCACCAGATAGTAGAACTCCTCCGTGGAGTCGTCGCTGAACCGGTGCGCGCGCTTCGCTCTTCCAAACGCCAGGATCACAGAGGTGAGATAGTCGGCGGTCACGGGGTCCTGCACGCCTGACCTCAACAGTGCCTGTCGGACCAGGACGTAGAATACCAGATCCGTGCGGAGAGACAGACTCGGCTCCGTCAGGACGGCGTTGAGGGTGCGCGGGTCGTCGAGGAGGGAATCAATCCCCTCGGACTCGAGGCGGGCCCGGGCCGCTTCGCGGATCCCAGGGTCCCCTCGGCCGAGGAGGTCCACCAGCTCCATCGCATCGGACCGATCGAAGGACATCCTGGTATGGGGCAGGATCATGTGGCTCATCTCCAAAAAGGACGCATCGTCGCCTTCCTTGCCCTCGAGTCGAACCGTCCTCTACCTTTTCCTGGCTGCCGGCGGCCGGCCGGAGCCTCTCGTGTCGAGTGAACCAAGAGGTTGCACGGCCCCAGCGTTGGATCCCTGTACACCCATAGCGGCCTGGCACACCCACAAAGGTCTGCATCTGGTACACGCGCCTGCAGCCCTGCGATCCCCGGGCCCACCGAGACCCGTCGCACCCGCTTTCCCCGGCCGTGAGCGTCCCGGCGGGACTCGCGGCCGATCCGGCCCGGACCGCGCACGAGCTTGAACCACTCGAGCCTGAGGGACGCCCGACCCAGATGATCCGACCCCAGAGCCTTCGCAACCGGATCTTCCTCGTGCTGGTCCTCGTGTCCGTCATTCCCGTCGGGCTCACCCTGCTCGCGGGAACCGTTATGCTCCGTGAGCTCGTCGTGACCACGGGAAGCGCGGGGCCGTGGGACCAGGTTGCACAATCCGGCCAGATCCTCCTCGACGAGGTCGCTTTGCAGGACGCCCCCTCCCCCGAGCTGATCGCCGCTGCCGAATCACACCGGGAGGAGCTCGGAGAGTCAGTGCGTTTGTCGCGGCTTTTCACCTTTCTCGGCGAGCGGGTGCTCATTGCCCTACCCTTGTTTGCGGCCGGCCTCTTCCTCCTCATACTCGCGATTGGCTTCCTGGCGGCGAACCGGATCTCCCGGAACCTCTCGGGACCGGTGGAGGAGCTGGTGGATTGGACGCGGTCCCTGGGTGCGGGGGAGCCACTTCCCGCGAGAGCCTCCTCGGAGGAGGGAGAGGTCCGGGAATTCTCCCTTCTGCGACAGGCCCTGCGCCAGACCTCGGAGGAGCTCAGGGAAGCCCACCGGAGAGAGCTCGAACACGCGAGGACGAGGAGCTGGTCGGAGATGGCGAGGCGGGTCGCCCACGAGTTGAAGAACCCTCTCACTCCAATGCGCATGGCGGCGGATCTGGCGGCTCGCTCGCGGGAGCCGGATGTGGCGGCCGCAGGCGACGTCCTCCAGGAGGAAATCAGGAGGCTGGACGCACTCGCTCGAACGTTCTCACAGTTCGGGCGCCCCCCGGAAGGTCCAATGTCCCGGGTGGACCTGGAAGAGCTCCTTTCGACCCTGGCTCGGCGCCTTTCCACCCCGCAACAACCCATCGTCCTCGAGGCTCCCGGGCGCCAGATCGAGGTCACAGCGCACCTGAACGCGCTCGAGCGGGTTCTGCGAAACCTCCTCGCCAACGCCTTGGAGGCCTCGTCCGAGGCGACCCCCACCGGGAAGACCGCAGCTCCGGTCGAGGTGACCCTCCGACCCCTCGAGGCCGGGGTCGAGATCCGGGTCCTGGATCGAGGTCCGGGAGTAGAGGACGAGCTCCTCCGTCGGATCTGGGAACCGGACTTCACGACCAAGCGGAGGGGCACGGGGCTGGGCCTTGCGATGGTACGGCAGGCCGTACATGCCCACGGAGGGGAGGTCTGGGCCCAGAACCGCGCCGGAGGAGGGGCCGAATTCGGGATCCGGCTCCCGCTCGAGCCTCCGGAGCCGGGGGAGGGGGAGCCGTCTTGAAGCTTCTCGTGGTGGACGACGAGCCGAACCTCCGAAGGATGCTCCGGGCCCTGCTCGAGTCCGAAGGGCATGAGATCGTGGAGGCAGGAAGCGCCGAGGCAGGACTCCAGATCCTGGAAGAGGAGCACCCGGACGTCATCCTACTGGATGTGGTCCTTCCCGGGTCGACGGGCCTCGACAGCCTTCCTGAGTTCCACCGGACCCTCCCCGGGGTTCCGGTCATCATGATGAGTGGTGAGGCCACCCTCTCCGACGCCGCGCGCGCCACCCGGGAGGGAGCCTTCCACTTTCTCGAGAAGCCGCTATCCCCCGACGCCGTTCTGGCCACCGTGAGGGGGGCGCTAGAGGTGAGCCGCGCCCGTGAGCTCTCCCGCGCCCTCCTGGACGAGCTGGGTCCGGGGACGCTTCTCATAGGGGAGAGCGAGCCAATGATCCGAGTGCGGGACACTATCCGAAAAGTGGCCCCCACCGAAGCCCGGGTCCTCATCGTGGGAGAGAGCGGGACGGGAAAGGAACTCGCTGCCACCGCCATCCACAACCTCTCCGCCCGGAAGTCGGGACCCTTCATCCGGGTCAACAGCGCGGCGATTCCCCGGGAGCTCGTGGAGAGCGAAATGTTCGGACACGAGAAGGGTGCCTTCACCGGAGCGGAGCAGCGGCGGCGGGGACGATTCGAGTTGGCGCACGGAGGCACCCTCTTTCTCGACGAGATAGGGGACCTCGGAGAGGGAGCCCAAGCGAAACTCCTGAGAACCCTCGAGAGTGGGACGCTCCAGCGCGTGGGGGGCCAGACCCCGGTGGCGGTGGACGTCCGCGTTCTCGCCGCCACCAATCGCGACCTCCACGCAGACGTGGGCGCGGGACGATTCAGGGAGGATCTCCTCTTTCGTCTGGACGTGGTCCTCCTGCGGATGCCCCCGTTGCGGGAACGCCCGGGAGACCTCCCCCTCCTCGTCCAACATGCCGGGGACCGACTTCTGGCGCGACAGGGCATTCAGGCGCCAGCCCTCGCCCCCAAGGCATTGGAGCTCCTCTCCGCCCATTCCTGGCCGGGGAACGTCCGCGAGCTCTTCAACTTCGTCGAACGGCTGGCGATCCTCCATCCGGACGAGGAGATTGGCCCCGACCACGTACGGGAGCTCCTCCATCGCCCTCTCCGGCCGGGGAGCCCAGAGATCTACCGGGACCAGGACCCCAGGAGCCTCCGGGAACGTCTGGACCACTTTGAGGTGGAACTCATCAGGGGTGCCCTGGAAGCCTCCGGCGAGAATGTGGCGGAGGCAGCACGACGGCTCTGCACCGATCGGGCCAACCTCTACCGTCGGATGAAGCGGTTGGGGATCCGCGGCGAGAGCTGAACGTCTCCCTTCCAGCCGTTTTCCCCCGGAGGTAGACTGATTGGTTGGGGGCCTCCCCTTCCCACTTCCGATGGAGATCCGCCGTGCCAGACCGTACCCCCGGTGTTCCGCTCCTGCTGCTCCTCCTCTCTTGCCTGGCCGTTCACCCGGCAGCCGCCCAGGTCCAGGTCATCGAGGGCCGGGTTCCCCCGGACATCCAGGAGCAGGCGTTCGAGTTCCTCAATTCCCCCGAGGTCGTCCGGCTTTCGGGAGGGATACGGATCCCCGCTGAAAGCCGGATTGAAGGAAACGTGGCGGTCCTGGGAGGGTCCGTCCTCGCCGCGGGAACGGTGGGCGGGGACCTCCTCGTGGTGAATGGCGACCTCCGCCTCCTTCCCGGAGCCAGAATCGAAGGTCAGATCGTCGTCATCGGGGGAACCATCGTCGGAGAGGAGGACGCGACGCTGGCGGAGGAGGCCGTGGTCTACACGGGTCCCCTCCGGTACCGGATCCGGGCCGGCCGGGTCGACCCTCGCCCCGACGAGGGCGTCTCACCGGGGTTTCTTTCCTCGGATCTGGGGTTCGGGGAGGCCAGGTTCACGCTACGTGCCGCGTCGAGCTACAACCGGGTCGAGGGACTTCCGGTCCTCTTCGGACCCCTGATCCAGACTGCGGGGGGCAACCCCACAAGACTCGAAACCTTTGCGATCTGGCGCTCGACCTCAGGATTGAATCTCGACTCGGATCGGCTGGGCTACCTCTTCCGCATCGACCAGGCGGTGGGCGGGAGGGGAATCACCTCCATCGGGGCGACCGCGCACCGGGAGGTGGTGCCGTTCGAGGATGCCGGGCTCACGAACACCGAGGCCTCGCTTGCCACCTTCCTCCTCGGACGAGACTTTCGCGACCATTACGAAAGGGAAGGATGGAGAGCCTATTTCAGCCTTCGGCCCGGTCGGGTTCCCCTGAGTGCCAGCCTCAGCTATCGGGAGGAGGAGCACCTGACCCCACCCATCCGGGATCCATGGACGCTCGGGAGTGGAGAGGACCCGTGGAGGCCCCTCCCGATGGTTGCCGAAGGGAGAAGCCGAAGCCTCGAGGCCACCCTCGAATGGGACTCGACGGACGACCCCTCCCTTCCCACGGACGGGTGGCGAGCGATGTTGGGCCTCAGACGGCAAGTGGGAGGGGAGCTCGCCCTCCCTCACTCCGAGCCCAACGCTCCGACCCAAGGGGACGCGACCGTCACAAGCGTTTCTCACTCCCTGCCCTTCTACACCGTGGGGACCCTCGACCTGAGGCGCTACGCCCGCGTGGGCCCAACCTCCAGACTCAACCTTCGCGCGGCCGCGACTGGAAGCCTTACCGGGTCGCCGCTTCCGCCGCAACTCCAGACTGCGGCCGGAGGGGAAGGCAGCCTGCCCGGACATCGCCGGTTCGCACTGGACTGCGGGGCGAGGCAGACCTCACGGCTTCTGGAGACCCACCGCAGCGGGGACGGCCAAGATCCGGAAACCGCGGTGGTCTTTCCCTCACACGGCTGCGACCGTCTCCTCCTTTTCCAGGCGGAGTTTCAGGGAGCGCTCCCGATTTCGTGGGATCCGATCCCGTCCCACTGGGACGACTCGGAGCTTTCCGAGCTCGTCAGCCTCCAGCCGGTCTGGGCTGTCTTCTTCAACGCCGGACAGGGCTGGTCTGAGGGGGACTTGGCCACGGGCATACCCCGGACCGATAGCCCCACCCGGGCCGATGTCGGAGTTGGCTTCTTCATGGGCCCGGTGGGTCTCTACTGGTCGTACCCCCTGAACCGAAGAGACCGCGGCCTTAACTTTTTCGTCCGCCTCCAGCAACGTTTCTGAGGACGGTCCGCCGGTGCGAACCGCCCCCCTCCCGCGAAGCTGGTTCGGCGCAGTGCCAATGGTCCTGGTCGCAGTCCTATCCTTGATCTCCGCCGAGCTGGGGGCCCAGGAGTCCGAGGATCCGATCACCCTCGCTCTGAGGGCGGAAAGCGGAACCGTCGACCTCCAGATCGGAGACATCCTGGGGATTGGAGGCATTCATCGCTCCCTCGAAGCAGGGCTCCCGGTCCGGATCGCGATCGTGACCGAGCTCTGGAGGGACCGTCTGCTCGACTCGCAGGTCGCCCGGCATGATTGGCGGGCCACCGTCCGATACGATCCGCTGAGTGAGCTCTACCGGCTCGAGACGGCCGATGGGGTGGTGGGCCAGTCGAGCTCGCTCGAGCAGATCACTCGCTTCCTCCGCGAGGAGGTCTCCGTCCCGATCGGTCCGACCTCCGCGGGCACCTACTACTACCTCGCGCGCATCGAGCTCGAGACCCTTTCTCTCTCGGATGTGGAGGAGCTCCGCAGATGGCTGCGCGGTGAGCTCACTCCTGCGGTGGAAGGCGGGGGCGAGGTGGGTGGCGCCCTCGGACAGGGCCTCCGCCGACTAGTGGTGCGGATGCTCGGACTTCCGGTTCAGCGGTACCAGGTTCGGAGCGCCCGATTCGAATGGCAGGGATCGTAGCGGGAAGCGATGCTAACCGGAGGATAACGTGCCGAACCCGATCCGTCGATTCGTAAGCGCCCTCAGGCGCCCGAGGTCCGGCTCTACTCCGATTCCCGCTCCGGGGACCGGGGCCATCCGTCCTTCCTCGAGCTCGAACTCGGGGTCGATCACATCCTGCTTCCAGTAGCGTCTCGACTCGGAGATGTCTCCGGGAAGGGTAAAGCCGGGGAGAGTGGCCAGCGCCAGGTTGTGCGCCCGACCAATCCCGGACTCGAGCATACCCCCGCACCAGACCGGCACGCCCCGCGCACGGCACAGGTCATGAATCGCCTTCGACTCCGCCAGTCCACCTACCCGGCCCGGCTTGATGTTGAAGACCCGGCCGGCGTCCAGCTCCAGAGCAAGGCGGACATCCGCTAACGAACGGATCGATTCGTCCAGGCAGATCGGTGTCCGGAGGAGGGATTGGAGATGCGCGTGGTCCAGAAGCTCCTGCTCCCCGAGGGGCTGCTCCAGGAGCACGAGATCGAGGTCGTCGAGCTCCTGAAGCCGGGAGGCATCCTCGAGGGTGTAGGCCGCGTTCGCGTCTGCCTGAAGGGCCAGCTCCGGGAACCGGTCACGGACCCCCCGAAGCAACTCCACGTCCCGACCGGGCTTGATCTTCAGCTTGACACGGGCGTACCCCCGTTCGAGATACGCCTCGATCTTCCGAAAGAGGGAATCCTGGTCGGGCTGAAGCCCCACACTCACTCCGACGGGCACGGCCTCCCCGGATCCACCGAGGAGCTCCCAGAGGGGGACCCCCTGTTCCTTGGCCTGCAGGTCCCAGGCGGCCATCTCGAAGGCCGCCTTGGCCATGGGATGGCCCCGAATCCACGCCACCGGGTCGAGGATTTCCCGGGGGCCGAGGATCTCCCGGCCCACGAAGGCCGGGAGAATGAACTTTTCGAGGGTGGTCCAAGCCGTGTCGACGGTCTCGTAGGAGTAGCTGGGGACTTCTTCGGCCACACACTCCCCCCAGCCCTCTCCACCCTCCTCACCCGCCAAGCGCACCAGGATGATCCGACGCTCACTGCGGACCCCGAAGCTCGTTTCGAACGGCTCCCTGAGCGGAAGCGCAAATTCGAGGAGCTCGACCCCGACAATCCTCATCTCTCCTCCGCCAGCCGGTCGAATACCTCGTCCACCTGCTGCCAACCCACCCGCAGCAAGAAAGTATTGTTTCTCCCGTAGGACTTGTCTCCGAGGATGAAGAAATTGGGCTCCGGGTTCTCGAGGGACTCGGCTCCGTGCCCGCCCTGCTCCAGACAGTCGCCGCTCGCGTCCCCGAGAAGGGCCGCCGCGAGCTTCATGGGCCCGCTCGTCGCATAGCACTCGTGGACCTGGAGTTGACGGTAGAGGGCGTGATCCCCCACGCCCCCGGTCAACGAGACGATTCGATCCACCTTCACCTCCTCGGTTCCAGAGTCTCCCAGCCGGAGGCGCACCCGTGTGTCCCCGTTCTCCGCGGCAAGCTCCTCCACCGCCGCGCCGCGCAGGATCTCGACCGCCGGTGATGCCCCGGCGGCAAGGCTCCTGGCACCGTCCGTGAGCTCCTTCCTGAGGCGAAGGGGATCGTCTTCCACCGCGCCCCAACCCGGACTCTCCCGTCGGAGCGCCCAAATGATCCGTGTGTCCCCCCGACCCTCCGCCAGCTCCGCGAGGTGAAGCGCCGCGGTCTGAGCCGAATGCCCGGCTCCCGCGAGGAAGACCGTGCGTCCCCGCCAATCGCCCGGGCGCGACCGGACATCCGGGATCCGCCGGCCGACCCGAGACGCGAGCGCCTCCTCCCCGGGGGCCGGAATCCCTCCATCGCCGAGAGTGTTGGGGTTCCCGTACTTCCCTGTGCAGTCGATCACGATGTGGGCGCGCTCCAATTCTTCTCTACCCTCAGCGTTGCGGAGGAGGACACGGAAAGCCCTGCGGCCCCGCCTCCGGGATGCGATCTCTTCGTGCTTCAAGAGGCCTTCCCGCCCGATGGCGAGGACCCGACGGTCGAGCGCGAGCCGGATCGGAAGCGACTCGTCCTTCCAGAGGGGATCGAGGGCCCGGTCCGCCAGCTCGTGGCCGGTGGGTGAGTCCTCCTCGTCCACCTCTAGGGGGTGGCCCAGCTCGTCGAGGTGCCTTCGCATTCGCGGGGACACGTTCATGGACCACGGGGTGAAGAACTGGACATGCCCCCAGTCCCGTACATTTGCGGAGGGGTGGGACGCCCCTTCGTAGACCACGACTTCGTAGCCCCTCTCCACTCCGGCGAGGGCTGCCTCCAGGCCGACCGGGCCCGCCCCGAGCACCGCGATACGGGGCCGGGACACGCGATCATCGCGAACGGACATCCGAGTTCTCCTTCTGGCTGGTGTTCTCTCGCCCTACTCTCCAACCTCCCGAACCAGGAGATAGTGGACAGGGTTCCCTTCACCCGTCACCTCGCGCAGCTCCCATCCCCGGGAAAGATAGTGCCGGAACACCGTGCGGGTCGCGCGGCGCCAGCATCGGGCCAGCTCCACATCCCCCTCCTTCAAGCTCTGGATGTCCGCCGGGACGGGGACGAGGATCCGGGGGTCCTCGAGGTCCACACGGGTCTCGCCGGGACGGACCCGTTCCCCTTCCTCCTCGACCTCCAGTGCGCTGGGCAGCTTCAACGATTCGTCCAAGACCTCCGCGCCAACCCCTCCCTGGATCCGACTCTTCACGCGGGAGGAGGCCATCTCCCACACAGCCACGAACCGGTCGGTTCCGATCCCGAGGTGTAACGGGGGTCCACTCTCCCCGTACATCTCCTCGACGTACTCTCGCACCACCACCCCCAGCCGTGAGAAGTTCAGCCGAGCGTTTGGTACTTCGAGAGGGTCGAAAGTCCAGTACATCCGGGTCACGCCCGCCCGTATCAGGAGCTCTCGCTGGTGCAGCTTGAGTGCGGAGCCGATCCCCCTCCGCCTCCATCCGGCTCGTACCGCGAGCATGTCGGACCAATGGACCACCCGCCCCTCCTCCATCCCCGTCAGCCCGAATACGAAGCCCGCCATCGTCCCGTCGGCCCCGAAGGCTCCGCACACGATTCCGCCCAGACGCGAAGCGATGATCAGGATGGCCTCGGGGACCTTCTGGGAGAATCCCTGTCCCCAGACCTCCTCCTGGAGACGGACGCACTCCCGGAACTCCTCGAATCGCGTCAGTGGGCGAATTTCGATTCCGGCGGCAAAGGGGAGCGGAGATCCGAGCTCCCCCTTTGAAGCTTGGGCATCGAGCGACTCATTCGGGTTTTCAAGCATCGGTCCGTTCATCTCTCCTCGAGCATCCTGATCCCCACCGTCCCGAGACGATCATCGAGCAGTGCGTCCAACTCCGGAAACGCTTCCGTCCGCCGGATGTCAAGCGCCCTCATTCCGGTGAGCCGAGAAACGAGCTGGACTCCGGCTTCGGTGTTCGATGTCGTCCCCGTGACCAGGTCCGGAGGAAGCTCATAGGCGGCCAACGCTCCGCTCACCGCGTAGGGATCGGAAGCACAGAGGACATGCAGGACGACCCGATCCCTGATCATCTCGATTGCAGTGGTCCCGTTATACGGCTCCAAGGGGGATGCCCCGATCTCGATGACCGCGACGTCGGCCGGGACCGCGGCCATGTGGGAGAGTAGGGGGGCCATCGCCGATCCGTAATGATCCCGCGAGCAGTGTGTCGAGGGCAACCCCGCATCGACGAAGTCGAAGATGCGGTCGGCGCCCGCATCGCGCATGGTCAGGATGTCCCGGTAGCGACCCGCACCCGTGAGCTTAGCTCCGAGAACCGAGAGGCCCGCCCGTTTCAGCCGAGCGACCACGACCTTCGCCGCCGTGGTCTTCCCTGCCGACATCGAGGACCCGGTCAGGAGGATAACCGGGGTCCGGAAGGGAACCGAGCCGCCGGCCGGGACCGCGAAGTCGGACATCGAACGAGTCCTCGCCCCGTCGACGACGTGTCCCCTGTAGCTCAACCGGACCGGGGAACGCACCAGGGTGGATTTCGACCGAAGGCGTCCGACGACGCCACCGCCGGTCAGCAGTTCCATCCGACCATCCGCCCCCACATCCTCCCAGGAGCCGGTGATCTCCAGGGTCGCGAACCGGCTTCCGAGCGCTCCGATGAGAAGATCGCCCTCCGACGGCGCGATCAACCGCCCGGTGGGAACCTCCACCCACCGGCCCCGGAAGCTGCCCCGAACCTCGACGAGGACATAGTCCCCGAACGCCCACTCCTCCCGGGGAAGGGTCCGTACCGAGTACTTCGTGGAGCCCGGTTTCCATATCCGGGTCATCGAGGTTCGGAGGTGCGGCCCCTCCCCCCAGCGCGGTCCTCCGGAAGCCGGCGTCACTCTGCCTTGCCCGAGGGAGACGGCGGAAGAAGGAGGAGGCAGGCCAGAAGGGCGCACCGTTCCAGACTGCGATCCACCTCCACGTACTCATGGCTCGCGTGAGCTCCGTCCCCCACCGCGCCGAGGCCGTCGAGGGTGGGAGTATAGACGCTCGTGGTGTTTCCGTCCGAAGCCCCTCCGGCTCGGCCCTCGTCCAGCGGCACACCCAGGAGTTTCCCCAGGGCACGTGCTTGCTCCCAGAGCTGCCGGTTACCCGGAGTCCGCTCCAGAGGCGGGCGCCGAACATCCCCCTCGATCTGGATCGTGCATCCCGGAACGAAGGGCTCGAGGCCACGGACGCGCTCTTCGATCCAGCGCGCCTGCTCGAGCGTGTTGACCCGGATGTCGACTTCCGCGCTCGCGGAGGCGGCGACCACATTCGGGCGCACCCCACCCTGGATCTGGCCCACATTCACCACAATCCCCTCTTCGGGATCGGTGAGGGCGTGGAGGGTCTGGATCACCATCGACAGCTCCTGGATCGCGCTGGCCCCCCGCTCCGGATCGAGACCGGAGTGGGCGCCGCGTCCGATTACCCGGATGCTGAAGTGCCCCGTGCCCTTCCGGGCGGTCTTGAGCCTGCCCTCCACCCCCAACGCCGGCTCCAGCACGAAGGCGCGGCAGACGGCCCGGGCCAGGCGCCGGACATGTTGTGTCGACTCGGGACTCCCGATCTCCTCGTCAGAGTTCACGAAGACGACCGGACTCACCTCCGGCTCTAGTTCGAGCCGATCCAGGGCCCGAAGGGCGAAGACGATCTGGGTCAGCCCCGCCTTCATGTCGAAGACCCCAGGCCCCCGGACGATCGAGCCCTCCTGTTGCAGAGGCATCTCGTCGAGGGTGCCCCTCGGCCACACGGTGTCGGTGTGCCCGAGGAGGAGCTGCGCGGGCGCGCCCCTCCTCCCCGGAGGACGCGCGAGGATCGCTCCTCCGGTGGTCCTTCCGGGGATTCGTCGCACTCGTAGCCCGAGCTCCTCGAGGCTCCACCCGATCAGGTCGAGCACGTGGAGCTGGCTCTCCGGCTCGGTGGAGGGGGACTCGTTGAGGGTCAGCCGCTCCAGGTAACCCAGCCACTCTTCCTTCCTCGACCTCACCTCCCCCAGGATGCGGGCGGCGAGCTCCGGCGAGAGCTGAGTCCCGATCGCCGGTACCTTGCCGCTAGAAGGCACGGGCCCTCACCGGTGAAAATCGGCCGGGAACGGGAAGGCCCGGGAATCGGAGACCTCCGCGTAGCGACCGGGATGCAGGTACGCCAGGAGGGGGGTATTTCGCACCAGTTCGGTGTCGCTCCGCTCGGAGATTCTGAGCGCCTCCTTCGCCACCCGGCCGGCCACCACCTTTCCGATGACGAGGCTGGCAGACCCGAGCTCGTCGACAATCTGGTCCAGCTCGCATTCGAGCTGCACGTAGGCTCGACTCAGAACGACCCCCTCAACCGTCCTGGCGGGCTCGGTTGGGAGCGACGCAATCCCCGAAGGAGAGCCGTCCTCGTCCCTGGCTTGGGCCGCAAGACTCGTCAGAACCAGTTGCTCGGGGCGCGGATAGCTGACCGTGAAGGCTCCGAACTCTCGCGCGTTGTGGTAGGTCGCGTGTCGACGGGTGCAGACGAACCCGAAGTGTCGCTCCCAGCCGAGTGGGAAGGCCATATGCTTGGGGGCCAGATCGAACCCCTCCCCCTCCCGGGTACCGACCAGGACGAGGGGGCTGACCGTGAAGAATCGTTCCCAGACCGGCCGATCCGTGCTCAGCTCGACCCAGTCGGTGTTCTCCTCGCCCTCTGCGGGTCCTTCCGTCATCGCATGCTCCTCATGTCCGAGTGGCCGAGCGCCCGTCCCCATGATTCCCCAGATGCGTGCATCGTACAACCCCGCAGCCAGCACTCCCACCGAGGGCCGCAGCGATCCGAACGGGTCCGCAGGGGGAAAGTGGCGATCCTGACCCGCCACCTCGCGCGGTCCTTCCAGGAGGCGGCCGAACTTCCCAGCAGGAGGCCGAACTTCACCCCGGAAACGCACATGAGTTCAAAGGCCCTGCATCCGGGGCAGCGGTCGATGTGTCTCTAAAAGGTGTCGGAGGCCGGATCGAACCGACCATCGGCCACCGAGCCCCGGGGAGAGAAATGGGTTGGAGAGTAGGCCGTTCGTTGTCTTCGAGGCCCCGGATACCGGGAGAGACGTCTGGTTAGCGCCGCTCCGCCATGATCTGCTCCGCCAGCTTGTCCGACACAGCCTGCAGGGAGGCCTCGTCCTCCTCGGAAAATGCGGCCGGCTCCTCACTGCCAATATCGATCTCTCCGAAGAT
>SLFU01000018.1 GCA_007124095.1 Gemmatimonadota bacterium
ACTGGGCTCATCGAGAATCGTAAGCAGTGCTCTGCGGGGCGTTCCCGGTTCGACCGCCTCGAGTAGACGCACCGTCCCGTCCGCTTCGATGATCGCTTCGATGGTCTTGTGCATATTCCTTTTCTCCGGATTCCTGCCAACCCCGCCGTCCATCAAGTTCTCAGGCCCATTCAGTGAAGGCAACACTCGAAGGAGTACCCCATGGGCGTGTTCCTAGTGCCCTCGAAACTCTCCTAGCTTTGGACCTCGCCCCGGACTCCGTTCCCGTGTCCGACCCTTTGTTGGTTTGACCTAAAGGGGTTCGCATAACGTATCAGGGGTTTCCGAACTTTCTCGCTGGCGCGGGCCGTGCATCGCACGGACCGGGACAGGGTGAAAGTTAGGACGGAGGGGCGCCGTCAGGCGACCCGGAGCCGGAAACCCGCGCAGTTATCCGAAGTGGTGCGCTCTCGTCGTTCTACGATCACCGTCGGGAAAACCGCCCCCCCCGCAACGGCTCGCCCCGTCAACCACCAACCGCAGGTTCAGGCTCCTCTCCTTCCAACTCCTCGAGAAGCTGGATCCTTACCCGGCCTTCGGGAAAACTCGCCGTGATCTCGAGCTCTCCACCCATGGCCTCGACAAACCGCCGCAACGAGCTCAGGTACATATCCGTGCGGCGCTCGAGCTTCGAGATCGTGGCCTGATTCAAACCCAACACCTCGGCAAGCTCCTTCTGGGAAAGTGCCCGCGCTTGACGGAGCTCCTGAAGCGGCAGCTCGGCCAAGAGTTCCTCGGTCCGGCGCCGGATTCGGTCCTGGCGCTCCCGCGGCATCGCCTCACGAATCGTCCGAAACTTGGTAGCCATCACAACAAACCCTCCTCCTCCAGGATCCTCAGGTGCTCATCGTAGAGATCATCCGCCTGAGGAACGAACTCCTCGTACCACCGGTCCCGCCCGGTCTTGTCGCCACCGATCAACAGGATCGCGACTCGCCGCGGATCGAACGCATACAACGTCCGGAACGGTCGGCCCTTCACCTGCACTCGAAGCTCCCGCATGTGGGAATGCCGAGAGCTGGAGATGGCGCTGGTGTAGGGAAACGGAAGATGCGGACCCCGGTCCTCCAAGAGACCGATCACCGCCGCAAGCTCGTCCTGGTCCTCCACCGCCAAACCCCCGAACCAGGCCAACCACTCGTCCGTCACTTCGACTTCGTACGCCATCTAATAATTATGCCTCACATGGCATACACCCGCAACCCAGGAAGCGATCCCAGAACGGAAGTCATGCAGTTCGAGCGCACCATTTCTTATAACGAATCAGGGGTTTCCGAACTTGCGTCCTGGCGCGGGCCGTGCGCATGCACGGCACGTGACAGGTTTCGAGTTGGGACGGAGGGGCGGCGCCAGCCGCCCCGGAGCCGGAAACCCTCACAGTTATGCGGCGTCGCACCGCTTCGCCCCTTCCTGCATCGCTCCCCACAGCTTCTTCGCATGGGTTCAAGAGACACCCGGTCTTGCGCATTTGGGGGACACCCAGCTTTACGCACCTCCTTCCTCAGGACGTGATCTTCTCTCCTCCTGGCCCATTCCGTCGCTTCGGCGCGCCTCCGACGACCACCACGGAGGCGGAGCGTGTCAGACCTAGCCGATCGATTGTCTGGGGCGGACGTAGGTTTCCAGAAGAGGCAGGCTCGCTGCTCGACGCGCTCGGAGGGGAACCGCTGGCGCCGGGTGCGCTAACGCCGCGCCATCGCGCGGAGCTCGTCGAGCGACGGCCGCGGCCGCATCACCCGGTTGTTGATCCAGACGGTCGGCGTACCGCGCGCGCCCGTCGCGCCCGCGAGCTCAATGCCGTGTTGGATGCGCGGGAAGGCCTCCGAGGGCTGCGCTGCGCACGCGTCGAACTCGTCGAGGTCCGGCACGCCTGCCTGGTCGGCGAACTCGCGCCAGGGACGTTGACCGAGCAAGGTCTGTTCGGCGTAGACGGTGCGCGAGAACTCCACGAACGAACCCTGCCGGTCGGCGCACTCCGCGGCGACGGCGGCGGCAAGCGCGTCCGGATGGGCGCCCAACGGCCAATGGTGGAACGAGACGCGCACGCTGCCGGGGTGTTCGACGCGCAGGGAATCGAGCCGCGCGGACCACTCGCGGCAGAACGGGCAACGGAAGTCCATGAGCTCGACGATCTGGATCGGCGCGTCCTCCGGCCCCACGACGATGCCCGTCGTCATCTCCCGCTCCCAATCGGCCGGAAGGCCGACAGCCGGATGCGGCGGCCGTGCGGAGCGGGCGTTCCATATGACAAACAACGCTGCGGCGACTAGCGCCACATTCGCCACGGCCCCGACACTCGGCTTCTTCATCGGTCCTGCCCCTTGTCGAGGGTCCGGTAGACGCCCACATATTGGACACCCAACTCGTCACGGACAACGCCCAGGACCCGGCCATCCGGTGCGACGGCGAGCACGCGCAGGTCGGCCGGCGTCTCGACGACGGCGAGACGCGAGCGGCTCTCCGTGTCGATCACGTCCCAGATGTACGGTTCGGTGCGGGTCCCCTCTCCGAACAAGCAGGGGACCGCGCGACGGAGCCAGAGCGAGCGGCCGTCCCAGAGCATGTCGTTCCACACGGCCCTGAGTGAGTCGCCGACCTGCCCGACGCCACCGAGGAACACGTCCCGCTGGACTGGCATGCCCGCCGCCTCCAACTCATCGCCGTAGCGGCGCACCCCGTCCACCATCTCCCGGGTGACGACGCCACGGGCGATCCGGCTCTGGTAGAGGGTATCCACCCTGTCGGTGTGGTCGAGCGTCAGGACCAGCCCGGTGCTCGCGTCCGTGATGAGAAGCAGCTCGTCCAATGCCGCGTAATGGTTCGCCGGAAGGCAATCCGTGGCCGACGCCACCGAGAGGTTCCCGGTGGAGGGCGCGGTGAGGAGGAAGGCGGGTTCGGGAGGCGACGAGGGACCGGCGAGGGTGGCCACGGCCCCGCCTGCTCGCAGGTAATAGGGCGTAACAGGCAGCCCGTCCGTGTAGCGTTGGGGGGTCGGTGGTCGGACCTGCGTGGTGACGATCGTTCCATCCGCGAGCACGGCTACCACGCGCTCCGCTGGTCCGCGCTCGTAGCTCACCGCTTCGCCCAGCTCCAAGCCGACGAGCTCGAAGTAGCGACGCCCCGCACGATCAACCGCGATGAGGCCCTCGCCCACACGAAGTAACCAGGGGAGCCCGCGGAACTCCTGGGGGCCGTCACCGGAGCCGCCCAGGACCTCGACGACCTGACCGTCGCCACCGATGACGACGAGGGTGTTCGCTCCACGCCCGAGCGTAACGATTGCGTTGCCGTCGTGCGCGAACTCGCCGTTGGAAATGCCGAAGAAGTGGATCGAGTCCCCGTGGGCGACACCGCCAGGGACGAGGAAGTCCGGCTCCGCCGCCAGCGCCCACGCTGCGGCCACCATCGAGTCGTCGTCGTGAACACCGTCCACGCAGCCGCTCAGCAGAACCAGAACCATGAGCAGCCCCCACCCGACTCGGCTCCTGCCGCGCATTGGCGACTCCTCCCTTTGTCCAGGTTTCTTAGAGAAACTCAACGCGGAAGACATAGAGCGCACCTCCCCCCTCTTGCGTTGAGAACCCCCTTCTCTGCGGCCCTTAGTGGAGGCCGGCGCAGTAGTCCTCGCACTCGTCCATCGCTTCCTCGCCGCCGGAGAACAGCGTCTGCATTTCCGAGCCGCCGCAGAAGGTCTCCTTCGCGACGGCGCCGAATGACCGCTCCTCGCACTCGCAGCTCGGACACTCCTCGACCGCGCCCACGACCGCCGTGGAGCCAAACGCCACGATGAGCGCGAGCATCGCCGCCCGAAAAACTGGCTCAACGTACCGCATGGTCGGTCATCTCCTTTAGTTCACGGCGTAACTGTTTGGCCTACCGCGGACCATGCGAACGGGCAGGCTCCCATAGGATACCCGCCGTTCTGAGCTCGGGCAAGTATCCTGTCTGACATCCTGCCACCTGTCACAGTGTAAACCGGCCCTACCCGAATTCGAGTCAAAAGCGGGCATGTTAACTGAAGTTGGCCCAACATATACTGGTCGCGCTGAAGGATGGCACCGGCATTCTGGTGCGCTCGGAACCGCAGCTTCAGCCAAGCTGAATGCCCCGTTCGAGTCAATTCACACAGTCACTCAGCCGCCTGCCGCCGCCGGAAAGAACCGGATCGGCACGGACGGTGCGATCAACATCACCTCCGGAGGCGCAGCGACGCGCCCGGACACCACATCCTGGCGCAGGGGCCACTTTCCAGCTCGTCACGACGTCCGCACACCCCCATGTTCGAGCGGTGCGATGTCGCATAACGTGACCGCTTTACCGAACTTGGGGCCTGGCGGGACTCATGCGCCAGCACGAGGCGTGACAGGATCCCAAGTTGGGCCGGAGGGCGCGCACGTGCCCGGAGCCGGTAAAGCCTTAGTTATACGAACGAAGCCTCGCGGCCCCTACCTAAGGAATCGCCAGACCCGAACGGTCTCGACACCCAGTTCATCGGTCCAGACACCCGCCAGCAGTCCTCCGGTCACGTGCTTGAGTTCAAAGGCCACCGGGATCTCGATGACTCCGAGAACACCGCCTTCCACGTCCAGAACGCGCCACCAGGTGCTCTCGGAGCCAGGCTCAGGGTATTCCCGCACCCAGATCTCGTCCTCATCAGAAACCACCACCTGGTCGTACCAAGGCAGATGATCAGGGACTGGCATCCCCTCGAGAACTTGTCTCAGCGCTTCGGACTCATCCGCTGAGGAAGCTACTGCGGTTCGCGCCGAGACGACCTCGTTCAAATGCCAGTCCTCCAACGGAACCGGATCCTGGTCCCACTCGATCCGCGAAATCACCCCCTCCGACCGGTTGACCACCTTCAGGAAGGGACCCTCATTGGTGCCGACAACAAGGAACTCGCTCCCTACAGCAGCGAATGTGGTCAGCGAGAACACAGGCGTCGTTTGGACGGGTGTGGAGTTCAACTCGCCTCGGTATACCTCCGCCCCCGGCGCCTCGGGAACGAGCACTTGGCCAGGCTCACCCGACCATGAGTGCTCCATGAAACGCATGGACGGCCTTGACCTCCCTCCCTCCGCCTCTCCGGAAGCACGGTATCCGGAAACCAGCAGGGTGCGATCTGAAAATGGAGCGACCACCGTCGTCCAAAGCAGCTCCTGAGGGGGGGTGATCGTCCAGGTCGAAATCTCGTCGGATTCGGTGGCAAACCTCGTCATGCGAAGGTTTCCGGGGTCAAACACGACCACGGCCGTGTCCCCCAACGGCCTCGACCACGAAACGCTCTGAAACTCGCCCGGTCCGTTCCCCCTGCGACCCAAGGTCCGCGTTCGAGTGCCCTCGGGAGAATACATCAGGACCTGCCGGCTCCCGCCCTCCGTGATCAGCAGCTCTTCCGAGGGAAGAACTCTCACGTCCCGCACACCGAAGAGCAGGTCCCCATCCCCTACGCCGTCCGACCCGATTTCGAGTTGAGGGGTGTCCTCCAGTTGCCACGTCTCGGCGCCGGGATCAAAGTTGGTGGCCCGGTCACAGCCCATCGCGCAGAGGACCACCACCGCAGCAACGAGGATCCATCGGTCGAGCCTCATCATGACACCTCTCCAATCGGCTTCGTTCGTATAACGAATCAGGGGTTGCCGAACTTCCCGGAGTGGCGCGGGTCGTGCGAATGCACGAGCCGTGACACGCAGGGAAGTTGGGACGGAGGCCGCAAAGCGGCCGCAGCCGGCAAAGCGGCAGTTAGGCGCTGTCAGGGCTCGTCGCGACGAGCGAACACCGTCCCCCTTGCTGCCCTATCCATACGTAGCTATCCTCACTTGGTGTACGTACAGCCAACGGGGGCCCCATGTCACGCAAGAAGCTCACGCTCAGCGTCGATGAGCAGGTCATCGAACGGGCACGCCGGTACAGCCGCCGGCACAACACCAGCATTTCCCAGCTCGTGTCGAACTACTTGGCCCAGCTCGACGCCAACGAAGGAGAGGAAGCATACTCCCCAACGGTGCGCCGACTCCTCGGAATCCT
>SLFU01000103.1 GCA_007124095.1 Gemmatimonadota bacterium
AGTGGCTGGGACGTTCCTCGTTGAAGGTGTTCTTTTCCTGGGTGCTGCCGCGCTCTACGCCCGTACCTTCCAAACGAATGACCCCATCGGGCGCGCTGGATTCCCTGCCCTCCTTGGTCTTGTGACAGTGATCTGGATTGCGGGACCGTTCTCGCCACCGCCTCCAAGCGAGTCGGCGGTGGCAGCCGTCGGATTGGCCCTGTGGATCCTCCCGGTCTGGGCCTGGCGGATCGACGCACGTCGGGGAGGCGCTCGGGTGGCAGAATCAGATGAGCCGGCGCCATGACTCGTATGAAAGGGCCCCTGTCAATCCCCTGGACTGGGAGCGAGCCCACGAACGAGCATCATGCGTCACGGGCTCATGCTTGGGAATTGAAGGAGGTGCGAGAGTGAATGACCGATAGGGACTCCACGTGGCACCTCGATCCAGAACGACGTGATGAGCTGCTCACAACGCTGATGGAGCGGTTCGACCTCAACATGAAGCGCCACCGGGATCTCCGGTGGGCGAGTGTGGAGTCGCGGCTGGAAAGGAACCCAGAGAAGCTCTGGACGCTAAGTGAACTGGAGAGAACCGGAGGCGAGCCGGATGTCATCGGACAGGATACGAGGACCGGTGAGTTCCACTTCTACGATTGCTCAGCGGAGAGCCCGAGTGGTCGTCGGAGTGTGTGCTACGATGACGATGCGCTGAAGGCGAGGAAGAAGCACAAACCTGATCACAGCGCTGTCGCCATGGCGACCGGCATGGGAGCTGTACTCCTGACCGAGGAACAGTACAGGGGATTGCAGAAGCTGGGTGAGTTTGACACCAGGACATCGAGCTGGCTGCTGACCCCGCCGGACATCAGAGCGCGCGGCGGTGCAATCTTTGGTGACTACCGATACGGGCGTGTTTTCTTGTATCACAACGGCGCAGAGTCGTACTACGCTGCCAGGGGATTCCGGTGCGTGGTCAGCATCTGAGGCCACGCAATGGCCTATCCGGAAACGACTGCAGGGATGATCGGATCCGACGGACGGTCGAGGGTGCAGGAAGGGAGGGGTCCGTGAGGACAAACGATGAGTGACGGGCCTGTGCTTTGGACGAAGCGGCTCGTGCTGGAGCCGTTTTCTGAGGAGCACGTGGATCGCCTCCTTACTCTCTTTCGAGCACCAGAGGTGAGACGGTTCCTCCTTGATGATCAGGTGGTCGACCGCGAGTGGATGGTGTCGGAGGTCGCCACGAGCGAGGCCCTGTTCGAGTCGCACGGGTATGGCCTTTGGGCGCTTCGGGAGAAGGAGGACGAGGGAATCATCGGTGCCGTGGGCTATCGGTTTTTCCATGAGCCCCTTGAATTGCAAATAGTAGTGGCGCTGTTCCCGAGTTGGTGGGGAAGGGGCTTGGCGACGGAGGCGTGCCGGGAGGCGATTCGATACGGATTCGAGGAAGTGGGATTTGAGCGGATTGGGGCCGATGCAGACGCCGAAAATGAGGAATCGCTCCGGCTGATGGAGCGGTTGGGTATGCACTTCGAAGGCCGCGTCACGAAAGGTGGGCTGGATACCATGTGCTATGGGCTGGAGTCGTAGTTTGGCGGGAGGACTGTAGGTAGAGAGGCGGGTCATGGGATGAGGTCTGATTGATTGCCAGGAGGAAGCATGGAGAAGTCGGGGGCGGGCACGAATTACGGCCACATTACGAAGCGCCAACAGGAAGCCTGGGCGACGGGAGACTTTCACGAGGTAGCCCGCCAGAACGTGTGCATGGCGGAAGCGCTCTGCGAGGCCACCGATCCGCGTGCCACGGACCGGGTGTTGGATGTGGCGTGCGGGAGTGGTACGGCTGCATTGGTTGCGGCCCGAAGATACTGTGAAGTCACGGGGATCGACTACGTTCCCGATCTGATCGAAAGAGCGAAGGCGCGTGCCATTGCGTCAGGATTGGAGGTCGACTTCCGTGTGGCCGACGCTCAGGAGCTGCCCTTTCATGATGACTCCTTTGATCTGATCCTCTCCGTGTACGGGGTACAGTTCGCTCCGGATCAACAGAAGGCGGCGAGGGAAATGTTTCGAGTCTGCCGATCCGGCGGAAAGATTGGATTGGCCACCCCTATCCCGGAAGGGTGGAGCGGTGACTTCTTCAGAGTGAATGCGAAGCACGTGCCTCCTCCCCCGGGGGTGAATTCCCCCTTGCGGTGGGGCACCGATGAAGGTCTTGAGGCACTCTTGGGTCCCGGGGTCCGATCCATGGAGAACGAAGAGCGCATTGCTTTACAATATTATCGTTCCATCGACCATGCTGTAGACATCTTCACGACGTTTTTTGGACCAGCGGTACGAGCACTCGAGCAACTTGATGGGGACTCCAGGGAACACTTCCGTGAGGATGTCCGAGAAGTGTTTGACAAGTACAACCGGGCCACAGACGGCACGGCAGTGATCGAGAATCGGTACCGCTTGACCGTGGCTATCTGCAAATAGATGCGTAGAGCGAAATCTGGCGACGCGCTATACCTCAGCGAAGGCATTACTGATCGGGGAGAGCCGGCTGCCCAACCATACCGTGATGTCAGCGACGGAAGTCCTTGGAGGCTTGAGTGAAGGTCGCGTTGGTCCATGCGGCGGCTGTGGGAATCGGAGGCTTCCTCGGAGCTCTTGCTCGCTACGGCCTCGGCGGACTGGTCCACCGGATCCATGGAACGAGTGGCTTTCCCTACGGAACGCTGGCCGTGAACCTGTTGGGGTGCCTCCTCATCGGAATCCTTGCAGGACTGATGGAGGAAAGGCAGATGTTCGCTCCGGAGTTCCGCCTCTTTGCGCTGGTGGGGATCCTGGGAGGATTTACGACCTTCTCCACCTTCGGATATGAGACCTTGATGTTGATGCGGGATACGGACTACCTGCGGGTCGTCGCGAATGTGGGATTCCATGTCATCGGGGGATTGTTACTGGTTTGGTTGGGTTATGCGGTCACGACGCTCGAGCTCGGTTGATCGCAGGATTCTCCGACTTTCAACAGATCTGCCGAGCGCGTGGAAGTTTGGAATGAAACGAGACGCCCTGCCCGACGTGATCGAGACCGAACGGCTCATGCTGAGACCCTTTCGCCTGGGCGATGTCGACGATGTCCTGGCCTCTGACCGAGATCCGGAATGGGAGGCCTGACCGGATCCGTCACTTACATGCTGCCGCTGTGGCCGCGACGTGCTTGGGCTTCGTCGCGACGAGACGGTGAAACACACAGGCGAGTGCCCGTTGAACTGCCAGGCTCGCCCGTAGGAACCGCAAGGGTACAACTCGCGCACAAGTGCAACTCGAAGGCGGCTCGGAAATGACCCTCGGTCCTCGTCTCATCAGCCTCGTTGCACTTGTCACCATTACTTCCTGCTATCCTCAGCAACCCCGCTTCGCTCCCGACGATTTCACAAGGACTCACAACATCGTCGACACCGCGATTCTCCCTTTGATGGAAAAGTGGGACCTGCCAGGAATCGCGGTCGCCATCACGATTGACGGCCAGGCCCTCTTCTTCAACTACGGCGTGGCCTCGAGGGAGAGCGGTGCCCCGGTCAGCGAGGAGACGCTCTTCGAGATTGGCTCCGTCAGCAAGACCTTCACGGGAACGCTGGCTGCCTACGCCGAGGTGTTGGAAAAGTTGTCGGCGGACGATCGCCCCGGCCAGTACCTTTCGGAGTTACGGAGTAGCCCGATCGACCAGGTCAGCCTGCTCCACCTCGGCACCTATACCGCAGGCGGGTTACCTCTGCAGTTCCCCGAAGACGTGTCCGATGAGGAGCGGATGCTCCGCTTCTTCCAGCAGTGGGAACCGGATGCCGCGCCCGGCGCGCAGCGCAGGTATTCCAATCCCAGTATCGGCCTTCTCGGCCGCATCACCGCGCTCGCCCTAGAAAGCGACTTTGTCGATGCCGTGGAGGGCCAACTTCTCCCTGAGTTGGGGTTGAACCAGAGCTTTGTCCGTGTCCCGGAACACGTGATGGCGCGATATGCATGGGGTTACAGCGCAGAGAACGAGCCTATCCGTGTGAATCCGGGCATGTTTGACGCGGAAGCCTATGGCATCAAGTCCACGGCCGCCGACATGATCCGTTTCGTGCAAGTGAACATCGACCCGAGCCAAGTGGCGTGGCCGGTGCAGAGCGCGATCGAAGAAACCCACGTGGGCTACTTCAGGATCGGGGAGATGGTGCAGGGACTCGGTTGGGAGCAGTATCCCTATCCCCTCACGCTGGAGCGGCTGCTGGCAGGCAATTCCCGCACGATGATCCTGGAACCCAACGCAGCCACGCAACTTACGCCGGCACAAACGCCCTCCGGGCCGACCCTGTTCAACAAGACCGGATCCACGAACGGATTCGGCGCCTATGTAGCCTTCGTGCCCGAAGAGAAGATCGGCATCGTGATGCTGGCGAACAGGAACTTCCCAAATGCCGAACGCATCAGAGTAGCCCACGAGATCCTGGAGCAACTCGCGCCAGTGGGGACATCGGCCTCCCTTGAGGGCCAAGCCGACGGCGAGTCCGGCGGCACCCACAACCGCGATGAAGGAGGCCGTTGGGATCCCGAAGACCCCCAGGACCGCGATGATCACGAAGGCCGTCAAGCCCCAGATCAAGCCCCAGTAAATTAGCCCCGCCGCGAAGGGAGCGAGGGTGGGGTCGAGGGTGGTCTGACCCAGATGCGTGCGGAGGCCCGATCGAAAAAGGGCTGTCTTACCCTTACTCCCCCGACACGGTACCAACCAGTGGCACTCGCGGCGCCCCGAGGAGATGTTCCGTGCTCGACCCCGGGCCGAGGACGTCAAACGGTCCTCCTTGGCCCTCGGGAGACGAACCGCTCGCGGCGCTGTCGTCTGCATCCGATCCCCCCCGTAATCCCCGGAAGAATCCCACGACACGCTCCCGCAATCCGGGACTTTCCGGACACTCCGACACCGCAACGAACTCCTCCAGGAAGAGTTCGCGAACCGAGCCGTTCGACAGGGACCGGCACCCGTCCTCGACGACCCTCCCGGTCTCCGGATCCACCGATCGCTCGACTACACCCCCCGGCCGGACCCATGCCGGCGCTTGGTCCCGGTCCCTGTAGGCTTCCGCCATGATCGCCCCCCAAACCGGCGCGGCCAGCCGCCCCCCGCTGGCTCCGGAAAGGATGGGCCGAGGGCGGTCGAACCCCATCCACACGACTCCGACTACCTCTGGGTTGAATCCCACGAACCAGACGTCGTGGGCCTCCTGGGTGGTCCCCGTCTTTCCCGCCACTGGCCCCCTGTAGCCCGCAGCCCGGGCTCCCACGCCCGTCCCGAGGCGGACCGCGTCCTCCAATATGTCCGTGACCAAGTACGCGACCCGGGGATCCAGCACCTCCGTGACGGACGGAGCTCCGGCCCGGTAGGTGACCTCGCCCCCAGCATCCTCGATTCGCGTAACCACGCGCGGAGTGGGACGGAAGCCCCCTGCCGAGAAGGCTGAGTACGCCACTGCCAGCTCCAATGGAGAGGCAGAGCCGGTCCCGAGCGCCGCAGCGGGCACCTGAGGTACAGGCTCGGAGAACCCAGCGATCTCCGCAATCCGGCTCATCCCTTCGAGCCCCGCCGCCATGGCCAGGCGCACGGTGGGCACGTTCAACGACTCCACCAGAGCCTGGCGCATGGCCACGGTGCCACGGAACTCGCCGTCATAGTTCCGGGGCGACCAATTCGCCCCCTCGACCGTTGGAACGGTGATCGGACGGTCCGCCAGGGGCTGACTTGCCACGTGGCCGGAGGCCAAGGCCGAGGCAAAGACGAAGGGCTTGAAGGCGCTCCCCATCTGGCGACGGGCCAAGAGGGCCCGGTTGAACCGGGATGAACCAAAGTCCCGTCCCCCCACCAGGGCCAGGACCGCACCAGTCTCGGGATCGAGGAAGACTACCGCCCCCTGCAGATACTCGGATCCACCCGGCTCCGCCACCGAGGCTACGCGGTAGGTCGGTGCAGCGAACCCGCCATGCACACCTCCCTCCACCGCCTCGAGCTGCGCGGACAGACTGGTCTCGGCCAGGGCCTGCAAATGGGAATCCAGGGTAGTGTGAACCCTCATCTGAGAACGGTAGAGCGCCTCACCAAACTCCTCCTCCAAGAAGCTCCGGACCATCCCCACGAAGTACGGCGCCCGGGTATCCGAACCGGGAGACGCCGGATCGGGCGACACCGTGAGTGCCCGGTCCCTGGCCGCGAGGGCTTCCTCGGCCTCGATGAGACCCTGGTCCTCCATCAAGCTCAGGACCAGGTCCCGGCGCTGCCGCGCCCCCTCCGGATCGATCCGAGGGTCGAAGTGGGCGGGCGCGCGGAGACTCCCGGCCAGAAACGCCGCCTCCTCCAGGGTCAGCTCCGATGCCGGTCGGTCGAAATAGTGTCGGGATCCGGCCTCCACCCCATAGGCCCCTCCCCCCATGTAGACGTGGTTCAGATAGAGCTCGAGGATCTCATCCTTCCCGTACCGGGACTCGATATCCATCGCCACTCGAACCTCGAGGAGCTTCCGACTGACCGTCCGCTGAACCCCGGGGAGACGCTCTGGAAAGAGAGTTCGAGCCAGCTGCATGCTGAGGGTGCTGGCACCCTCCCGGACCCCGCCGGCGGCCAGATTCCGGCCGGCGGCTCCAAGGACCCGCCACCAGTCGACTCCCCCGTGACGGAAGAAGCGCCGGTCTTCCACCGCCAAGAAGGCCGCCGGGACATACTCCGGGAGGGAATCCAATGGCACAACTCGGGCTTCCAGGGGATGAAGCCAGGCTATCTCCTCCCCGTGCCGATCCAGGAGAACGGGCGCTCCCCCAGGCTGATAGGCACCGAGCTCCCCCGGATCCGGGCACCCCTGGAAGGCGCACGTCCTCCAGGCACTCCATGCCCCCAGGGTCAAAGTCAGGACCACGATGGCCCCGAGCAGGAGGGGTCGGTCCTTACTTCGCTTTCTTCGTCTCATGGTCTCCCGGGAAGGGAAGGTATGGCCCGCCCATCAATTACAAGTTACGTGCCAATCGAGGCAACCCCTCCAACCCGGACACGACTCCCTCGGCGGCACCAGACCGGATCTCCGGTCCGGAGGCGCGAGCGGGAGTCCCGGACTTGAACCCGACGTCGGACGGGTTCATTGTGGGGACCATCGGCAGGGTCCTCGACCCGATCCTGGGCCGGGACGGGCGTTCGGCGCCCATCCTCGGCGAATCCAGCCGACCCCATCGAGCTCGGTTCCGCAATGCCTGACTTCCAGCTCACAACCCTGGACCTCACCATCGTCCTGGTCTACTTCGCCGGGGTGATCGCCCACGGCCTATGGGTGAGTCGGGGAAAGGAAAGCAGCAGCGACTACTTCCTTGCCGGCCGCCAACTCGGATGGTTCTTGGTGGGGTTCTCTCTCTTCGCGTCGAACATGTCGGGCGCGAGCTTCGTGGGGCTCATGGGCGCGTCGTACGATCATGGCCTCGTCGTATTCAACTACGAGTGGACGGCCACCGTCGTGCTCGTGCTCTTTGCCTTCATCCTGCTGCCCTACTTCCTCCGAGCGAAGATCTTCACCGTTCCCCAGTTCCTGGAGCACCGCTACGACCACCGATCCCGGACCGCGTATTCCGCCTTCACCCTCCTGGCCATCATGTTCGTGGACACAGCCGGAGCCCTTTACGCTGGTGGCCTCGTCATCTCTAGCCTCTTTCCCGTCTTCTCCCTCTGGGAGGCTGTGGGAATCCTGGCACTGGTGGCTGGCGTCTACACGATTCTGGGAGGCCTCAAAGCGGTGGTCGTGACGGATACCGTCCAGGCAATCCTTCTCATGCTCGGGGCATCGGCGATCTTCGTCATCGGGCTCAACGAGGTCGGGGGGTGGGAGCGCATGGTAGCCGACCTCGACGACCATCGGATGAAGCTCATCCACCCGACGGATCACGATTTCCTTCCATGGACGGGGCTTCTTGGGGTGATCCTCCTGGGCTTCTACTACTGGACTCTGAATCAGTTCATCGTACAACGTGCACTGGGTGCCCGGAACCTCGACCAGGGTCGGAAGGGGGCCCTCTTCGCCGGATTCCTGAAGCTACCCAACCTCTTTCTGATGATTGTGCCCGGGGTCTTCGCAATCCTCCTCTATCCCGAGCTTCCGGATCCCGACCTGGTGTTTCCTACCCTGGCCTTCGATCTCCTTCCCGTCGGATTTCGGGGACTCATCCTCACCGCGCTCATTGCTGCTGTGATGTCCAGCCTCGACTCGGCGCTCAACGCGGCCGCCACCCTGTTCACGATGGATTTCGTGCGGCCGTTGCGTCCCAGCATTCCGGATCGCGCTCTGGTTTCGATCGGACGGGTGGTCACCGGTGTCGCCATGGTCGTGGGTGCTGTCTACGCCCCCACGATCCAGCGATTCCCTTCCCTCTTCGAGTACTTCCAGTCCGTACTGTCTTACCTCATTCCCTGCATCGTGGCGGTCTACCTGGGCGGGGTGTTCTGGAAGCGGCTGAACGGGCATGGGGCCTTCTGGACGATCCTGTTCGGGGTCACCGTAGGTGTGCCCCTCTTCGTGCTGAAGGAGGTGACGGGCATCTGGGTCGACCTCGGGCTCCCGGATCTCCACTTCACCCTGATGTCCGTGATCATGCTCGGCCTCTCAAGTGCGGTGCTCGCGGGCGTGAGTCTGATGACCGCGCCTCCTCCCCCGCACCAGGTTCGTGACACCGCCTTTCGCTTGGAGGACCTTCGACGGGGATGGCGGGCCGGCGGGCCCTGGTACCTCGATGTCCGCATCCAGGCGGCGGGCCTCCTCCTCTTGACGGGTGCCACGATCCTCTTCTTCTGGTGACGGAACCTCATTCCGGTTCCTCGAAGACTGTTGTCGTTGCCCGTTTCTTTCGTTGCCGTGGCTGCCGGACTGGGTTTCCACTGGAAGCCGATCACTCTCCTCTTTCGACGGTCGCCCGCCCTCGCTATATAGTAGTGCAGTCTGGGAATTCGGTCCCCTTGACGATGCGGAACCCTCATCCCTCGGACCGAGAAGGGACTCGTGATCATGCTGACCTGGGCCCTCATCTTTCTGGTCGTCGCGATCATTGCAGGAGCCTTCGGGTTCGGAGCCGCAGCCTCCGCGGCAGCCAGCATCGCCAAGATCCTGTTCTACATCTTCATCGTGATCTTCCTGATCACCCTGATTCTGTCTTTCATGGGCGGCGGGGCAGCGACCTGAGCCCTGTCCGCCCACGCTCGGACGGCGCAGCCCGGGATGCTCCAGAGGTAGAGCCATCCACCTCCATCCGGATGCAAGTGACCGCGCTTCCGAAAGGCTCGGAGAGGGTACGACGGTGAAAGCGCCCCCGCACGGCCACCTCCGGCTCCGCCGCTGGGGCCGATCGGCATGGGCCCTCCTGGGAATCCTCGGCATCCTGGTGTTGGCGGGCTACGTTCTCTCCCTCCTCGCCCTGGTGGTGGTCCCACTCGTCCTGGCTCTCTTTCCCGCAACGCTCCTGGCCCCGGTGGCGAGGAAGTTGCGGCAATGGCGATTTCCGAAGACCGCGGCGGCTCTGACGGTCCTCGTGGGGGCGACGCTCGTCTTCGGGCTGGCTGGAGCCGCGACCGCCACCCTGGTGGTGTCGGAGTTCCCCGATGTCGCGGAATCTGCGGGTGACGGAGTTGCGGAGCTGGAAGCGGCGATCCACTGGGTGGCCCCGGAGTTCGAGCTTCGCGGTGTCCGCGACTTGGTCGACATGGTTCGAGACCAGTTCGAAGGGGAGGAGAACGGCGGATGGGCCTCGCCGATCCTGAGCTTGACGACCGGGGTCTTCGAGATGCTGGCCGGTACCGTCCTCATGGTTGTCATCCTCTTCTTTTACCTCCGCAACGGCCGGGAGCTGGCGGAGAGGATCAGCGGACTGCTTGCCCGCGAGACATCGGAGCGTTGGATGGCACGGGCCGACACTGCGTGGCGAACGCTGGGAGCCTACTTCCGGGGCCAACTGATCGTCGCCCTTGCGGATGCCATCCTCATCGGCCTCGCCCTCGTTCTTCTCGGAGTTCCGCTGGCCCTTCCCCTGGCGGCTCTCGTCTTCATTGGGGGCCTCTTCCCGATCATCGGAGCGGTCGTGACGGGGGCCGTAGCAGTCCTCGTGGCTCTCTCGGACGGCGGACTCACGATGGGGCTGATCGTGGCGGGAGTCGTGCTGACGGTGCAGCAGATCGAGAGTCAGCTTCTCGCGCCCCTGATCCTCGGCCGGGCCATCGATCTCCACCCCCTTGCGGTCATCCTCTCTATCACGGCTGGGGGTGTCGTCTTCGGAGTCCTTGGAGCCTTTCTGGCGGTGCCAGCAGTCGCCATCGCGAAGGCGGTGTGGTTGACCTAGCAACGGGTCAGAGCAGCGGGATGCGGTGTTCCTTGACCTTATCGGCCGGAACAATCCGAAGCCGCGTACACCCCCGCTTCGAGTTCTTCCACGCCCTGCGAAGGTGCTGGCTCGACCGATAGGGGGAGCCCTCCAGTTCCCGGTGTTCCACTTCCAAAACGAGCTCCCTTTCAGCGAAGGGATAGGGGGAGAACTCGACCTGCTCCCGGTCGAGCCAGTGCACGGAGATGGCTCCGTACCCTTCCGCCTCGGGCTCGGTGTGGGGCGACAGCCAGTCGGGCACGGATCCGGGCCGCACCTCCGGGGACGAGAGGCACAAGAGGAGCGAAAGGTGGTCGAAGAATCGGAGATGTCTCAGGTCCCGCCGGATCTCGGACGGAAACGGGACTGCGTCCCCGAGGGCATCGAGGAGCTCCCCTCGCCGCCTCTCTTCCTCGAGGAACTCCGTCGGAAGGTGCTGCTTCACCAGCTCGGAGTGGTGAAGGCTCACGAGCACCCCCGCGTAGGGATGAAGTTCGGCCACTCGATCAATCCCTCGTACCATCGCCTGACACCGGTGCCGGCGGGGAAAGGTCATGAAGTCATGGGGAAGGCCCGTCTGTGGGTTCCATCGGGGTTGCCGGTCCAGCTCCCGCCAACCGACGTCGTGCAAGGCGATGGCAAGTATCACCGCCTCCGGGAGGGAAGCACTTCCATCCGCAAGGCGCCACCCCGCCGCCAGCTCCCCCGAAAGCACGGCGTGGTCGTGTTGCTCTACGAGTCTGAGCCGACCCTCGTCAAAGCGCTGGACCAGCAACGTTTTCAGCCTCCTGTGGGAGAGGCGCTCCCGTCAGTTGAGGGCAGGCTCGATCGAACCGCCGGTTCTCGGTTAAGTTAGGATGAGATGCTCCCACACTCACCTCCTTCCATCCATTTTCGGACCCGCTGTCGGACTCACCGCCTTCCAGCTGGTCCGGAGGGGGAGTGTCGACGACGTTGACTTGGCCCGAAACGCACTTTGGGAGCCTTGCGATCGGCAGACCGGTCAGAGGGGACCATGGATGTCATCGAAGGAGTTATCGGGACACGAATGCCTTTTTCAGGACCCTTCGCCCTGCTCGCGGCGGGGCTTGCCTTCGGTTGCGGCCTGGCGCCCGAGCAGGGGCCGCCGAACGGGGTCCTGGCCGAGAGTGGTGTCACCTACCGGGTGACCACCTTCGCGACCGGTCTGGAGCACCCCTGGGGTATCGCGTTCGTTCCTGGTGAAGAGGCGATCCTGGTCACGGAGCGCCCGGGTCGCCTCCGAATCATCCGGGAGGGCAGGTTGGAGCCCGAACCGGTAGCCGGGGTCCCCGAGGTCTGGGCGGGGGGCCAAGGGGGACTTCTGGACGTGGTGGCCCACCCCGAATTTGAAGAAAACCGGTGGATCTACCTCACGTACTCGAAACCGGGCCAAGCTGGCGCCACCACGGCGGTGGCCCGTGGCCGACTCGAGAATGGACGCCTGACAGAGGTCGAGGACATCTTCGTGGCCGACGCCTGGGACCGCGGAGGTCGGCACTTCGGATCCCGCGCCGTGTTCGACGGGGACGGATACCTCTGGGTGACCGTGGGCGACCGGGGCCAGGAGGAACCCTCCCAGGATCTCCGAAACCACATGGGCACCACGCTTCGCCTGAACGACGACGGGACCGCGCCCGCAGACAACCCCTTCGTCGATCATCCCGACGCCTTCGACGAGATCTACTCGTACGGTCACCGCAACGCCCAGGGGATGGTGGTGCACCCCGAATCAGGCGACATCTGGCAGAACGAACATGGCCCACGCGGAGGCGATGTGGTCAACCGGATCGTGGCCGGGGCAAATTACGGCTGGCCCGACTACAGCTTCGGGAGGCACTACACGATGCGGGGGATCCCCGACCCGGAACCTGGAACTGGCATTGAGCTCCCCCTTCTCCACTGGACCCCGTCCATCGCTCCCTCGGGAATGGTCATCTACACGGGAGACGCCTTCCCCGGATGGCGCGGGGACCTCTTCGTGGGCGCCCTCGCCGACCGCCATCTGCGAAGGGTGCGGTTCGAGGGGACGGATCCGGTGGAACAGGAGCTTCTGTTGGAGGATCGAGGCCACCGCATCCGAGCTGTGGCGGAGGGACCTGACGGTCTCCTCTACCTCCTGGTCGACGCGTCGGATGCCCCAATTCTGAGGGTGGAGCCGACGTCCGGGCCACCAGGGAGGTAGGCGGAAGAGGCGGAGGGTGCGGCTGCCCCGGTCCCAGCGGCGGGCCGAGCCCCTCGGTCCTCCGCCGAATCTCTGGTTCACCGCGTCAGCTTTCCTTGCGAGCCGCGAAGACGCAGCGACTTTCCGGAATCCGCTCGAGAGGCCATTCACCGCGGGGCAGACCTTCGTGAGAACCGAGGACCAGGTACCCCCCCGGCGCCATCCGGCCCAGGATCTTGTGGAGCAGCCGCACCTGGACCTCCTCGTCGAAATAGGTGAAGAGGAGATTGCGGCAAAGCACGAGGTGGAATGGGCCGGGCGGCATGCGCTCCCGGATGTCTTCCCGGATGAACACGACGCGCCTTCGGTACCGAGGCTCGAGGACGAAGTTCTCCACCCCGGAGTCATCCGTCGTGAGCTCGAAGGCCTCCTCGACCCAGGCGCGAGGAAGCTCTTTCAAGGTCCCCGCCTCGTAGCGAGCCGTCCGCGCACGCTGCAGCATCGTGTCTCCGACGTCGGTAGCCACGATCTGGAGTCCGAGCCCGGGAAAGCGACGGGCCAACGTCCGCTCCCACAGTATCGAAATCGTGTAGGGCTCCTCCCCGGACGCACATCCCGCAGACCAAACCCGAAGGGCTCCGTCGGAGTTGGGGGCGTGGGCTAGCGACGGAAGGACGGTGCCGCCCAACGCCTCAAACACTCTCCGGTCCCGGCAGAAGCGGGAAATCGTGATCCGGCACATGCCATCCAGCACCGGCCACTCCCCGGGATTCTCCTCGAGGTACCGGCGGTAGGCCTCCATACCAGAGAGATCGAGCTCGGCGACACGTCGCTGGAGCTTCCGGCACACCTGCCTGCGAACCTTTCGATATCCCCTCCATCGCATTCCCATCCTGGGCAGGGCCCACTGGAGGAAGCGCACACAGGAAGAGCCTTTCACGGCTGCGACCTCGAGGTGTACCCAGCCTGCCAGCCTATCCGCAGGTCACTTCGCCGCAGGCCAACCTGCCACCGGCCAACTTGCCACCGGTCGCAAGCCGGAGAAATGTTGATCATGACACCCTCCTCCGCAGGAGCTCAGCGATGAACGCATGCCGAATAGTCAAGGTGGCCCTCTCCCTCTCGGTCGTCGGATGTTCCCTGGAGGTGGAGCCCGATCCGCTGTCCATTCTGGAGAGCGGTCGCTGGGTAGATCTCACCCATGACCTCTCCGACGAGGCCCTCTTCTGGCCGACGGCGGAGCCGTTCCAGCTCGACACGGTCTTCGCGGGATATGCCGAAGGAGGATACTACTACGAGGCATTCTCCTTTCGCGCCGACGAGCATGGCGGAACACACCTGGATGCGCCGATCCACTTTGCGGAGGCTGGATGGCGGTCCCACGAAATTCCCCTCGAGAGTCTGACCGGCCCAGCGGCGGTCGTGGACGTCTCCGAGTCCGCGATGGTGGACCGGGACTACCAGGTCACGATGGAGGACATCGAGAACTGGGAGGCTCGGCACGGGACGAGTGTGGACGGGCACATCCTCCTCCTCCGCACCGGATACCATGAGTTCTGGCCCGACGCGGAAGCCTATATGGGCACCGCCCTTCGGGGGGAGGAAGGAGTAGCCGAGCTCTCCTTCCCGGGGATCCACCCAGCGACGGCGGAGTGGCTCGCCGGGCACCGGGATGTGAAGGCGGTCGGGCTGGACACGCCCTCTCTCGACTACGGGCGCTCCACCCTCTTCCGGACGCACCGGATCCTCTTCGAGCAAAACATCCCCGGATTCGAGAATGTGGCGAATCTGAATGCGCTTCCGGAGGCAGGAGCCTATGTGGTGGCCCTCCCCACCCGAATCCGGGGGGGGAGCGGCGGGCCGCTCCGGATCGCCGCTTGGCTACCGGAGTGAAGGCAAAGAGGGCCGCGCCACCTCGGATTTGCGCTCAGGCCCCCGATCGACCCTTGCGTTTCCGGTCCATCACCAACCTCTCCTGGTCCTGGAAGGCGATCAAAACCAGGCATCCCGCCGCCACGATCAGGGATGGGAAGAAGAGCGCGTTGGTGCCCTCGAGGAACCACCCCCACGGATCGATGATCGAGCGCCAGACTGAAAGGAGAGAGCCCAGGTTGATCAGGAATATCAGGGGATCGACGAACCGGCGAAAAAGTCCCACCAAGGCGAGGAGAGCCACCGCCACCTGCGCCACTCCGAGAGCGGGCATCAACGCTCCGACGCTCAGGATCCCGAAGTAAAAGGCATCGGACACCCCGATCGCGTGCTCGGTATCGACGATCTTGTCCAGTCCCCAGATCAGGACGAGGAGGGCGATTGACACTCGTAGGGCCAGGAGGGATACGTGCTTCATGGATGCTCCGACTCGGGCGGGGGGTTACGGTGCCTCGCCGCTGTTGAGGGAAGAGACTCCGGGTGACCGACTCGAGAATACGCTGGCCCGTGAAAAGGTTCCCTGCCTTACGGATCGATGATCCGGATCGTTCAATCAAAGAAGGAGGATCTCTCCAAATAGATGTCCCCGAGATCCTGACCGATAGCTCCGAGTTCCTCGTCTCCCGCCGGCATGTGATTGATGCGGAGGAGGTGCGCGAGGATCGCCAGGTACTCCTCCGATTCGAGCTGACCCGGGTTGTTGAAGGGCATCTCACGGGTCACGAAGCTATAGAGGGCCTGGATTGACCCGTTCCCCCACCCGTAGAGAAAGCTCGGGTCGGTGAAGGTGGCCGTTTCATGACAGTTCGTGCAGTTTCGAACGAAGAGCTCCCGGCCCCACTCGGCCTGCTCGTCGGTGTAGAGCGGTCGGTCCACTGTCCAGCCGGGCTCCCGCTCCGGAGAGGCGTCGCCCGCTTCCGCATCCCCTCCACAACCGCTGGCCAAACCGAGGAGGAGGAGGCCAGCGGACCACCGACTAATCCGGGCACTTCTTCTCATCGTGTTCGGATCCCGGCCGTTGCGGGGGTTGAGGGCGACTCGCCATAAGGGCCGCGTTCGCTGGCCCCGAGAGTCGCGCCATTGGATGGAACTTGCCGGACTCCCTCCCGTAGGTGAATGTCAGGAGGTCCTCCGAAGTTCCCGGAAAATAGCCGGCCTCGCCCCGCCCCCCTTGCCTAGCCGAAACCCTCATGCTCGCGGGACGCTTCCGCAGACTCCAGATGGTCCTGGATCGACGACAGCCAGACCTCACGGTATTGATGGAGAGGGTGAACAAACCCCATAATTTCTCGGCGATTCTCCGGAACTGCGATGCCGTGGGAGTGCTCGAAGCCCACGCCGTACCGGCGGAAGGTGGACTCACTCTACATCATGAGACCTCGGGGGGAACCTCCAAGTGGGTCCGGGTCCACCGGCATCCGGAGGAGCTCGTGGCGATCCGCACCCTCCAGGAGGCGGGCCACCAGGTGGTAGCGGCCCATCCGGACGACGACGCGATCGACTTTCGGAAGGTGGACTTCACTCTTCCCACCGCGATCCTCCTCGGCGCGGAGCTCGAAGGGGTGAGTGCGGAGGCGAGAAAGGCCGCAGACCTCGCGGTGCGGATCCCGATGGTGGGGATGGCGGGGTCGCTCAACGTCTCGGTCGCCGCTGCCCTCCTCCTCTACGAGGCGTTCGCTCAGCGTGAGTCGGCGGGGCTCTATGAGCGCTCGCGGTTGGACCCTGAGCGGAGGAAACGGCTCCTTTTCGAATGGGCCTATCCCAGGCTCGCCCGAGCCCTTCGAAAGCGAGGGGAGTCCTATCCGGCATTGGGTCAGGACGGCGAGATCCTGGGCTCCCTGGAGGCGCTCCGGAAGGAGCCGCCTCATCAAGGGTCGAGGCGCTGAGTCTCCCACGTGCCGTCCCTATCGCTCCGGTAGACGATCCGGTCGTGAAGCCGGCTCGGGGCACCCTGCCAGAACTCGACCTCGACCGGACGAATCACGAAGCCCCCCCAGTGGGGAGGACGCGGGATCTCCTCCTCTCCGAACCTCTCCTCGACCTCCCTCGCACGGTCCACGAGCCTTTCTCGGGTTCCGGACGGCTCGCTCTGCGAGGAGGCCCAGGCCCCGACCTGGCTCCCTCGCGGTCGGGTCCGGAAGTACGCGTCAGACTCCTCTGCGGGGATCCGTTCCACCTCTCCCCGAATCCGCACCTGCCGGTCCAGGTCGTGCCAGTAAAAGGTGAGGGCGGCGCGAGGATGCCGCTCCAGCGCCTTCCCCTTGGCCGATCGATAGTTGGTAAAGAAGATGAAGCCCCGTTCGTCAAACCCCTTGAGGAGCACGATCCGGCCCTGGGGCCAACCGCCATCATCGACGGTCGAGAGGCAAGCTGCATTCGGGTACTCCATAACGGAGGAGGCCCGAGCCTCCTCAAACCAACGCGAAAAGACCGGGATCGGGTCCGGGCCGAGGACCGCCCGTGAGAGGAGCTCTTCCCGTCCGCCCTTCCGTCGCCCACCCCCGATCTCTTTGCTCACCCGGCCCCCTCACTCCTTGGCGTCTGCTGTTCGCCCCAATTGATGCCGGAGGGAGTCCTCCAACTCGGGGAACTGGAACCGGTGCCCGGTCCCCTTCGCCTTCTCCGGTGCTGCCCGCTGACCCGACAGGAGCAATTCCGTTCCCATCTCACCCAGACCTGCGCGCACCGCGAGAGCTGGAACGGGAAAGAGAGTAGGTCTTCGAAGCACCCTCCCCAACGTCTTCGTGAATGTGACATTCCGGACCGGGCCGGGTGCGGTGGCGTTCACCGGCCCCTCGAGCTCCGGGGTGCGCAGCGCGTGCAAGATGAGACCGGTGTGATCGTCGAGGTCAATCCAGGACATGAATTGCTGCCCGGTGCCGACCCGTCCCCCCAATCCCAGGGAAAAGGGAATGAGGACGGTGCCCAGAAGCCCCCCCAACGGAGTCAGCACGCCCCCCGTCCTGAGCCTAACGGTCCGAATCCCCGCGGCACGGGCCTGCCCGGTCGCTCGCTCCCATCTGCGGCAGACCTCGGCCAGAAAGCCATCCCCGGATTCGCTCGCCTCGGTCAACCACTCGTCCCCGCGATTCCCATAGAAGTTCACGCCCGAGGCCGAAATCAGGGTCCCGGGAGGAGACTTCAATTCGGCGAGGGTCCGGGTGAGCAGCCGGGTCCCCTCCTCACGGCTCCGGAGGATCCTTTCCTTCTTGGAGGCCGTCCACCGCACCCCTGCGATCGACTCGCCTGCGAGGTGGACCACCGCATCCAGCCCCTCCAGAGCGCCCCCATCGAGGCGGCTGGCGCTCGGATCCCACTGGATGAAGTCGGAGCCGGACCGCTCCGAGCGGGTGATTCGGAGCACCCGGTAGCCGCCGCTCCGAAGCAGGCTCACCAGGTTCTCCCCGATCAGTCCCGTGCTGCCCGTTACCGCAACGGCGCGCCCCTCCCCCCATCCGTAGTGCTGGTGCAGGGCCAGGTCACCCTGGAGTCGTCGGCCTCGAAAGGCAAAGAGCCGTTCCAGCGACTCCTGGATGAAGGCCCCCGAGAAGGTCCGGCCGAGAGTTCCGAGAGGCGGTTCCCAGTCGATCCGGTCCTCCACTATGGTCCGGCCGGGCTCAGGCTCGGAGAAGCTGTGCTCGTGGCGCCACCGGGCAAAGGGCCCCCGGACCTGCTCATCCACGAAGCCGCTCCCGGGTTCCACCTCGGTATGCTCCACCTCCCAGATCAGCGGGACAGGTCCCTTTCGCATGCGGAGCGTCACCCGGGACCCCACCTCGAGGCCACCGGTTCGGGAGAGGATTCGCACCGACTCCCAGGGCGGGACGAGCCTGGAGAAAGCCCCCGGGCGAGCATGCCAGGCAAACACCTCTTCCGCCGAATGGGGGAGCTCGGTGCGATGCCGGAAGGTGGGCATCAGCCGGGTCCGGCGGCGGCCCGCAACTGGGGAATCGCCTGGTTCGGTCCCCCCTCGGCTCCAAATACCGCCGAGCCCGCGACCAGGACAGTGGCCCCCGCTTCAACGACCCGCGGAGCAGTCTCCACTCCGATGCCGCCATCCACCTGGATCCGGACCTTGGCTTCCCTTCCCGACTCGACGAGAAGCTGATGGGTGCGGCCCACCTTCTGGGGCGAGTTGGGAATGAAAGGCTGCCCCCCGAACCCGGGGTTGACCGTCATGACGAGGATCAGGTCCACGAAGGACACGATCTCTCGTAGGGACTCCACCGGGGTTGCAGGGTTGATCGCTACACCCGGGCTCACCCCTGCGTCCCGGATCTGCTGCACGACCCGGTGAAGGTGGGGGCAGGTCTCCTGGTGGACGGTGATCCGGTCTGCGCCCGCGTCCACGAACTCGTCGATCAGCCTTTCGGGGGTCTCGATCATGAGGTGGACATCAAGGGGGATCGACGTCGCCGCGCGGAGCGCACGGGTCACCCCCGGACCCATCGTGAGATTCGGAACGAACTGCCCGTCCATCACGTCCACATGAATCCAGTCGGCCCCAGCGTCCTCGGCCAGGCGAGCCTCCCGGGAAAGCTGCCCAAGATCCGCTGCCAGCATCGAAGGCGCAATCAAGAGCTCGCTCATGTCGCGCTCGCTCCCTTCGAGCCCCGATCCGAAGGCGTTTCCCTCACTCCTCCGCTCCGAGTTCCGATCAGCACCCGGTCGGCCATCCCGAGGAAGAGTCCGGTTTCCACGACTCCAGCCCGGGCCTTGAGCGCCCTTTCGAGGCCGAGGGGATTCTCGATCCGGGGTGAGAAATGCAGGTCGATCACATGGTTCCCGTTGTCGGTCGAGACCAGCCCCCCCCCTTGTTCCTCTCTCGGAACCGGCTCACAGCCGAGAGAGCGAAAAAAAGGGAGGTGGCTCGTCCAACCAAAGGGGATCACCTCGACCGGAACCGGGCTTCGCTCGCC
>SLFU01000090.1 GCA_007124095.1 Gemmatimonadota bacterium
GCGCTGGAGGCGGCCTTCATCCACGGTCTGACCCGGTTCCCGGATCAGGGTCGGGGACAGGGGATCCAACAGATTCGGAAACAGGTCCGCAGGTGGGACGGGGTGATCGCCATCCGCAGCGGGACGGCCCGGATTGCGGATGTCCCCGAATGGGAGGATCTCCCCCCCCTGCAGGAGGGTCTCGCCCCTTTCCCCGGGGCCCAGATCACCATCATGCTCCCCGCCCGGGAAGAGGCGTCCCGATGAGCCGCGAGGGCGAACGGCAGCTCGACGCATTCCCCGTGGATGTGCGGGAGCTCCTGGAACGGAGCGTGGCCAACCTGTACTCGCACCTCGTGACCCGACCGACAGGCCGCGCGGTACGCATGGCGATCGAGCGCCAGCTCGACCAGCTCTCGGGGCCCGCCCTCTCGCTCGTGGATCTGTCCTCCGTCTCCGTCCTCGATTACTCCTGCGCCGACGAGGTCGTCGCGAAGCTCCTGACTCGCTTCGCGAGGGAAGACGTGGCGCACGAGACCTTCTTCGTATTCCGGGGGATCAAGGTGCATCACCGCGAGCCGATCGAGGCGGTGCTGGAGCGTCATGGGCTGGCCGCGGTCGCCGAGACGTCACCCGAACGATTCGAACTCCTCGGTATGACCGACTCGGAACATGAGCGCACGCTCTGGAACCGCCTCGAGAGGAGTGGAACGGTCCCGGCGGATCAGGTCGGACGGCTCGTGGAAGGGGGAGAGCTTCGAGAAGGCCTCGAGCGGCTGCTGAGCAGGCGGCTTCTCTTCCGGCATCCGCTCAGAGGGGACCTTCATGCCCTGAGCACTCTGATCCACCCGCCCCGCTGACGGTGAGGAGCGCACCGCGGGAGGTCTCGGATGAAGGATGACGGATCGGGCAGGGACGAAAGGGATCTCCACACCCTGGGCATCCATGGAGGGGCGGAACCTCCTCGGTGGGGGGCGCCGGTGGTACCTCCAATCGTGCAGAGCTCGGCGTTTTACGGGGGGATGGCCGGCGATGACGTCACGACCCTCTATTCCCGCTACGGGAAGAATCCGAACCAGGCTCGGGTCGGGGCGAAGGTAGCCAGCCTGGAGGGGATGGAAGCGGGCCTGGCCTTGGGGAGCGGGATGGCTGCGATCGCCTTGACCAGCCTTGCCCTCACCCGTTCCGGAGACCACGTCGTGGCCTCGCGATATCTCTACGGGGTCACGCGAGGCTTCATGGAGATCGAGCTTCCCCGGCGGGGCGTGGAGGTGACCTTCATCGACCCGGCCCGGGAGAATGCTTGGCGAGAGGCGCTCCGTCCCTCGACGCGCTTCCTTTACCTGGAAATCCCTACGAATCCCACCCTTCGCGTGTTCGACCCCGGCCCACCGGCGAGGCTGGCCCGGGAAAAGGGGTTGCCCCTTGTGGCCGACGCGACATTTGCGTCCCCGGTCAACTTTCGGGCCCGGGAGCACGGGGTCGACCTGGTGATCCACAGTGCCACGAAGTATCTGGGAGGCCACACCGACCTTCTGGCCGGCGTCGTCTGCGGCAGGGAGGAGCTCGTGGCCCGGGTCGCTCGGCTCCTCTCCCTCTATGGCCCCGTCCTGGATCCCCACGCGGCCTGGCTCCTGGACCGGGGCCTTCGTACGCTGGGAGCGAGGATGGAGCGCCAGAACGCGAGTGCCGAGGCGCTGGCCCGGTGGTTCCAGGATCACCCTCGAGTCGAGGAGGTGCACTATCCTGCCCTCGAGAGCCACCCCGACCATGAGGTGGCTCGACGGGTCCTCCAGGGCTTTGGAGGAATGCTGGCAGTGGTCGTGCAGGGCTCGGCCGAGGGAGCCGAACGCTTCTGCCGAGGGCTACGATTGGCCGTGCCGGCCCCCACCCTGGGTGGGGTCGAGACGATGGTCGTGGTGCCCAGGCTCTCCTCCCACGCGGGAATTGGGGCCGAAGAGAGGGAGGCACTGGGTATTCCGGACGGCCTGGTCCGGATTTCGGTCGGGCTCGAGGGGGTCGAAGACCTCCGGAGCGACTTCCAGGCGGCGCTGGATCGGATTTGACGACGCGGTGAGCACGGAACTCCCGACCTCCCGGAGGGTTTCATCGGCATCGATCCCGGAGCGCCTTGCGGGAGATCGTGGTTGACTCCGGCCTTCGATTTCGAGTAGCTTTTCGAAGTATGGGGGCGGGTGATCCACCTGGCCCTCGACCCCCTGGAGCGGATCATGTCCAAGGAGCATCAGATTTTGGAAGTACTGGATCAGATCCGCCCCGCACTTCACGCGGACGGGGGGGATGTGGAATTCCTGGGCTTCGATCGGGAGGAAGGGATCGTGCATGTGAGGTTGATGGGTGCGTGCGAATCCTGCCCGATCTCGATGCTCACGCTGAAGGAGGGGATCGAGCGGCGCATTCGGAGCACCGTTCCGGAGGTCACCGAGGTGCTGGCCGTCTGACGCAACGCGGTGGGCGGCATGGCGAGCCGGAACGGGCGGGGTTGCCGTTGTGGGCGCCCGGTCCATCGATACGGCGCTTTTCCGAAGGGAAGGCGTCGTTTTTTCGTTCGGGGGGAACCCCCCGCGGAGAACCGGGGTGGATTCCCTGGCCCGGACCCCGGTCCGGGATTCGAGCCGGGGGACCGGGCGGACGCTTCGAATCATCTCCAAGCTTAGTTTTCGAGGATCGCTGAAATCATGTCGATAGAGGAACTGAAGCGCAGAGTGATGCAGGCTCTGGCAGGCGTCGTGCATCCCCACACCGGGGAGGACGTCGTTACTGCCGGCCTCGTTCAAAACCTCGACGTCGAAGAGGGAGGGAAGGTCACCTTCGCCTTCCTCCTGCGGTCTGAGGACCCCGGCGACCTGGTGAAGGGAGCGCGAGCCGCGGTAGAGGGAGTGGAGGGAGTCGGGCCGGTCCGGGTGAATGTCCAGCTCCCGCAGGCGGGGGCGTCGGCAGGGAGTGGTCCCGCCCCGGGCGGAGGGGGGAGGCAAGGGGGATCCGGAGGGCTCCAGCCGGGATCGGTGCCTGCACCGACACCGAAGCCGGGCCTTCTCTCTGAGGTGGATCATGTCATCGCCGTATCGTCCGGAAAGGGGGGTGTGGGGAAGTCGATGGTGGCGACGAATCTGGCGGCCGCCTTCGCGAGGGACGGCCTGCGCGTCGGTCTCCTCGATGCGGACATCTACGGACCCAATATCCCCCGGATGTTCGGGGAGACGAGGCGACCCCGGGTCACCGGGGAGAAAGGAAAGGAGATGATCGAGCCCCTGGAAGCCCATGGGGTTCGCCTGATGAGCCTCGGCTTCCTCCTGGAGGAGGAGCAACCCGCGATCATGAGGGGGCCACTGATCGCGGGCATCCTGAAGCAGTTCTTCGAGCAGGTGGAGTGGGGGGCGCTCGATATGATGGTCGTGGACATGCCTCCCGGGACGGGGGACGCTCAGCTCTCTCTGGTCCAGACGATCGATATCGACGGAGCCGTAATGGTCACGACCCCCCAGGCGATCTCGACTGGGGACGTGAGGCGAGCAGTTCGGATGTTCGAGCGCGTCAACACCCGGGTCCTCGGCATCGTGGAGAACATGAGCGGCCTCGCGTGTCCCCACTGCGACGGGGAGATCGATCTCTTCGGGAAGGGCGGAGGTGAGCGCCTGGCCCGGGAGCTGGGTCTTCCCTTCCTGGGAGCCGTTCCCCTGGATCCGGCCGTGCGGAGGGCAGGAGACGGAGGCACTCCCACCGTGAACTCGGCTCCCGATTCGCCGAGTGGGGAAGCTCTCATGAATCTGGCTGCGGAGGTCTTTCGTTCCGTCCGTGTTCCCGTCCCCGAGGAGGCGGTGTGAGGATACCGTTCCATCCCAGACCCACGCGCGAGGAGCTGTTCAAGAGCCCTCTCCATATGATTGCCCGGGACTTCCCCGAAACGATCGAGCTCTTTCGGGCCCACGGGGTCTCGCTGGAGGAGTTCGGGGATCGGAGTCTGGAGGAGTTCGACCAGCCGATCGCGCTTTTGGACGAGCTGGAGGCGTCAACGGCCTGGCGTCCCGAGATGGGCAACGCCTGAGCGCTTAGTCGAGATGCCACGGATCACGCTGCTTACCGACTTCGGCACCAGGGACGGATACGTCGGTGCGATGAAGGGGGTGATGGCGTCAGTCTTCCCGGGCGTGACGGTGGACGACATAAGTCACTCCGTGGCCCCGGGAGATGTGGAGGGCGCGTCGCTGAGCTTGACCCGATACTGGGATCGCTACCCCAGTGGTACGGTACACGTGGTCGTGGTCGACCCGGGAGTCGGCACCGACCGGAGGCCGCTGGCGGTCGAAGCGGACCGGAAGCTTCTGGTCGCACCGGACAACGGGGTCCTGAGCGGGGTCCTCGAATCCGGCGCGAAGGTTCGGGTGGTGAAGATAGAAAATGTGGACTATTTGGCCAGGAACCCAAGCGCGACCTTCCATGGCCGGGATGTCTTCGCTCCGGCAGCCGCATTTCTGGCGCGCGGAGTCCACATCTCGAGGTTGGGTTCCCGGGTCTCCGACCCGATCCGTCTCGCGGAGCCCGAGGTGGAGGAGGATGGGGAGTTTGTCTCGGCTCGGGTGGTTTCCATGGATCGATTCGGCAACCTCATCACCAATCTCCGAGGGGCGGGGGTGGAGGTCGCTCGGGAGGTGGAGGTCGACGGACAGTCGATCCCCGTTGTGCGTACCTACGGGGATGTGGATTCGCGGAGCCTTGCGGCGGTCGTGAACTCGGATGGACGGTTGGAGGTGGCCGCGAGGGATGCCTCGGCGGCAGATTTGCTCGACGCGGGAATCGGGACGCGAGTCCGGATCCGCGTTTCTCCCGAGGGAGCTCAGGCTCAGGGCCTTGGTCCGATGGCGTCAGAGCCCGAGCGGGGGAAGTGATCGGAGGCGATCCGGGACTCGGGCGGCTTCCGCCGATCCAGGAGCTTGAGGACGATCCATCCCACCAGGACGATCGGGGCGATCTTGAAGAGCACGAACCAGGCGATCCCGAACGCGATCGAGAACGCCATCCCCAGGACTGACAGGACCACCCCGACCAGAAGCAGAGCGATCAAGCCGACCGCGAAGAAGGTCAACAGTGTGTTCAGCATCGACGACTCCAGGATCTGAGGGCTCGAGGATCTGCGGGGCCGGTCCCCCTTTGTCCCCAACGGCCTCCTCCCGATGAACTCCCGCCAGCATCAATGATGCATCAAGGGGCGGGCGATAGGAAGCCTTCTCCCGGCGAGCGGGAGATCGTCACATTCCCGAACGCGCTTTCCACTTCGATCCGAACGCGCTGCGTGGCGTAGTCCCAGTCGGTCGAGTAGTACGCGCCATTTTGGTGCTCGAGCTCGGGGGCGTTGATCTGGCTCAGGATGGCGCTTCGCGTGAGCCGGATCGCCACCCCTTCGGGCACCAGGATCTGCAGGTCTCCGGCTCCGAGCCTGGCCTGGATCCTGGTCTCCTCCCGGCCAAGACCTCCGAGATCCAGTCGGACGCGGCCGGCTCCAACGTCCAGACGAAGCTCCCGGGCGTTCAGCCTCCCGAGATTGACCGTCTCCAGCGAGGAGGCTCCCAACCGGAAGTGGACCAGGTCCATCTCCTCCGGATTCGCCTCCGAAACTCGCACAACGGCGTCGGACGCTCCGGTGGCCAGGTTCAGCGTCCGGAGTCGAAGTCCCCCCAGCTCCAAGTCGGCGCGGACGGCGCCGAGCTCGAGGCTGAGGTCCATGGGGATCCGGCGGTTCAAGGCGAGATCGAGCTCCCCTTCGGAGTCCACCCCGCGGAAAAGGCCCCTGCGGGAGGCGCGTTCCGTGCCCACGAGGAGCTGGCCGTTGGAGAACCGCTCGAGGGGTGCGACACGCGCCTCGTCGTACCGGAGCGTCATTCGGTACAGGGTACCGGAGCTCGCGGGCCGGAGGGCCATATGGCCGGCCCCGTAGCGGATGCGCACATCGAGCTCCTCCTCACTTCCCAGCTGTCGGGTGACCTGCACCCGGCTCTCACTCTGCGCCTCCACTTCAGCCGCGGAGAGCGCAAGCAAGAATGCCGCAAGCAAGACTCCCACGACCGGCCCCGCTCCCCCCCACCTCAACTCACTCATCGCGGAGCTCCTCGTCACCGCTCACATCTTCGCCGGAGCTCGACGGCGCGGAGTCGTCGAGCGGTCGGTCGGGTGCGGAGGTGGGGACTCCTTCCGGCCCAGCGAAGGCCGGGCTCCGTCCGGCCTTCGAAAGGATGACCGAGCCGAGACCGACACATATGGCAAAGCTCGTGAGCACGATTGCCGTGAACTGGAGCGCTCCTTCGAAGAACCCGAACCACGGACCACCGATCCGGAGTGCCGATGCGAGCGCAAAGAGGCCGAGGAGGATGGCCAAACCCAGCCCGATCTGGGTGGAGGGTGGGGAGCCTTCCCATCTCCTGGCCCACGGGTGGTCGAGCGCCGCCGCCCAGCGTCCGAGGTTGAGGGCGATCGCGAGATATCCCAATGCGATCGCGAGGAACGCGAGGAGAGGGAAGAGGGGGACCCATGCCAGAAGCAGGGGGATACCGAGGATCGATACTGCCAGGGACACGGTCCCGACGATCCAGATCGGAAAGGCCAGCACGAGCCCGGCCAGCCCGACGAGAGTCGAGCGTCCCGGGGATCTCCGTGCCGTCCGGGCCACGAGGTCGAGGTGCCCGGGAACGAGGTGGAGGAGGGCGAAGCCTCCGACCAGGAGGAGCAAGAAGGTGAGGAAGGTTCGAGCGATGCCGAGAAACGCCCCTCCGAGATGATCGACGGCGGCATCCGCCCCCCGGCGCCGATCGGTGCGGGTCGCCTCGCGGGGGGACTCGGGGGGGCGGGCGGGTGTGGTCTCGATCGTTGCGGGGACCGATAGGTCGGACGGAGGAGCGATTTCGGTGATCCCGAGAGCCACCGCATCCCGGTTTCCCAGGACCCGGGCGTCGGCCCAACGGAGTCGCCCGGTAACTCGGCTTTCCGGCCCCAGATCGATCTCTCCTCCAAGGAGAAAGACGTCCCCGTCCACGACCCCTTCCAGGTGAACGGCCGCGTCGAGCGCCAGCAGCCCTTCGGGAAGAGTGTCCCCTTCCACGATCCGGACCGTGTCCCCCATGCGTATCTGGGTGCGCTCCGGGGAGAGCTCGCCCACCACAATGGCGAGCTGCCGCACCCGGTCCGGCCGAGTGAGGAGGGACTGGAGGGCGGAGACCGCCCCCGGGTCTATGCCGGTCTGAATCGTGGGGGGCGGCGACGGGGCGAATCCTTCCAACGATCGATCGAGCTCCTCCCTCAGGAGCTCTTCCACCTCGGTCGGGCCCGCCTCGGGATCCCCGGGAGGGGTCCAGCCGAGGAGGAGCTCCGGGAGGTCTTCCTCGGCCGATGTCATGGCACGGCCGAGGAGCGCTCGCCAGGAGGTGACCAGAGCGCCACCCTCGGAGTGGCGGCCGACCTCGTCGCCGTCCACGAAGATCGAGCCGTCACGGAAGGCGATGTCCAGCTCCCGATCACCGGGAAAGGTGAGATGGATCGAGGCCTCCGAGCTGGCGAGCGTGATCCGGGAGGAGAGGATCCCCTCCTGCGCGATGGCAATCGGGGGTGTTCCCACGATTCCCGCCAGCGAAAGGGCGAGGGCCAGGGCGAGCCTAGGCGAGTTAAACCTGAACATGGCGGTTCGCGGTGCGAGAGGGTGAGAGGAGGTTTCGGTAGAGTGTCCAGCCGGACCCCACGAAAGCGGCCCAGAGAGCGACGAGGGCCGCAAAGGCCCGGCCCGGATAGGAGAGGGCGGCTTCGGCGATCCCCGATTCAAGAGCGACGAGGCCCCACTCCATGGCCCACCGCGCTATCCACGTCAGGTTCTCCCGGGCGAAATCGGCGAGCTGCCAGCCGAGAAGGGTGGCCACGCCCTCCAGGGTGAGAAGGGGATGAGCGACGATGGCCGCGGCGACGAGGAGGAACCCGAGGGAGGGCGTGAGGAGCAATCCCATCGCCGCCGCCCATCCCAGCCAGCGAAGCGGAGTGGGAGCCCGCTTCCCGGGCAGCCGGGCGAGGACGTTTTCCCTCATCCGCGGCGAAGGCGCGAGCTCCGGAAGCTCCTCCAGAGCGTGGAAGAGGGCGCTCCAATCGCGGAGCTCACGGGAGCAGGGGACGCATCCCGCAAGGTGCCTCTCGATCGTCTCCCGCCGGGGCTGGTCGAGCTCCCCGTCCAGAAGGGCCTGGAGCGCTTCGGCTCCCGGGTGTTCGGCTTCTTCGCTCACATGGAGCTCCTGGTGGACGTGACCTTCGACTGTTCGATCGTACGGGAAAGCACCTCCGAGGGTTTCGGAAGGAGGCCGTCGGCCGGAGTCGGAGTGCCGGATGGTCGCGCTCTCATCTTTCGAATTCCCTCAGGAGCTCCCGCAGCTCGGCGCGGCCCCGGTGCAGATGGGTCTTGACCGTTCCCAGCGGGAGCTCCAGGATTTCCGCCACTTCTTCGTACGAGTGTCCCTCCAGGTGGCGGAGGAGGATCACCGCCCGGTACTCCGGGCGAAGGTGAGTGAGCGCTGCCTCGATTCTTTCCCTGAGCTCGCGGTTTTCCGTGAAGCGCTCGGGATCCTGGTCTCGGGCGGGCAGATCCAGATCGGGCCGCTCACGTCCGTCCGGGTGCCCCCGGTGGTCGGCTCCGTGGATGGAGACGGTGTCGAGCTTCCGCCTTCGGAGGTGGTCGATGGCCACATTGCTCGCGATCCGGAAGAGCCAGCTCGAGAACTTGTACGAGGGATCGAAGCTCCGGATTCCCCTGAACGCTCGAATGAATGCCTCCTGCACGAGGTCCTCTGCGAGGGCCCGGTCCCTGACCATCCGTACGACGAGGGAAAAGACGGGCCGTTCGTACCGCTCGAGGAGCTCTCGGAAGGCGGCTTCGCGGCCCTCGCACGCCTGAGCGGCGAGTTCATGGTCATCCAGGCTTCCACACTCCACCGACGTGCGGCCTCCGGAGCGGATGCGATGGGGAGCTCTCGGCGTTCCCCTTTCGGACTTCCCTACGGGACCCCGCTCCGTGAGGTTTCAGGCGTCCGACGACCACTTTCATTTTACTACGATTCGGCCACCCATGGCGATGAACCCGGAGGCTCGACCCCACCAGGGGGAAGACCGGAAACGGCAGGTCCGCACCATCTTCTCGGAGATTGCGCCTCGCTACGACCTCCTGAACCATGTGCTGAGCATGAATGTGGACCGTCGCTGGCGCCGAAAGGCGGTCGACCGCCTTTCGGCCGACTCCGGCGATCGCTCGCTGCGGGTGCTGGACTCCTGTGCCGGCACGTACGATCTTAGCCTCGAGCTTGCTCGGCGCCCCGGATTCCGTGGCCGAGTGGTCGCCTCGGACTTCGCCCGGCCGATGCTGGTCGAGGGCCGCGAGAAGTTGGCCGGCGATCCGGTGGACCCCGTCTGCGGGGACGGGCTCGAGCTTCCCTTTGGCGACGACACCTTTCACGGTGCCATGGTGGCCTTCGGGGTTCGGAACCTGGCCGACGTGGATCGAGGAGTCCGGGAGCTCTTCCGGGTTCTCCGGCCCGGTGGCCGATTGGTGATTCTGGAATTCACTACCCCTCCGAACCCGGTTATGAAGCACCTCTACCTCTTCTATTTCCACCGCGTCCTCCCGCTCATCGGACGGCTCGTGTCCGGGCATCCCTGGGCCTACACCTATCTCCCGGAGTCGGTCAAGGACTTTCCGGGTCCGGAGGAGCTCGCGCGCCGGCTCAGCGGCGTCGGCTTTCGGGACGTCGATTGGTCCTACCTGACCGGCGGGATCGCCGCGATCCATGTGGGCGACAAGCCCGGATCTCACCAGGGCTCGTAGCTTCCGTCCGGAAAGAGACGGTAGATCGGGCTGAACGCCTCGATTCCCGAATCGAATCGCTCCGGGTCTCCCACCAGGAGGATCGTCATCCCGGCGGGATCCAGGTGGCGGCTCACCACCTCGTGGACTCCCTCCGGAGTGACTCCGCCGACGCCGTCGAGGTACCGTTCGAGCCAGTTCCCCGGTAGCTCCAGGATCCGGTGGCTCATCCTTCGGGAGACAATCTGTGAGGGCGATGCGAAGGCGAAGACGTACCCGTTGACGATCTCCTGGACGGCCCCTTCGACTTCCTCCGCGGGTGGAGGGGTCTCCTGGAACTCCTTGATGACCTCCAGAAGCAGCCGAGTGGTCTCGAGGGTTTGATCCGCACGTGTCGAGGCGACGGCCCCCACGATCCCTTCGTGGCGACGGGGATCGGTCCAGAGCGACGAGGCGCTGTAGGCCAGTCCCTCCTCGGTCCGAAGCCGGGCCATGATCCGGGAGCCGAAGCCACCCGCGCCCAGAATGTGGTTCGCGATTCGGGAGGCGAAGTACTCCTCGGAGTCCTCTTGGCGGATTCCCCCGGGTTGGGCCATGACCACGGTACTCTGCTCCAGATCCTTCGCGAGGATGAAGAGCCCACCTGCCTGCCGTAGCTTCGGAAGTGGGGGGGCGGCAAGAGGGTCCTCACATGCGGGCCATCGTTCGAGGAATCGCTCCAGCCTGGGTTCGGCCTCCGCCCACTCCAGGTCTCCGGAGATGCCGACGACGAGGCGATCCCGGCAGTAGAGCTGGGCGTGGAGCCGGCGGGCCTCGGCCTCCGAGAGGCGGTCCTCCCCCAGGTCCTCGTCGGAGAGAACCCACCCCACGGGGTGGTCCCCGAACAGGATCCGGTTGAACTCGGAGATGGCGAGCCCGAGAGGATCATCCTCCCTTCGGCGAATCCGTTCCCGCTCCTGGCCGGTCCATACCTCGAGCGCCTCGGGATGGAAGCCGGGGTCGACCAGCATCTCTCCGAAGAGCTCCAGCCCCGCGTCGAAGGTGTGAGTGAGGCTGTTGAGGGAGGCGAAGGTGCTGCTCCCTCCGCTCCCAAAGGAGAGCTGAAGGGCCAGGAGGTCGATTTCCCGGTTGAGGAGATCCGGGGGGAGCGCGGCTGTCCCTCCATGCCGAAGAAGGGACGGAAGGGCAGTCAGGACGGCCAGATTCTCCCGGGGGAAGTGTGCGGCCCCACCGTGGACGTAAACGTAGAGGTCCACCAGGGGGAGAGTCGCATCGTGGAGGTGGTACACGGGAACCCCGGACAGCTCTCGCTCGGTCGCGACGGGCGGCTCAAACACGAGCTCGGGAAACTCCAGCGCCTCAACCGCATCCCTCCCGACCGGGGGAGGGCTGGTGGGTATCGTATCCGCCGGAAGGGTCGGAGCGGCCACTCCGATAGCGGCCAGGAGGAGTCCGGTGGTCACGGGGCGGCTTCCCCCGGCCGGCGCAGGACCCCCACGGTCCGCAGGTGGCCCTGGAAATAACGATCGAGGACGGCTTGAATCTCCTCCGGACCGACCTCTCGCATCCGTTCCTGGGTCAGGAAGGTTTCTCGCCAGTCTCCCCAGAGCGACTGCGACTCTACGAGCTGCAGCGCCAGGCCACGGTTGGAGGTGAGGCGTCGAACTTCGGCCGCCTGGAGGCGATTTCGAATCCGGTCGAGCTCCTCCTGCGAGGGCGGATCCTCCCTGAGTGCGCGTAGCTCGTCGAGAATGGCCGCTTCGACCTCCTGGGAAGTGTGTGGAGAGCGGGGAAGCGCGTGGATCGTGAAGAGCGCCGGGTATCGGTTCCCGGGCTGCTGCCCGGCCGAAACAGAGGAGGCGATTCGGTCCTCGCGCACCAGCCTGCGGTGGAGGCGGGAGTCGCTCCCTCCGGTGAGGACGTTGCTCAGCATTCGGAGAGCGGGCGCGTCCGGGTGGTACCCGCTCGAAACCTTCCAGCCGATCCGGAGCTGAGGCTCGGCATCATAGAGGACTTCGATCCTCCGCTCCCCCCGCTGCTCCGGCTCACGAACGAGGAGGGGCGGGGGTGGCGCCCGCGGCTCGATCGGCCCGAAATACTGCTCGGCCCAGGTCGCCGCAGAGTCCGGGTCGAAGTCGCCCACGATTGCCACGGTGGTGTTCCCGGGCCCGTAGTGCCGGCGATGGTAGTCTGCCACGTCGCGCCGGGAGAGGGACTGGATGTCGTCCATGTGACCGGTGGGGGCGACACCGTAGGGGTGGACCCGGAAAGCCGCGGCCATGTGCTCCTCGTAGAGAAGGCCTCCCGGCGAGGTGTCGATGCGGGCTCGCCGCTCCTCCGCGATCACCTCCCTTTCCGTGAAGAACTCTCGAAAGACCGGGTTTCGCATCCGGTCCGCCTCGAGCACGAACCAGAGCTTCGCGCGGTTGGCGGGGAGCTCCACGAAGTAGTGCGTTTCCTCGTAGCTGGTCGTCGCGTTGAGTCCCCTCGCTCCCTCCCGCGAAAGGATCCGGTCGTACTCGTTCGGGACCACGAACGTTCGGGCGGAGTCTTCAAGGGCCAGGACCCATTCCTCCAGCCGGGCCACTTCGACCTCATCGGGGTGCGGCCGTCTCCCACGGGCCTGGATCAGCGAGTCGTGGACCGCGTCGATCCGATCGAGGAGCCGTCGCTCGCCTTCCCAATCCCGCGTCCCGATCGTGGTGGTGCCCTTGAAAAAGAGATGCTCGAGGAAATGTGTGATCCCGGTGGTCCCGAGCGATTCGTTCACACTTCCCACGGGAACGTGCAGGACGAAGGAAACGGTCGGGGCTCCGGGTCGTGGGAGGAGCAGGAAGTGCATCCCGTTGTCCAGGAGATGCTCCCGGACGGGAAGGTCGATCCCTCGCGGTCCGACGAGCTCTACCGCTTCCTGGGGACCGGAGTCCTGGGCGACCGCGGCGCCGGTCGCGGAGGGGCCCCAGAGTGCGAGGAGGACCATGCCCGGAACCATCCACCCGCCGGCGACCGCTGATGGCCTTCGCGGGGTCGCCGCGCGGGGTGCGGAGGGTCGGGGAGGGTCGGTCACTCTCGAAGGTCTGGTTCGGATTGGCATCGGGGACAGAGGAAGGCGGAACGATTTCCGAAGACGAGTCTCTCCACCCCGGCGCCGCAGCGGCGGGAGCACGGACGGCCTTCCCGACCGTATACCCGGAGCCGGCTCGCATAGCTCCCTCGGGAGCCTAGCGCCGTCCGGTAATCCTGAAAGGTCGTCCCCTGGGCCTGGATGGCTGCGCGAAGGACTCTCCGGAGCGCTCGGTGCAACTGCCGCACCTCGACTTCGGAGAGTCGGTTCGCAGCTGTCCGGGGATGGACCCGGGCCCCGAAGAGCGCTTCGTTGGCGTAGATGTTTCCCACTCCCGCGATTCTCCTCTGGTCGAGCAGCCAGGAGCGGACCGGGGATCCCGAGCGGGAGAGTCCCGCCATCAGTCGTTTGGCCGTGAATCTCCTGGAAAGGGGCTCGGGACCGAGGCCGTCGGACCATTCCCGGAAGGCCGGCTCCTCGAGCACCCGGAGGCGCCCGAACCTCCGAATGTCGTGGTAGATGAGCCGCCCCCCTCCGTCCAGCTCGAACTCCACCCCGGGATGGGAGGGCGGCTCGGAGGCGTCGTCCCGCTCCCGGAGCACGAGACGCCCCGACATTCCAAGGTTCACGACGAGCCGGAGATCCGGCCCCTGCCCACCGGAGTCCGAGAAGCCCAGGACAACGTTCTTTCCCCGCCTTCCTACGGTGTGGACATGCCTCCCCTCGAGTGCGGATCGGAAGGCGGGGGGTGGGGCGGCAAGGAGATCGGGGAATCGAACGTATATCCGGAGGATCGTGCGGCCGCCGAGGGGGGCCTCGAGGCCGCGGCGTATGGTCTCCGCTTCCGGGAGCTCAGGCACGGTAGGGTTCTGCTCGAGTCCGGTCAGGCCTCTTGGTTCTCGAGGGCGGTGAGCGCCCTCCAGCCGATGTCCTTCCGGAAGAGCTTGCCTTCGAACCCGATCGCATCGGCGCCCTCCAGGCTTCTTCCCCGGGCTTCCTCCAGGTCCTTGCCCAAGCCCACCACGGAGAGGACCCGGCCGCCGGCGGTCACGAGTCGGCCGTCCTCCCTGCGGGTGCCCGCATGGAAGAGGAGGAGGTCGTCCCGGTGCTCGAGTTCGGCGGGAATCTTGATCTCCCGTCCCGTCTCGTAGTCCCCGGGATAGCCCTCCGAGGCCAGGACCGTGTTGAGGGCGGCACCCTCCCTCCAGTGGCACTCCCCGTCCGCGATGCTTCCACCTCGGGCGACGGTGACCATCAGTCCCAGCAGCGAGCTGTCCATCATCGGTATCACGACCTGGGCTTCCGGATCGCCGAAGCGGCAGTTGAACTCGACCACGCGGGCGCCCTGCGCGGTCAGCATCAACCCTGCGTAAAGAAGTCCGCGAAACGGGGTCGCGGCGGCTTCCATCCCGTCGAGAATCGGGAGGAAGATCGTTTCCCTTACCTCGCGCATGAGCCCGGGACGGATCGATGGAACCGGAGCGTAGGCGCCCATCCCGCCGGTGTTCGGGCCCGTGTCACCCTCTCCCACGCGCTTGTGATCCTGTGACGGGAGGAGGAGCACCACGTGCCGGCCGTCGGTGATGCCGAACACGGAGAGCTCTTCCCCCTCCATGAACTCCTCGATCACGATCTCGGAGCCGGCGTTCCCGAAGCGCTCCTCCTTCAGAATCTCCCGGGCGGCTTCAAGCGCCTCCTCGGTGGTCGGGCACACAATCGCCCCTTTCCCCCCGGCGAGCCCGGAGGCCTTGACCACCAACGGCCCTCCTGTCTCCGAGATGAACGCCTCGGCATCGGGCCACTTCGTGAATGTGCGGTAGGCCGCGGTGGGCACCTCCAACTTCTCCATCAGATCCTTCGCGAAGGCCTTGGAGGATTCGATTCTCGAGGCGGAGGAGGAAGGGCCGAAGAGGGGAAGCCCACGCTGCCGGAAGGCGTCACCAATCCCGCACGCAAGCGGGATCTCGGGCCCTACGACCGTCAAGGTGATCTGATTGCCCTCGGCCCAGGTGGCGAGACCGTCCACGTCGGTCGGAGCCACATCCACGGACTCGGCGAGGGGCTCCATTCCGGGGTTCGGCCGGGTGGCATAGAACATCGCCGTTGGCGCATCCTGCCTGAGTTTCCAGAGGAGGGCGTGTTCCCGGCCCCCGTTTCCCACCATGAGAATCTTCATGGCCCAATCGTATTTGGCGGAATGGTCGAAGTCAAAGCGCCGGAGGCGCTCGGCGAAGGGGTCTCCCGCCCCCGAGCGCCTCGCCGGCGAGGCTCAGCCCCCGGACAGCGCCTGGTCCAGGTCCTCCAGGAGATCCTCCACTGCTTCGACCCCCACCGAGAGGCGAACGAGGCTGTCCGTGACACCCATTGCATTTCGCCGTGCCGTCGGGACGGATGCGTGGGTCATCAGGGACGGGACTCCGATCAGCGACTCCACACCTCCGAGGGACTCCGCCAGGGCGAAGAGCCGGGTTCGGTCGACGAACGACTTCGCGGCTTCGGCGCTCTCCAACTCGACCGACACCATCCCCGTGAATCCCTTCATTTGCCGCTTCGCAAGCCCATGCTGGGGATGGGAGTCGAGGCCGGGGTAGTGGACCTTGCTCACGGCGTCGTGCTCCTCGAGGAACCGGGCCACGGTCATCCCATTCGAGTTGTGGGTCTGCATCCGGAGATGGAGGGTCTTGATTCCCCGCAGCACCAGCCATGCGTCCATCGGCCCCGGGGTTGCTCCCGTCGACTTGCGAATGAACCGGAGTTCCTCGTCGAGCTCGGGATCATTCACGATGAGCGCGCCTCCGATCACATCGGAATGCCCGTTGAGGTATTTCGTTGTGGAGTGGGCCACGATATCGGCTCCGAACTCCAGGGGAAGCTGATTGTAGGGGGTGGCAAAGGTGTTGTCGACCATCAGCAGGGCGTCCGCCTCTCGCGCAATTCCCGCCATCGCCTCGAGGTCGCAGAGCCGCATCATAGGGTTGGTCGGAGTCTCCAGGTGCAGGAGCCGGGTTTCCGGCCGCATCGCCTTCCGCACGGCCTCCGGGTCCCGAGTATCTACGAAGGTGAATTCGATTCCCAGCCGGGAAAGGACCTTCGTGAACATCCGGGTTGTTCCGCCGTAGGTGTTCTCCTCGCTCACCACGTGGTCCCCGGCAGAGAGGAGCTTGATTGCCGCCTCGATCGCGGCGAGCCCGCTCGCGAAGGCGAGCCCGAAGCGTCCACCCTCCAGGGAGGCCAGGTTCCTTTCAAGGGCTTCCCGCGTGGGGTTCTGGACCCGGGCGTATTCGTAACCCAGGTGACGCCCGAGTTCGGGCTGCACGTAGGTCGACGTCTGATAGATGGGTGGCATGATCGCTCCGGTCGTCGGGTCGGGATCCTGCCCGGCATGAATCGCACGGGTTTCGAATCGATCGGAAGCGGATGGGGAGTTCGCCATGGAGTCGTCGAGGAAAGTGGTGATCGGAGGAACGCACACGAAGCCGGAAAGCTATTCCCGGAGGTGGCCTCGACGCTACGGGGGAAGCGTTGACACGGTTCACCGCTCTCATGAACGTTCGGGGGTCGCGACCTCGCTCCTTCGTGCGCCCCGTGCCCCGGTTCTCCCATGCCGATCGCCCTTCCAGACGATTTGATCACGAGTGTCTCCGGCTTCCGAGGGAAGGTGGGGGGGGCCCTCACCCCCGAGCTGATCGCCTCCCTCGCAGCGGCGTTTGGCGCCTTCGTGAGTGGGGATTCGGATGGAGGTCTCGTCTGTCTCGGGAGGGATTCCCGGACCTCGGGGAGGATGTTCTCGGACGCGGCGCGCGCAGGCCTCATCTCCGTGGGGTGCCGAGTCGTGGACCTCGGAGTCGTGCCGACCCCGACCCTCCTGCTCGCCGCTCGAGAAGCCGGCGCCACGGGGGGGCTCGGGGTCACGGCGAGCCACAATCCGGCGGAGTGGAACGCGCTCAAGTTCGCGGGACCGGACGGACTCTTTCTGGATGGCCAGACGATGGAGCGCTTCCTGGACTTCCTCAAGGGGGACGCGCTTCCGCGGGCTTCCTGGGACGCGCTCGAGCCGGTCACCGAGGACCCGGATGCCGTCGCTCGACACACCTCCCGGATCCTGGAGTTGCCCTTCCTCGCGGTCGACCGCATACGAGAACGCGCTTTCCATGTGGCCCTCGACTGCGTGCACGGTGCGGGTGGTCCGATGATGACGGGACTTCTCGAGGCGCTCGGTTGCCGCGTCACCGGACTCGGGCTCGAAGTCGACGGCCGCTTCCCACGAGATCCGGAGCCTACGGCGGCGAACCTGAGCGAGCTCTGCGAACTGGTCCGGGAGTCGGGCGCGGCCCTCGGGATGGCGGTGGATCCCGATGTGGATCGCCTCTCCCTGGTCGACTCCGAAGGTCGCACCCTCGGGGAAGACCTCACCCTCGCGCTCTGTGCCGCCGGGGTCCTCCGGGATCGGAAGGGGCCGGTGGTGACCAACCTCTCCACCTCGAGGGTCGTGGAGGACGTAGCCAACGAAGCCGGCGTGCCCTTCGCGCGCGCCCCGGTCGGGGAGGTGAATGTAGCGCGACGGATGGAGAGGGACGGCGCCGTGATCGGAGGGGAAGGGAATGGTGGGGTGATCCTCCCTGAGCTGCATCTCACCCGGGACGCTCCCCTGGCCGCAGCGCTCCTCCTCCACCATCTCGCCCTTGAGGGAGTGGGGCTCAGGGAAGCTGCCGATCGTTGGCCCTCGTACCGAATCGTGAAGGAGAAGCTGGCCTTTCCACGAGAGCGTATAGGGGACGGATACGCGGCGTTGACCAAGGGGTTTTCCGGAGCCGAGGCGAACACCGCCGACGGGCTCCGCCTGGATTGGCCCGATCGCCGGGAATGGCTGCATGTACGGCCCTCGGGGACGGAGCCGGTGATCCGGATCATCGGCGAAGCCTCGCAAGCCGATCGGGCCCGCGAGCTCGTAAGTCGGGCACGGGACTTGCTGCTCGGGTAGCCGAGGCCGGATGGGAGGCTGGACCTCCGTCGAAGTCGTCTACTAACGAGGGTGAGAAACGTCGATGTGTGGAATCGTCGGATACGTTGGGGGTCGGGAAGCGGCTCCCATCCTGATGGAAGGGTTGCGCAGGCTCGAGTATCGCGGTTACGACTCCGCGGGGGTGACCATTCTGGACCCCGACGGCGTCCTCCGGACTCTGCGGCAGCCGGGGAAGCTGGACGTGCTCCAGGACATGATCGAGGCCGACCCGCCTCGGGGGAGCTGCGGGATCGGGCACACCCGCTGGGCGACCCACGGCCCCCCTACCCGGGAGAACGCCCACCCGCATACTTCGAGCGACGGCACGATCGCCCTCGTCCACAACGGCATCATCGAGAATGCGGCTTCCCTCCGCACGATGCTGGAAGGGGAAGGGGTGGAGTTCCGAAGCCGCACCGATACGGAGGTAGTGGTCCATCTCGTGGATCGCCTCTGGCCCGAGGGAGGCACCCTTGAGCAGGCGGTAGCCGCGGCTCTCGAGCGCGTCATCGGAGCGTACGGAATCGCGGTGGTCAGCTCACGGGATCCGGGGAAGATCGTGGCGGCCCGGCAAGGATCACCCCTCCTCCTGGGCGTGGGCCGCGACGGTGAGATGCTCGTGGGCTCCGACGCCTCGGCCGTGATCGCCCATACGAGGAACGTCGTATACCTCGACGACGGCGACTACGCCGTCATCACGGCGGACGGCTACCAGACCTTCCATCTCCACCACGGCCCGGTCCAGCGCCGGATCCATGAGGTGACCTGGGACCTGGAAGCGATCGAGAAGGGTGGGTTCGAGCACTTCATGCTCAAGGAGATCTTCGAGCAGGTGAAGTCGCTCCGGGATGCGACCAGGGGCCGGCTTCTGGAGGAAGAGGGATCGGCCAGGCTCGGTGGAATCACCCTGGACGACCAGGCGCTCTTGAGTGTGGAGCGAATCGTGATCCTCGCCTGTGGGACCTCCTGGCATTCGGCGCTGATCGGGGAGTACATGCTCGAGGAGCTGGCGCGCATCCCCACGAAGGTGGAATACGCCTCCGAGTTCAGGTACAAGAACCCTGTGGTCGGTGAGAACACCCTCGCGATCGTGATCAGCCAGTCGGGGGAGACTGCCGACACCCTTGCCGCCCTCCGGGAGGCGAAGCGAAAGGGGGCCCGGGTGATGGGGATCGTGAACGTGGTTGGCTCCACCATCGCCCGGGAGACGGACTTCGGAATCCACCTCCACGCCGGTCCCGAGATCGGTGTCGCGTCGACGAAGGCGTTCACCAGCCAGGTGGCGGTCCTTGCCCTCTTCACCCTCTACCTCGCGCGGCGGCGGGACTTGTCGATCCTGGAGGGGCGCCGGATCGTCCAGGCCATCCAGCGGCTGCCCGAGCAGGTTTCACAGATTCTCGAGGCCAACGACGAGATCCGTA
>SLFU01000174.1 GCA_007124095.1 Gemmatimonadota bacterium
GATCGGATGCTCCCCTGTCCGGCGCGGTGGTTTCCGTCCCGGCCCAGAACCGGCAGACCCGAACCGACTCGAATGGAGCATTTCGCCTCACTGGACTCCGACCGGGAGTGGTGGAAGTCTCCATCCGCCATCTGGATCGGGCCCTGGACTCCGAGGTCGTCGAGATTCGGGCAGGACAGAGCTCCACCCTGGAGGTGGCTCTCGCAGTGTCTCCCCTGGCACTGGAGCGTCTTACCGTGACCGCCACCCGCTCCCTTCGCGATCTCCAGGAGGTTCCCGCGAGCGTCAGCCTGGTGTCGGGGCGTGAGATAGCCCTTCGGGGGGCCACCTATCAGGGCGAAGAGCTCGTGGGGGTCCCCGGAGTCACCGTCGGTGGCGGCTACGAGGGTACTTACACGAGTCTCACGCTGCGCGGGGTGCCCTCGGATCACCACAACGACACCTTCGTGGGACTCGTGGATGGGATCCCCTTCGTCACCAACTCCGATGAGGTAGATCTGGAACGGATGATGCCTCTGGCCGTGATGGACCGTGTGGAAGTCGTTCGCGGTCCGATGTCCGCGGTCTACGGGAGGGGTGGTGTGGCCGGTGTCGTGAACTACATCACCCGACCGGCCTTCGGGGCCCCTTCGCTGGACGTATCCCTCCTGGCGGGAAGCAATGGCCTTCTCCGCCCAGAGGTGGCGGTATCGGTACCCGTGGCCGGGGAGCGGGGCCGGATCCTCGCCCATGGGTTCGTCGAGCGAAAGGATGGGTGGCGGGATCGGGCCGAGCGGGAGGCGGAGAACCTCTTCCTTCGGGGCGACTGGACCCTGACACCGTCCACTGATCTCTCCACCTACTTCAATTTCAATCAGTCGGAGCAGGGATTCGGGAGTCACATCCCCCTCCGCACCGACGGGTCCATGGTCGAGGTGGGCGGCGGCCTCTCCGGCAACCACCAGATCGACGACGTGCGGGATGAGCGGCGTGTCTGGCTGGGCACCCTCCGCCTGGATCATCGTTTCAGCGACAACCTCACCGTCCGGACCACCGCGCAGTACCGCGACAACCGCTTCTTCACGAACATCGGGTTCATCGCCGGACTGGACGAGGATACCGAAACCATGTGGTGGTCAGGGTACTCCGCCGAGTCGCTCTACTCCACTCTCTTCGTCGAACCGCAGCTCACCTGGGACCGCGATCGCCTCCGGATCGTGGCGGGAGCCAGCCACGAACGGGTGGACGGAAGCTCCGAAACCAACTGGACCGGCCAGCATGGTTTCACACCTGGAGTCGGCTTCCTCTTCTATACTCAGCGTCGGAACTACCGGACGGGTGAGATGGTCAGCCCCGAAAGCTGGGTGTCAGATCAGCGGCTCGATGTGAACTACCTTGCCGGGATCAGTGCCACCTACCTCCAGGCCGAGGTAGAGTTGGGTGCCCGGAGCATCCTCACGGCGGGGGTGCGCTATGATCGCTATCGCAGGGAAGCGGTCTACGGCGACCTGGCACCACGGGGTACCCCGATTCCGGGCGAGACCGTCGAGGATTCGGATGGGCACCTCAGCCCCAAGCTCGCCTTCCTGGTGCGCTGGACTCCGAACCTCTCCACCTACGTTTCCTTCGGAGAGGGCTTCAGTCCGGCCTTCGGGTCCGTGGGAGCATTCCGGAGCCGCGACGAGACCCTGCGTCCGGAGATCTCCCGGAACATGGAAGCGGGAGTCCGCGGCTCGGCTCTCGACGGGCGGCTCGTGTTCAGTTCAGCCATTTACCACCTGAACCGTTCCGATCTCGTGATCACCGTTCACGGAACCGGCGAAGAGCGTTTCCGTCAGGTGAATGCCGGGGCGCAGCGCTCCCAGGGGCTGGAGCTGGAGGGAGCGGCGGATTTCTCTGGGGTCCTCCCCGGGGTGTCGCTCTTCGGTTCGTACGCGTTTACCTCCAGCGAGTTCACCGACTACCGCTTCGTGGACTCCTTCTCCGAGGAGGAATTCGACTTCACGGGGACTCGCCCGTCGGGCGTGCCCGAACATGCCTTCACGCTGGGCTCCGACCTGAGCCTTCCAGGCGGGGTGGAGGCACGGGTCTGGTACGACCATACGGGGGCCCGGTGGATGGATCGCCCGAACACCCGACAGGCCGACGGATTTGGCCTCCTGAACGCTGCGGCCACGCTTCGTCCTGCGGCTGCCGGCGGAGCAGAGATCCGGCTCGTCGTTACGAACCTCACCGACCGGGAGCACTTCTCCTACGATTGGTGGAACAACCAACAGGTATCAGCCGCCTTCCCGGGACGTCCCCGGGAGGTGCAGTTCGGCCTGGGGTGGCGGCGGTGAGTTGGTCCTTCCCCGAACGACTCACCGGGAACTCCCGGGTGGGACGGATCGCCGTGCACGAGATCCGGAGCGTAGCTCGGGATGGGACGCTTCGCCTGGCCTCGATCCTCCTCCTGGTCCTCCTGCTGGCCGCCCTCCTGGAAGGGATTCGGGAATCGTCCGAGCTGGGTGAGGAACGGGCGGCGGCTCAGGAGGTGATGCGCCACCAGTGGCTTGAGCAGGGCGAGAAGAATCCCCACTCGGCGGCCCATCTGGGCATCTATGCCTTCCGTCCGGCATCCACGCTGACCTTCGCGGATCCGGGGTTAAATCCGCATGTGGGGGAAGCCATCTGGCTGGAGGCCCACTACCAGAATCAGCCTGTATACCGGCCGACGCGGGGGCGAGAGCCCCTGGGTCGGTTCGGGGACCTCACCTTCAGCCGGATCCTGCAGCATTTCCTTCCGCTGTTGATCATTCTCCTGGCCTTCCAGGTCTTCGCTCGCGAGCGGGAGACGGGGATCCTCGCGCAACTTCTGGCCACGGGCACCTCACGCAGGGAGCTGGTAATCGGCAAGCTCTCCGGGGTCCTGGGGGCACTCACCCTGCTGCTCCTTCCTGTGGTGGGGCTGGCCACCGTGCTCCTCCTGTCGAGAGGAGCCGAGATGGAGGAGATGGTGCGGTTGGGGCTGCTGGGCCTCGCCTATGCGGCCTATCTGGCCGTGTGGGTCCTCATCTCGACAGTGTTGTCGGTACGGGCTTCTTCCGGACGGATGGCGCTTGTGGCCCTGCTTTCCCTCTGGATCGTCCAGGGCTTCATCCTGCCTCCGGCTGCAGCCGAGGTCTCCCGCGCTCTCCATCCTCTCCCTTCAGCGCAGGCCTTCGACGCCCAGGTCACCCGGGACGTGGCAGAGGGGGTGGATGGGCACAACCCGCTGGCAGAACGGACCCTCCAGCTCAGGGACTCGATCCTGTCCGAGTACGGTGTGGACCAGGTGGAAGATCTTCCCCTGAACTTCGAGGGGGTCGCGTTGCAGGCGGGGGAGGACTTCTCCAACCAGGTGTTCGACCTCCGGTTCAGTGAGCTGTGGGGCAGGATCGAGGCCCAGAACCGGGTGCAGCTCCGAGCGGCATCTCTGAGTCCGTACCTGGCGGTCAGGTCCCTCTCCATGGCACTCTCGGGAACGGACTGGTTCCACGTGCGGGACTTTCAGGTCTCGGCGGAGGAGTACCGGAGGAGCCTGGTTGAGACCATGAACCTGGCCCTCATCCACGAGTTCGAGTCACAGAGCTACGGTGACAATCTCCACGGCCGCGAGACGTGGGAGAGGGTCCCGGAGTTCGAGTACACTTCACCGACGCTCGCCGCCGTGCTGCGCAGCCAGGGGGAAGCCGCAGCCTGGTTGGCCGCGTGGCTTCTCTTCGGTCTCCTCCTTTCACTCGGCGTATCGCTCCGGAGCTCCGACTCGTGAGCGTGCGGCGTGGCACGATCCTGCGTGCCGTCACCCGGCACGAGTTGCGGGTGCTCTGGCGGGATGGTACCGCCCGACTGGCCCTCCTGGCGCTGATCGCGTGTCTGGCCTACGGCGTCTGGACCGGCACCCGTTGGTCGGCCTTCCAGGAGGATTCTGTGCGGGCCGGGGTCCAGAGGGAGGCGGAGGTGTTTGGAGGGTTGGAGGAGCAGGCCCGGGAGTGGGCTGCTCAAGGAGCGACCGCCTCCCCGGACGCCTTTGCGCTCCACCCGGGATACATCGGGCTCTTCTACCCCCGGTTCGCCGGACTCCCCCCCGGGCCCGCAGCTCCACTGAGCGTCGGTCAGAGCGACATTCGCCCCTATTACTACTGGGTGAACGGGGAGCGCAGGGACTCGTGGCTGGACCAGGAGGAGCTTGAAAACCCGCAGAATCTGCTGGCCGGCCGGTTCGACCTGGGGTTTGTCGTCGTCTTCCTCCTCCCAATTATTCTCTTGGGCCTTTCCTTCGACCTCCTGTCCCGGGAGCGGGAGCAGGGAACACTCCAGCTTATTGCCTCGCAACCTGTACCCATGGGGACCCTGACCGTCGGAAAGATCCTGGCCCGATGGCTTCTCGTGATGGCGGCCCTTCTCCTGGTCATGATCCCTGCCGGCCTCTGGATGGGCCTCGTGGAGGCTGCGCCCGGAGCCCTCCTCCTGTGGACGGGGGCCGTGGGCGGATACGCCCTCTTCTGGCTCCTCCTCGCCGCAGCCGTGAACACTGTGACGCGGGGCTCGGCTGCCAACGGAATCCTTCTCCTGTCGGCCTGGCTGCTCCTGGTGGTGGTCGTCCCCCCAATCCTTAACCGGACCGTGGCCTTCGTGCATCCGCTGCCTCCGAGGGCGGAGCTCATCGAGACGACACGGGCCCTGGAGACGGAGGTGCGGGTCGATCCCGGAGCCCTGGTCGAACGGTACTACGACATGCACCCGGATCTCCGTCCCGCCGGATTCGACCCGGAGAGGTACAATTTTCCTCTCTTCTGGACCGCGATCCAGCGCGAGGTGGATCTGGGGATGGAGGCCATTCTCTCGCGGGAGAGAGAGGCGATTGAGGCCCAGGAACGTCTGGCCCGCGGGGTGGCCGCCCTCTCTCCGGCCGTACTGCTCCAGAATCTGGGAGACGCACTCGCTGGGACGGACCTTCCCCGAAACCGCCGCTTCCTGGAGGCGGTGCTCGACTTCCACGAAGAGCACCGGTCCTTCTTCGAGCGTCGCGCCTACGGTCACCGCACGCTGCTGGTCGAGGAGTACCAACAGATGCCCACCTTCCGTGGACGGGCGGACGACCTCGAGCCGCGGATCTTTGCGGGGGTTCCCTTCGGCCTGCTTCTCCTGGCCTGGGTCGCGACAATCGGCTTCCTCCTCCGGCAACGGATTCGACGCATCGACCCGGGGTGACCTCCTGGTGGCGGCTGGATCCAACTCTCGGCGCAACACTCATGACAGGAAGTTGTCGTCCACCTCGACACGCGGTCGATACCGAGCGCGTCCTTGCTCCCTCTACACGGGTCCCACACATGCAACTCCCCGTAACCGTACTCTCCGGCTTCCTGGGTGCCGGCAAGACCACCCTTCTGAACCACATTCTCACCAATCGCGAGGGGATGCGCGTCGCCGTGATCGTCAACGACATGTCGGAGGTGAACATCGATGCCGCATTGGTCCGGGGCGGAGATGCGGCGCTCTCCCGCACCGACGAGCAGTTGGTGGAGATGACCAACGGATGCATCTGCTGCACCCTCCGCGACGACCTCCTCCAGGAGGTTCGGAGACTCGCTCTCGAAGGACGTTTCGACTACCTCCTCATCGAGTCGAGCGGGATCTCCGAACCGCTCCCGGTCGCGACGACCTTCGTGTTCGAGGACGAGGAGGGCCGAGCCCTCTCGGAGTTCGCACGGCTCGACACCATGGTCTCCGTCGTGGATGCCCGTTCGTTTCTGGACGATTTCGCTTCTGACGACCTTCTCGAGGATCGCGGACAGGTCGCAGGGGACGAGGATGAGCGGACACTCGCTGACCTGCTCACTGACCAGGTGGAGTTCGCCGACGTCCTGATCCTGAACAAGATCGATCTGGTGTCGGAGGAGGAGAGATCTAATCTGAAGGCACTCCTTCGATCCCTGAACCGTGAGGCCGCGATCATCGAAGCCGA
>SLFU01000201.1 GCA_007124095.1 Gemmatimonadota bacterium
CCCTGATCGGCGCCAGCAACTTTTTCGAGCTCGCGGTGGCGGCGGCCATGGTCCTCTTCGGACTGAACTCGGGTGCCGCACTCGCCACCGTGGTGGGAGTGTTGGTGGAAGTGCCCGTCATGCTCTTCCTGGTCAAGATCGCTAACGTGACCCGGGACCAGTTCCCCGGGGACGTGGACTCGCCTGCCCTCCAGACGGAGGCCACCTGATGTTCGAGCACGCCCTCGTGGCCGTGGACCTGGCTCCTTCGGGGGATCTCCTGGTGGGATGCGCGCCGGAGCTCGCGGCCCTCGGGATCCGGCGCCTCACCCTCCTCCATGTGGCGCCGGTCGATTACCCGATCGCCGGGGCGGTGGCCCACCTGGACGAGTACCGGGAGGCGCTCGAGGCCCATGCGGACGACCTCCGGAATCGGGGCTTCGAGGTCACCGCCGACGTACGCCCGGGAAACCCGCCCCGGGAGATCCTGCGGTCGGCCCGGGAGGTAGGGGCCGATCTCATCCTGATCGGGTCGAGGAGCCGGAGCCGCCTCCGGGAGGCCTTCGTGGGGAGTGTGACGCTCAAGGTGCTGGAAGAGTCCCACTTCCCGGTGCTCTTCCTCCGGATCGAGCCTGACGGCGATGGCCCCGAGGCCGCCCTTGCGGCATTCTGCTGCCCGATGGATGGTCCCATTCTTCTGGCATCCGACTCTTCCCCGGCCTCGGAGCGCGCGGCATCGGTGGCCAGGGCCCTGGCCCGGGAGGGCGAGGGGCGGCGTCTAACCGTGCTCCACGCGGGAGATGGGGAGCCGGCCGAGGCGATCGTGGCCGCCGCCTCCGGGGACGATGCGCCCCTCCTCGTCATGGGCAGCCGGGGCAAGGGGCTCATCCGCCGGATGGCCCTGGGCAGCGTGAGCCGGGACGTCATCGGCTGCATTCGATCACCCGTGCTCCTCGTTCCCGAGGCTTCAGGATGAAGATCGCCCTCATCTCCGACGTCCATGCCAACCTCCCGGCCCTTCAGGCCGTTCTGGACGATCTGCAGGCCCGCCCCGACGTGGGCGCCGTCTACCACCTGGGGGACCTGGTGGGATACGCTCCCTGGCCCGACGAGGTGGTGAACCGGATCCGGGTGGAGGGGATCCCGGGCATCGCCGGGAACTACGACTCCACGACGGCCACCGACTACAAGCACTGCGGCTGCCGCTACGAGGATCCCCGGCAGGAGGAGTTCTCCCATCTCTCCTACGCCTGGACGCGGGAGCACGTCTCCCCGGAGACGAAGGCCTGGCTCGGCACCCTTCCCTTCCGCCTGGACGTGCGCCCGCTGGGCGGCCACCTGGCGAGTCCCACCCTCATCCTGGTCCACGGGGCCCCGACCCTGAACACCCTCTATTGGACCGAGGACCGCTCCGACGACTTCTGCCGGAAGATGGCCGAGCGGGTGGGGGCGGGCTCCGGCGATGTGATCGCCTTCGGCCATACCCACAAGCCCTGGCACCGGGAGCTGGAGGGGGTCCTCTTCGTGAACACCGGCTCGGTGGGACGCCCGAAGGACGGAGACTGGCGGGCCGGCTACGTGATCCTGGACTTCGGAGCCGAGGAGCCGACCGTGGAGGTGGTTCGGGTGGAGTACGACCTCGAGCGTGCCCGGAAGGCCATCCTGAAGAGCGACCTCCCCGACGACTTCGCGGAGTACCTGGCGACCGGGGGGAAGCCGGCAGGGTGAGGCGGGGGCGGTGTCGTTTTACTCCAACCGGCCGAGACTCTGGCTGCCGCCCCGGCTCTCAAGCACCTTGACCAGGACGCCCCGCAGCTGTTCGAGCTGCCATGGTTTGCCGAGGAAAGCATCGGGCCGGTCCGGGTGATCCCCTGGAGGAGCGCTCGCCTCCTCATATCCGCTGGTGAGGATGACGGGAATCTCCGAATCGATCCGGCGGAGGGCGGCGAGGGTGTCCCACCCCCCCATCCGGGGCATCGTCACGTCACACAGCACGACTCCGACCTGATCCCGGTGTGCCTCGAACACCTCCAGGGCCTCGACCCCGTCGGCAGCCTCGACGGCCCGGAACCCCATCCGGGCCAGGATCCTGACCGCGAGCCGTCGCACCATCTCGTTGTCTTCCACCACCAGGACCGTAGCGGGCTCCGCGGAGGTTTTCTGGCCGGGAGACCGATCAGCCCTGGCAGCCCCCTCGGGGATGTCCTCCTTTCCCGGAGCTGCCGCGGGCGCCGAGGCCACCGGGAGATAGACCGTGAAGCTGCTTCCCTGGCCGGGGAGTGTCGTCGCGGTCATTCGTGTTGTCCGCCACCTACCCTCGAAACCCCGGAAGCTGCTTCCCTGGCCGGGGAGTGTCGTGACCGTCAAGGCGCCTCCATGGGCCTTCACCGTCCCCAGTGCCACGGACAGCCCCAGTCCCCGGCCGAACGACTTGGTGCTGAAGAAGGGATCGAAGATTTCGTTTAGCCGCTCGGGCTCGATTCCCGTGCCTTTGTCCCGAACCTGGAGGCAGGCGTAGGCCGCGGCTTCCGGTTGCCATCCGACCGGAAATCGATGCTCCTCGGGGATGTCGGAAGCTCGGACCGTCGACACCGCCAGGTGGATGGGGGCCGTCTCGGGTTCCGAGGCCTCCCAGGCGTTGGTCACGAGGTTCGTCAGGACCTGTTGGATGTCGCTCGGATCCGCCCGTACCAACGGGCCCGGGGACGGGAGGTCAATCTTTAGCTCCGTGGCCAAGGGTATGGCGATCTCGAGGAGCGGGATCCCCCTTTGGACGATCTGGGACAGGTCCATGAGAATCGGCTCACTTTGGGTGTGGCCGAGGTAGGCGAGCAGCCGCTGAGTCAGGTCGGTAGCCTTGCGCGCTCCGTCCAGGGCGTCGGTGAGGCTCCTGACGACGGCCGGCGCGTTCCGTCCCGGATCGTCGGAGGCCTCTTCCATGGCCAGTTCCACATTCCCGGTGATCACGCCGAGGAGGTTGTTGAAATGATGTGCCATGGAGCCGGCCATCCGGCCCAGGCTTTCGGCCTTTTCCAGCTGCTGGATCTGCCGCTCCAGTAGACGCCGCTCGGCCTCGACTCGCGTCCGCTCCGTGATGTCGCTGACAACCGTCCGAAACGTCGCTCGGTTCTGCACCGGAAGAGAGGGGGCCGACTCCAGGAGCGCATTGAAGGTGCTCCCGTCGACTCGCACCATCCGGAGCTCGCAGGTCGCCGGGGAGTTGGTGCTGAGGACTGCCCTTCGGTGCTGGTAGTAGACGTCCTGGTCCTCGGGAAGGATGGACTCGGTGAACGGTCGGCCCACCAGATTGGCTCGGGCCGCGCCGAGTAGCGTGGCTCCGGTGAGATTGGCCTCCAGGGTCAGCGCGTCTTCGGACAGCGTGAAGTACCCTACCGGAGCCAGGTCGAAGAGGTCGAAGTAGCGTTCATGGGACGCTTCGAGCTCGGCCCGAGTCCGGCGGAGCTCCTCGTTCTGCATCTCCAGCTCGATCTGGTGGACCTTCAGCTCGTGAACCACCTTCTGCACATCGTCCTGGGAAAGCCCGTCCAGCGCCGCCGCCGCCGTCCACGGGTCGTCCTTCAGGTGACCCTCGGCCCGTGCGCGGAGGTCCGCGGCATCATCCCGCACTCGGTTCCCGCTGTCGGACGGGTCACCGCCGCCCCCGTCTTCATCCCGGATGACTGTGGTGTCGTCCGGGTCTTTCTCCGTTCGGCTCATCCGCCCTCCGGAGCTGCGGGAGACGTGGGCCGCTCGGTCGTGGAGATCGCGTAGGGCTGGCCCGACTCATCCACCAGCACGCTGGCGGTGAACCAGATCGTCACGGTCTCGCCCTCGCGGGTCAGGCGTTCGGTTTGGAGGGGGGCGAGTTCCTGGGCATTTCCGGCGGTCGCTTCGAGAATTGAGCGCATTTCGGCCCTCAGGTCCTCCGGGACCATGTCCAGATAGTTCATCTGGAGTGCGTCCTCCTCGCTCCACCCGTACACCCGCTCGGCAGCTGGATTCCAGGCTCGGATGCGACCTTCCAGGTCCAGGGAGACGACGGGATCGTTGGAGTCCCTCACCACCACCGCCAGCCGGCGGAGATCTTCGGCCTCCCGGGCCGCAGCCTGCGCCGACTTCAACTCCGTGATGTCGGTGAAGGTGAGGACGGCGCCCTGGATGACATTCTCGAGCGTCCGGTAGGGCCGAATGCTCAGGAGGTACCATTGGCCGTCTCTGGCCTGGACTTCGAGCTTCCTGGTCTCCAGGGTCTCCAGAACCCGGGCGGCGTCTGCCGCCAGGGAGTCGTAGCTCACCAGCGTCGTGGCCATGTCCCCCACGGGCCGTCCCACATCGGCTCCGATCAGATTCATGAGCCGGGTTGCGGTCGGAGTGAACCGCTGAATGCGGAGTTGCTGATCCAGAAAGACGGTGGCGATCCCCGTGCCCGACAGCAGGTTTTGCATGTCGTCGTGGGCCCGGGAGAGGTCGGCCACCTTGCTCTCGAGCTCCGTGTTGACGGTGGACAGCTCCTCGTTCAGAGACTGCAACTCCTCCTGGGAGGTCTCTAGCTCTTCATTCGTCGATTGGAGCTCCTCGTTGGTGGACTGGAGCTCTTCGATGGAGGTCCTCAGCTCCTCGTGAGTACTCTGCATCTCTTCCTGTGTGGCGCGGAGATACTCCTCCTTGGCCTCCAGCTCCCGCTCCAGCTCGGCGATGCGCCTCGTCAGGCCCGGATCGGTCGTTTTCTCCTCTCCGGGGGCGGCCTGAGCCTCCTTGTCCGGAGCAGGAGATGGCACCGGCTTCAGGATGACGAGGAACAGGGGCGAGCTCGGTTCTCCCATCGACCCCTCACTCGCCGGGAGCCCGTCCGACACCGGTCGCACCACCAGGTCGACCCTCACCGAATCGCCATTGGTTTTCACCTCGACCCCCTCCCGACGCACCCGCTCTTGCTGGCTCGTGGCCCTGCGGAAGTCGATGGCGAGCGTACGCCGCAACCCCTCCCGCGCCATCCGCAGCACATTCATCACCCCGTCTCCAGGGGCCGGCTCCAGATAGAGTCCTGTCCGCCCGTACAGGTAGAGAATCTCTCCGTCTTCGTCGACCAACGCCGCTACCGAGCCGGTCTCCTCCAGAAGGGCGGTCTCGGTGAGCCGGCGATGGTGGATGGGGGCCCCATCGGGTGCCCCCGTGGTGGATTCCCGAGTCCGGGAGCGCTTCCTGTCGGGACGCGCAGTAAGTCCCCGGAGGCGACGAGGAGGAGCGTGGGGTACCTCCTGGCGGCGGTACAGGCCCATCCTGCGTTCCAGCGGGAGAAAGAGATCGGTTGAGTCGCCTATGCTCTCGGAGGTCCCCAGGAAGAGCACGCCTTCCGGATTCAACGCATAGTGGAAGAGGGGAACGAGTTGCTTCTGTAGCGCCGGGCTCAGGTAGATCATCAAATTGCGACAACTGATCAGGTCGAGCCGGGAGAACGGCGGATCCTGAAGCACATTCTGCTCCGAAAAGATGAGCATCTTTCGCACGTCCTTCCGGATTCGATACGCGGGTTCCTCGTTCTCTTCCAGGATGAAGAATCGGGTCAACACGCCGTCGGGAAGATCCTGCGCGACGCTGTTCGGATAGACCCCGGAGCGGGCGATCTCGATGGCTCGAGAGTCAATGTCGGTTGCGAAAATCTGCACGCGAAGACTCTTCTCCATCTCCTCCATCTTGTCGCGGAGCAGGATGGCGATGGAGTACGCCTCCTCGCCGGTGGAGCATCCGGGCACCCAGACTCGGACAGCGGATCCCGGGGCCTTGTTGGCGATCAAGTCGGAGATGGTGTCCGCAAGCGCTCGGAAGGCCTCCGGGTCTCGAAAGAACCGCGTGACCCCGATGAGGAGATCCCGAAAGAGCGCCTCCGTTTCCTCCGGGCTCGCTTTCAGGAACCGGACATAGTCCTCGAGGCGAGCGACCTGCTGGACGGCCATCCGGCGCTGGAG
>SLFU01000116.1 GCA_007124095.1 Gemmatimonadota bacterium
AGGACGACGAGCACGAGCATCACGAGGAGGGGAAACCAGCCCAGCAGCGAGTGATAGATCCCCGTCGCTCGGGCGATCTCCAGTCCCGTAAGCCCGGTGATCGCCACCTGGGGAAGTACGGGCGTGCCGATCGCCCCGAAGGACACGCCGACCGCATGTCCGATGAGGGTGATCGTCACCGCCTCCACGGGCCGGAACCCCACAGCGACCAGGAATGGGGCCGCCAGCGCGACCGAGGCCCCGAAGCCCGCCGCACCCTCCATGAAGAGCACGAAGAACCAAGCGACGAGGAGAGCCAGGATCCTCGGGTCCGGCGCGAAGGAACCGAGCGCCGAGCGCAGGGTCTCGGCCGCGCCGGTCCGGAGCTGGAGCTGATGAATCCCGAGGGCGGGCCCGATGATCCAGAGGATGGTGAGGGCCGTGAATCCCGATTCGGCTCCGACGCCGAGGAGCGCCGCCCCGAAGTCGAGCGCGGGATGCGTCCCCTCCGGGAACGAGAAGGCCCAGACCGCGACGAAGAGCGTGGCGGCCATCCCGGCCACTCCGGCCCGGGCCGCGGACCACCGCAGACCCACCATCAAAGCGAGGATCAGCGCAATCGGAAGCAGGGCGAATGCGGCAGTCATCATGCGAGATCAAGGGCGGAGTGCGGGGAACCGGTCGGGTCGTCGTCGATCGACCGCCCCACCGGTTGCATTGGTGGGAAGACGCACACACGTTCTGATGTGCGATTCGAAGCTGACAAGGTACCTGACTACACAGTTGGAGGTTCAAGATGCGGCCGGCTCGATTCGGAGTCCTTACGCTCGCAACGACCTTCGCCCTCGGCCTCGCGGCCTGCGGCGACGACGACGGACCCTCACCCACGGATCCGGGAGATCCCGGCGACCTCACCCAGGCCGAAGTGCAGGCGATGACGGAAGCTCTGGTCCAGGTCGGAGGCGTGGGACTCGGATTCTTCGGATTTGCCGGATTTGCGTCCTCCTCGCCGGCCCCCGGCTCCGGTGGGCCCGCGGCGGTCTCGATCGAGGAGACGCGGCCCTGTCCGCTCGGAGGCAACGTACAGGTGGTCGGACAGTTCGACGGGGATCCGGACGGGGAGACCTTGTCCTGGTCCTTCACCGAGACGCACGAGGCGTGCTCGGCGTCCGGTGGGGGGATGACCTGGACTTTCGACGGCAACCCGAATCTCGCCACCAGCATGTCGGCTACGGTCAGCGAGGAGAGCTTCTCGGTTCAGGGCTCCCAGACCGGCGGGATCTCCTGGGAGTTCGACGACGGGAGTGGAAGCTGCTCGGTCGACGTGAGCTTCAACGCCGAGGGATCGACGTCGGGCCTGAGCCACTCCGTCACGGTGTCCGGAACCGTGTGCGGCGTTGACGTTTCCCAGAGCTTCCAGATCGGCGCCTGAGACGCCCGCGAATGGCCCACCTGGCCGTTCTCTTCCTCGGATCGGTCGCGTTCCCGGGCCCTCCGGGCTCCCTCTCGGCACAGAGCTCGGACCCCGGCGATCCGATGTACCTGCTGATCCACGTGGACGGCGTTTCCAGCCAGGTCTTCCGATCGGAGCTGGAGGGAGGAGGGCTCCCGAACTTCGCGCGGATCTTCTCCGACAAGCAGATCATCCCCTACGGGGTCAGCTTCTTTCCCCCCTTTACCGCGACCGTGGTGAAGCGGGTGCGCGAGGCACGAGCCACGGACGAGGGACGCGCCATCGACTGGGCCGAATTCGACCGCGACACCGAGGTGGCTCTCGGGCGAGCGGGGGTGTTCGGACTCTACTTCCGGACGGTGCCCAGGCAGGCCCGCAGCAACTTCCTCCACGGGCTTCCCTACATGGATCCGTTGGGCGGTCTGGCGATGTGGAACGTGCCGGAGATGATCGAACGCTACGGCGTGATGGAGTACTACTGGTTCGGCACCGACACCGCGGGACACCTCTGGGGCGAGGAGGCGCTGCGCGCGAGCCTGCGCCGGTTTGACCACTACCTGCCCCGGCTGATGGACCGGATCCCCGACGAGGCGAATGTGGTCATCTACTCCGACCACGGCATGCACTTCGGCGAGGTCCGCGACTACGACCGAGAAGTGAAGGAGCTCCTCGGAGACCGGGCCACCTACTTCGCGTACCCGAACGTCTTCCTCAAGGAGCCGGACGAGCGAGCCGAAGTCGCCGAAGAAATCGTCCGGTCCACCGCCCAGGACTTCGCATTCTACCGGGCTGACGACGCCCGGATCGTGGGCCTGGCAGCGAGCGGCTCCTTCGCCTTCGTCCGTCGCGGCGACCGCATCCGATACGAACCCGGAGACGCGGACCCCCTCGGCTACCGGAAGGTCGGCTACCGGGGCGAGTGGCTGGAGGCCGACGAGTGGCTGGAGCTCACCCACGCCCTCGAGCACCCCTACACTCCAGTCCGGATCGTGCAGCTCTTCGACAATCCACGAACTGGAGACGTGGTCGTCTCCCTGAACGACGGAAAGCCCAAGGCGGGCCCCTGGGTGAGGGCCGGGAACCACCACGGCATCACCAGCACGGACATGACGGTTCCCGTGCTCGTCCGGGGCCCCGACCTCGAGCATCTCTACGGGAGGGAGCACGTCCGCCTGGAGGACCTCCTCGCCCACCTCCCGTTGGCGAACCTTGTGCCGCGCCCGCCCGCACGCGAGCGCCATACCGCGAGCCTGTGGATCCGAGATGTCCAGCTCCCCTCGATGGGGGGGGAAGTCACCGTTTCACCGCGCTACCGCACCCGGGTCGGTACGGAGCTTACATTCACCCGAAACGATGGCAGCGAGGATGTCCGCGTCTGGGCAATGTTCGACCTCACGAGCGGATTCCTGTCGCGATTCTGGGCCGGCGGAGGTGTGGTGAGCCGGGAGGAGACCTCGCTTCTGGCGATGGCCTGGTACGAGCTCAGGATCCGGCACGTGGGGCTAAGGGTGCGTTTTTCCAATGTGGAGCCCACCCGGCTCGACCTCTTCTACCGCCCCCACGAACAGCTGGAGGTTCGAAGCCGGGGCCTGGCCGACCTGGGTCTCGGGATTCGCTTCTGAGCCCGCGCTCGACCGGAGCCTACTCGAGAAACACCTCGCGCGTTTCCTCGGCCGCCGGCCTTATCTCTTTGTGGCGCATGATCATGCGAGCGCAGCTGTTCCAGCGCACGATGGCGGGATCGTCCCCGGGGGTCTCGAGCTTCTCCGCCCGCTCGTAGCACTCCATCGCCCGCCTGAGGTGCTGATAGGCGACCGGACCGAAGCCGGGGGAGCGACGGGCGAGGAGGGTGGTGGCGCGCCGCTCCCAGATGATCCCCGAGTAGTACTCCCTCTGGTACTCGCTCCGAAGTCGGGGGATCAGCTCGAGAGCCTCCTTCTTGCGCTTTCCTTCCTCCGCCTTGAACTGGTCCGTGATCGAGAGGATGAGGGACACGAGCGCCTCCTGGTGATCCGGATCGAGCTCGAGGATGTCCAGGCAGATGCTCTCAGCCTGCCAGGGCTCGTTCAGGAGCCGGTACCTTTCCACCTTGCGGAGCGCGATCTCGACCCCCTCGGGGGTGAGTCGCTTGAGCTCGAACATGCCTTCCTCCCGGGTTCGGGTTTCACGTCCGGAACGTTCCCGGCCGGCCATCAGCCGGCAGTCGCAAGCACCACGGCCGCAATCAGAGTCAACACCGTGGCCACCCCATACGTGAGCACGCTGATCAGGGCGTCCAGATGGTAGAGTTGCATGCCGTCGTAGAGGGTGTATCGAAAGCGATGGGCCGCGTGAAAGAAGGCCAGGAAAAGGAGGCCGAAGAGACCGAGCCGCAAGAGCGGGTTCCCGACCAACGCCAACCAGTCCACGTGAGCCGTCATCCCGAACCAGCCCAGGGGCGCCGCGACGGCCACGATCAGAAAGAGTGCGGGGAGCAAGAGCGCGGCCAACATCCCCCCTGCGCTAAAGAGCCCCCAGAAGAACGGATCTCGGGCGCGCCTCATCGTCACCCTCCTCTCAGAAGCCAGAAGATCGCCGCGGACACGAGGATCCATCCGGCGTAGTGCGCGGCCAGGACCAGCACGTCCGGGATCCTCCGTTCCCCGACCCGAAGGACCAGCGCTTTCGGCGCGAGGTTGAGCCATGTGATCGTGTGGAAGAGGAGCCCGCCCAGGACGAAGAGATGGAGAGCGACGAGGAGCGGGTGCCGCAGCCATTCCACGAAGGTCTCGTAGGCCTCGGGACCTCGCCCGACGATCCACACGTGGAGGAGGATGAGGAGCGCCGCATACATGACCGGCTGGCTGGTCAACTCGCGCAGGATGAACTTCGTGTAGACCCACTTCCGCAACCACCAGAAGATGGGAATCCGGCGCCGATGCCACCGGGGATGGTGCCGGGTGTACTTCGGATTCGCGGCCTCCGGATAGATCGGATCGGAGACGTGCTGGGCCGGGGATCGGGGCTGCGGGCTCACCGATCTCTCCACGGCGTGAGAAGGGACCGGAAGAAGTCCGCGGTGGCGTCGACCTTGTAGCGCTGGATCGCTCCGGCCGGATCCACGTTCTTCGGGCAGACCGCCGAGCACTCGCCTACGAAGGTGCACGACCAGATCCCCTCGTGCTCGGAGAGGACTTCGTGCCTCTCCTCCGCTCCATCGTCACGCGAATCCAGGTTGTAGCGCTGCGCAAGGGCGATCGCCGCCGGCCCGATGAACCCGGGCTCGAGCTCGTAGATCGGACACGCGGCGTAGCACAGCATGCAGTTGATGCACATGCTGTAGCGCCGATAGGCGGCCATCTGCCCGGGGGTCTGGAGGTATTCCCCCTCCGACGGATCCTTCGTCTCCTCCCGGATGATCCACGGCTTCACCCGCTCGAGCTTCTCGATGAAGTCGGTCAGGTCCCCGGCCAGATCGCGGATAACGGGGAAGCCACGCAGCGGCTCCACCCGAATCGGACCGGGAAGGAAGGCCTCGAGGTAGGCCGCGCAGGTGAGGACCGGCTCCCCGTTGACCGTCATCCCGCAGCTGCCGCACACCCCCATGCGGCAAGCCCAGCGGTAGGAGAGGGTACCGTCTTCGTGATCCTTGATGTGATTGAGGGCGTCAAGCACCATCCATTCGTCCCGGTACGGGACCTCGAAGGTATCGAAGACCGGCTCGCCCTCCTCCTCCGGTCGGTACCTGAAGACCTCAAGCTGCACGGTGTCCGGCATGCCCACCTCCGAATCGATGTACGCGCTGCGACCCCTGCAGATCCTCGCGCAACTCCATCCTACGAATCGCTGCTTTCCGTGGACCCGCCCACCCCGCCGTAGACCCGCTCCCCCGGGGGCCACCGGGTGACGGTCACGGGCAGGAGCTCGACGCGCGGCTCCCCGGTCGGCGATCGGTGGATCATTGAGTGCGCCAGGAACCGCTCGTCGTCCCGAGTGGTGAAGTCTCGTCGTTGGTGGGAGCCCCTCGACTCCTCTCGGTGGAGGGCCGAAAGGACGATCGCCTCCGCCACATCCAACATGTTCTCCATCTCGAGGTAGTGAGGAAGCTCGGTGTTGAAGGTCAGGCTACCGTCGTCAAGCACGACCCCCTTCATCCGGTCCCTCAACTCGTTCAGCTTCTCCTGCGCCGCTTCGAGCCCGGATCGCTCCCGGTAGATGCCGGCGTTGCGCTCGAGGGTCTCCTGCATCTCCGTGCGGATCGTCGCCACCCTCTCCCCGTTGCCCCGACGGAGGAGCAGGTCGCCGTGGATGCGCCGTTCCACCTCTAGCGCTTGACGCAGCACGCTCTCGGGAAGCTGTTCGGGAGCGTCGTCCGCATGAAGCACTGCGGCGCGACCGGCCCGGGCCCCGAAGACCAGCAACTCGGTCAGGGAGTTCGACCCCAGGCGGTTCGCCCCGTTTATGCTCACGCACGCGACCTCCCCGGCCGCGAAGAGACCCGCGA
>SLFU01000227.1 GCA_007124095.1 Gemmatimonadota bacterium
CGTGACGAGCGGCTGAAGGCCGCGGTCTCCCGGGAGACCGCGGCCTTCAGCCGCTCGTCACGCCAGCCCGACCGGAGATCTGGCCGAACGGGTGGGGGGGGCGTCACCTACACCGAGTTACCGCTTGACCGCGTCCTTCAGCCCCTTTCCGGCCCGGAATCCCGGAGTGTTCGTAGCTGAAATCTTGATCGTTTCACCTGTGCGAGGGTTCCGGCCCGTCCGGGCCTTCCGCTCCTTCGTTTCGAAGGTGCCGAAGCCGGTGATCTGAACCCGATCGCCGCGCTTGAGCGCCTTGGAGATGATGCCGTCGTCGGTGCCGAAGAGAGCATCGACCGCACGTCCCGCATCCGCCTTCGTCATTCCGGCGGCGTCGGCGAGTGCGTCCACGAGCTCGGATTTGTTCATCAGGGTCGCTCCTGTTGCAAGGTGGTAAGAATTCAGAGGTCTCCGACCACGTCCCAAGGAACCTGCCCACTCCGCGCGCAAGCCCAAGCCGTAGACACACGCACGAAACCAGGGGGAAAGGTGGGCTTCTCTCGAGCCCCGCGCTTTCCACCGGAGACAACGGAATCGGAACCATGACCCCGGCCGGAAGTCCAGTCAACGGTAAGCGGGCTCCGGAGGCCCGTCAAGTGACGCGACCCCCGGAAAAATCGCTTCACTGCTGGCCTAGATTGGGATACCCGGATCGCGATCATCGGCCGTGCAGGAGTGGGGGCGCGGTTGCGCTACCTCCCCCTGGCGTCCTTCAAATGATCTTGTGCCAAAGGGTTGGGTTGCTCGAAGCCGCTCCGGACGGCCCACGGCGCTCGTTCGGAAGGCCCCCCTTCACCCCGGTAAGGAGGAGAAATCATGGACCCGTCCCAGGTCTTTTCCAAGGAAGAGGTCGCTCGACTTCGGGAGCTCGCCCGGGGGGGCAGGACGCTCAACTGCCCCCGCTGCGGCGACGAGCTGGATCCCCGACCCGTGGCGGCTCCTTCGGAAGTCAGCTATGTGAGGCACCGAGTCTGGTGGATCTGCTCCCGGTGCCGGCGCAGCCTGGTCATCGATCGAGATCGAGGGCCACTGCGTTCAATCCACCAGCTCGACACCGGCGAGCCAACCCTGGGAGGTCGCGAGCAGGATGAGAGCCGCAAGCGCCCAGACGTAGTAGGAGAAGAATCGGAAGCGGGCCCGGTAGAGGAGCCGTAGGACAACGTGAAGTGAGGCGATCCCTACCACCGCCGCCACGACGAATCCAATCGCGAGAGGCACGATGCCGATCGCTCCCTGCGCCTCCAGCGAAAGGACCTCGAGGAACTGAAGGAGGGAAGCTCCCACAATCGTGGGGAATGCGATGAAAAAGGAATACTCCGCCGCCCAACGCCGCTTCATCCCGCAGAAGAGCCCGAAGGCAATCGTCGTGCCGCTTCGAGAAAGGCCGGGGAGGAGGGCCAGTGCCTGTCCGAGCCCCACCACGGCGGCAGTTCCCACCCCGATCCCTTCGAGCCTGCGGGTCCTGCGCGGCAGCACATCGGTCCACCAGAGGAGGATTCCCGTGACGCAGAGGGTGCCGGCGATCATATTCGGGCGTGCAAAGACCTCCTCGAAGACGGCCTTGAGAGGAAATCCCACGAGACCTGTCACCCCAACGGAAACCAGTCCCATCACACCGAGTCGAACCGTGAGACGTCTCCGGCCCGCTGCCTTTCCCTCCCCCCGGAAGCCCACCCGCACCCCTGAGAGAAACTGGCTGAGGAACCGAGTCAGGCTCGCCCGGAAAACGACCGCCATGGAGATCAGCGTTCCCATGTGGACCACGAGATCGAAGAAGATCATCTCCGCGGAATCGGGCGCCGGGATGTCGGAACCCCGTTCGATCAGCCAGTGCTGGACGAGGACCAGGTGGCTCGTGGAGCTCACCGGAAAGAACATGAAAATGCCCTGGACGATTCCCAGGAGGACGGCTTCGAGTGGGCTCACGGCGTCGTCTGAGGTGGGGCGATCTCCGACAAGACCGGGAGAGAAGGGACCCCCCTTCTCCCGGTGAGTGGCGCCCGTATGGTACCGAAGACCCGCTCCCCGGACCAGAGACGCTCTTGGATCCGATAACCCACACCTTCGTCGGCGCCTCCCTCTCCGCGAGCGGGCTCCGCAGGACAACCCCCCTCGCGACCGCGACCCTGATCCTGGGCGCAAACGCGCCGGACATCGATATCGTCGCGCAGGCCTGGGGTCCCTACACCGCCGTCGCCTGGAGGCGGGGCATCACGCATGGAATCCCCGCGCTGATCGTACTGCCCTTCCTGGTCGCAGGCAGCGTCCTCCTATGGGACCGTTGCGTCCGAGCTCGGAGGGATCCGGAAGCTGATCCGGCTCGTCCCACCCCTCTCGTCGGACTCGCGGCCCTCGGGGTCTGGACTCATCCCGCGTTGGACTGGTTGAACACCTACGGAATGCGCTGGCTAATGCCGTTCGACGGCAGGTGGAGTTACGGCGACTCCCTGTTCATTCTCGATCCATGGCTCTGGCTCCTCCTGGGCGGAGCCCTGGGTTTCCAACATTCGGCACGACACGCCTCCCTCCTCTTCTGGCTCATCCTCGCGGGCGGGTTGTCCGTCCCGGTGCTCGTGGCGGGGGCCGTTCCCACTTGGGCTCGTGAGGCTTGGCTCATCGGGCTCGCCGGATGGGTCGCCCTGCGCCTCCTGTTGGGCCCCACCCCCCTACCAGAGCTCGCGGAGCGCATCACCCGAGGAGCGGTGGTGGCGGCGGCTCTCTTCATCCTGGCGATGGTGGGTCAGACCTTCCTTGCGGAGAGGGTGACCCTGGCCGCGGCCGCCGAGATCGGGATCGACTCCGTCGACGATGTGATGGTCGGGCCCGTTCCCGCGAATCCCTTTCGCAGCGAGGTGATCCTCCGGACGGAGGGAGTGTACCATCTCGGGAACTTCTCCTGGTTGCCCCGACCTCGACTCGTGTTACGCTCCGAACCGGTTCGGACTCATCCACCAGACCCGGTGATTCGGGCAGCCCGGTCGCACCCAGACGCCCGGAACTATCTCGTATGGAGTCGTTTTCCCCTCTTCGAGGTGCAGGAGCACTCCCAGGGCTGGACGGTCCGAATCCAGGACCTGCGCTTCTCGAGTCGACGGGATGCCGGCGGATTGACGGGGCTGATAATCGAGGTGGATCGACATCTGACCCCCCGGCGCCCATGAGCCGGGCACGGAGTCGGACCGCCCCTTGATGTGGCTTTCCCGGCATCTCCACGGAATCACCAGCTTCGCGGCCCGGACCTACTATCGGATCACGGTCGCGGGAGAATCGATCCCCGCCGCCGGCCCGGTCCTCCTCGTGGCGAACCACCCGAACTCGCTCATGGATCCGGCGCTCGTGGCCGCAGTCTCCCAGCGACCGGTCCGCTTCCTTGCCCGCGCACCTCTGCTGGAGGCGCCACTGACGGGATGGATGCTGCGCGCATGGGGCGCCATCCCGATCTATCGGCGGTCGGACGACCCTGAGAAGATCGCTCGCAACACGGAGATGTTTTCCGCAGTGTGGAGCGCTCTCGCCGGCAACTCGGTCGTGGGGATCTTTCCGGAGGGTGTCTCGCACTCGGAGCCGTCGCTCGTGCCCCTGAAGACCGGTGCCGCTCGAATCGCCCTGGGCGCCGCGAGAAACCTCGGACGCTACTTCCCCATCCTGCCGGTCGGCATCACGTTCCGGGGCGACAAGGAGCGCTTTCGTTCCGAGAGCCTCGTGCTTGTGGGAAAGCCGGTGCGATGGGACGATCTGGTCCGACCCCGTGATCCGTCGCCGGAGGAAGTCAGGGAGTTGACGCGCCGCATCCGCACCGGCCTGTCCAGAATCACGGTGAACCTCGAGGGCTGGGACGATCTCCCCGTGGTCCTCGGAGCAGAGGCGATCCACGACGCCGAATTTTCCCGTAACAGAGGCTCTACCGCCTCCGCCTCCGAGCCCATGCGGTGGCTCGTTCGGGTGCGGCGGACCGCGAGCTGGCTGGAACGAGTCCGCCACGGGGGAGGAAGCGACTGGGAGCCCCTCGCGACCGAGATCGCCCAGCACATGCGGGTCCTCGGCGCACTCGGAGTGGAGGCCCGAGACCTCCACGAGATTCCGAAGTGGTCCGTGGCGGTACGCTGGACGATCCGGAATCTCTTCTTCTTCGGCATGGCGACGCCCCTGGCTATGGTCGGATCCATCGTCTTCCTGCCTCCCTACCTGCTGATGACCCGGGCCCAGCCGTGGTTCCACCTTACTCCAGACCGGCGCGCCACGTACAAGGTGCTGGGAGGAGCGGCCTGTTTCGGGGGATGGATCCTCTTGATCGCCGCCACTCTGCGAGAGTTCATGGGATGGCAGCCCGCGCTCTGGACCCTCGGGCTCCTCCCACTCCTCGGCCTCCTGACACTCAGGATCCGAGACCGCTGGGACGTGGCGGTCGGGGACCTGAAGCGCATCCTCCTTCACGGGCGAAAAGACCTGCGAGCTCAGCTCCTCGAACGGCAGCGCACGATCGCCCAACGAATCCAAACCTTTAGACGGAGCCCGACACCCTCCGATGACATCGACTGAGCCCGAGGCCCTTCTCGCCTCGATCCGCGGCCGTGGATACGCGGTCATCGAATCGCTTCCCGCTCTTGGAAAGGGCAAGCGCTGCGACGGTCTTTTCCGCTGCGACCCCGCTCACGCGGTACGCCTGGAGGAAGCCCTCGAGCAGGGCGCTCCCCTCGAGTTCGAGGGCCCCGTGCACCACCGTCACCTCAGCTTCCGGAGTCGATTCCCTGTCTCCGTCTCCCTCGTCCGGCTGGACCCCCGGAGCCCCGACGAGCTCCTGGTGGAGTTCGTGGCGCTCACGGAGCCGGAGGAGCCCGTTGTTACAGAGCCCTGACGAGGGTGCCAAAGGGAAAATCTCCAGGCGCCGCCAGCCATCCCCGGCTTCCTCATGCTTGATCTCCGGATCTTATCAGCGAAAAAGGGTTAAGAACGCTGGACTTCACCCGCCTGAAGGTTTTAGCTTGAAACCCTTCGGCGGGGCCGCCCCGTTTCGATGTTATAGAAGGTTGCTATCGACCAGGAACAGAACATGCTCTCCACGAGACCAAAGACCGACAGCGAAAGCAAGACCAGGCGGTGGAGGATTCCACCGCCGCTCCTTCAGAGCGGGGAAGGACCCGGTCCGGAGGGTCTCTCCATCCTGGAGGAATTCCGCAACGAGCTAGGGATGGTCTTGTGGAAATCGCTGAGATCCGTATTGCTCTGGACGGAATCCGACCCCAATGCGCGTCGGTCGCTCTATGACGAGGGGGCGGAGGAACGCCGCCAGGTCGAGATCCTCTCGGCGGTGCCCGGAGACGAGGTGAACCTCCGGCAGGCTCTCGAGGATCTGCTCGCGGTACTGGCCCGCCCGAGCCGGGTGGATCCCGAATTCGTGGGGGTCGCATGCAACCGGGTCGCCGCATGGGCAGAGAAGAAGCAGGCGCCCCGGACCTCCCTGGAATTCCTCCAGGCCGCCGCGCTCGCCTGTCCCGCCGATCCCACTTTCGCGGTGGCGGTGGGTCGAGCCACACGGGACTTGGCCGAATACGGACGGGCGGAGGCTTGGTACTACCGGGGAATCGGGCTGGCTCGGCAGGCGGGAAACTGGGAGCCCTACGTCAGGGCTTACTTGAGCCATGGTATCATGATGCTTCGCCGAGGCGCGCTTCCGGCAGCTCGCAGAAGCTTCTTGAAGGCTCTGCGCCGCGCCCGCAGACAGAGCCTCCGGGAAGGGGAGGCCCTCGCGCTCCACGACCTCTTCGCCCTTGAAGGGCGTTCGGGCGACCGGGAAGGCGCGCTCGCCTACGCGAGAGAAGCGGTGCAGAGCTACGGTCCGGATCATGCGAGTTTCCCTCGCCTCGCGCACGACATC
>SLFU01000005.1 GCA_007124095.1 Gemmatimonadota bacterium
CGCCGGTGACGCCAGCCCCCAGGATCAAGACGCGCTTCCCGTGGAGCGAACCGAAGATCTTCCTGGCCAACTCGACCGCGACGGAAGCCACCGAAGCCGATCCCTCCCCGATCGAGGTCTCGGCTCGGACCCGTCCTCCCACCGAGAGCGCCATCTGGAATAGCCTGTTCAGAACCGGCCCGGCCATCGGAGGATCGACCGGCAGGGTTGCGGCCCGCTCGTAGGCGTCCTTCACCTGCCCCTGGATCTCTGCCTCTCCCGTAACCATCGAGTCGAGTCCGGTAGACACCTCGAATAGATGCCGCACGGCCTGTTCGCCGGAGACCTGGAAGAGATGCTCGCGAAGCTCCCCCCCCGAAAAGCCGGCCTTTTGCGAGAGGATCCTCTCCACTACGGAGATCGAACGATCCGCGTGAGAGGGGAAGAGGTAGATCTCGGTACGATTGCAGGTCGAGAGGAGGACACCCTCCTCGATCCCGTCCTCCTCCCGGATCGAGAGCAGGGCTCGGGAGGCCTCGGAGGGCCCGAACGCCAGGCGCTCCCTTACCTCGACCGGAGCCGTGTCGTGGCTCACTCCCACCACGGATAGCGGCATCGTCAAGCCTGAGCCTCCATCGGTCCTGAATCGATCCCCTTCGTCATAGGAAGAGCCCACTCCCTCCCGCCGTGATCCGTAGCGCGAGATACGTCCCGAGAACGACTGCAAACCCCACGACCGCGGCGAGGGCACTCCGGTACTCCGTCCTCCCCTTCCCCAAGCGAGCCGCGAATATCCCCAGAAAGACGAACCAGCTCAAGACCGACCAGACGACCTTCGGATCCGACATCTCGAGGGAGCCCCGGTGCTGCACGGTCCACGCCCATCCGACGACGAGAGCCAGGGAGAGCGAGGCGAAGCCCACCCAGACTCCGACCCGACCCACTCTCTCCAGGGTGGCGAGCGGGGGGATGAAGAAGAAGATCCTTCCCAGGCGCTTCTCCTTCAGCTCGTGGTGCTGGATCAGGTAGAGGACCCCCGCGGCGAAGGCCAGTGCAAGCCCCTGGAGGCCGAGAAAGGCGAGGCCGACGTGTATGACGAACCCCGTGCCCTGGAAATCCAGCGTCATCGGGGCGGGCTCGATGCCGAGAGCCAGCGCCGCTCCCTGCACCAGGACGATGATGGGGAGGAGGGCAATCGCGACTCGCGCGACCTCTCTCATGGGGAGCATTACAGCTAGAGCGACCCCGCCGACGAAGGCGAGGCTCGAAAGGGCAGCCCCCGGGCCGACCAGGGGAAGCTCCCCGTGGACCAGCCAGAATCCCGCAAGAGCGAGCCCATGGAGCACCACGGCAGCCGCCGTGAGGGCGGAGGCCAAAAGAGCCCCTCGGCCCCGGGACCCCTTGAACAGCAGGAAGACCCAGAGGACGAAGGCTCCGAGGTAGAGGAGAAATGTGGAGAAGTGAATCACGAGGCGCGGCGCCTGGGGTCGGCGGATCCCGTGTGCAGGGAGACCCGCCCGTGTCTGGTCACGGCATCGTCCGTTGAAGCATGAGCCTCAGCCCGGGGCGGACCGAGCTCGGGGACGCTGACGAGGTGAGACGCACGGTTCCTACCCGGTCCTGAAGGCCAACGACCTGGAACCCGGCTACCGGACGGCCCGCCCAACCCTCGCCGTCCCCGGCAAGGCCCACGAACTCGTCCCCCACCTTCAGCCCATCGTTCCTCCCACGATCGATGAAAGCGAAGTCGCCCGGAAGATGGAGCTCCTTCTCCTCCTGAAACGCCAGGAGGTTGGCTTCTAGACTGAGATCCGAATCTCCGGGGTGTACGCCGGGAGAAAGTGGAAAGATCCGCCGGGGCCCCACGAGATGTCCAATCTGGACCCGATCGTACTGCTGGACGACCTCTGCCACCACCCCTCCCCCCTCGACCCGGATGACTCGAGCTCGTCCAGAAGGCACGACGACCTCCCCAAGGTGCTCGATCGTCCTTTGGATCCTGAAAAGGAGGAGCTCGTCGCCGACTGCAGGGAAACGCTCCGCGAGGAACTGAATGCGAACCTCGTCATAGGGATGGACCGAGCCCCGGCCGAGACCCGCGCCCTGGTCCCCGGCAAAACCAATAACCTCCCCCGAACGCTCCCGATGCGCTCCCCCGGGTAGTTCGAGCCAGCCCGCCGCCTCGAACACCGCCCTCGGAAGGGCGGCGATCTCTTCCGCCGGCTGGATGAGCACCTGCGGAGGCAAGGCGTCGTGCTCCCGGTCCTGAAAGAAGACCGTCCGCGCTCCGATCGGTACTTCCGGAACTCCCACCGGTTCGAAAGGCTCGTAGCGGAGAAGCTGCCTCCGGGCCTGGTAATCGAGGAGGTCATTGCCCTCGTCGAGGTGCCTCCCGTCGAGTTCCATTTCTATGACGGGCGCGGGATCCGAGGGTTCCTGGGCGCCCAGGAATCCGGGTGCGGCCAGTGCGAGGAGCGACACGAGGAGGAGGGATGACGCCGAGGGGGCGACCGTCGCACAGACCATGACGGCTCCTTCTGGATCGGAGAGGTAAGCGGGTTCGCCGCGAGGAGCGCGTTCCGCCGGAGGGGATCCAAATTTGTCCTCGTGAAGATACGGGGGAGAGTGGGGAGGGTCAACGCTGGCGCGTCAAATGTTTCCAATGTGGACCACTCCGTTCGCAGCTCTCGATCACGGTCTCAGCAGCGCCGTGCGAACTCCCGGGCCCAATAGGAGATCACGATGTCCGCTCCGGCCCGTCGGATCGAAAGGAGCGCCTCCTCCATCGCTTCGTCCCCCAGCCAGCCGCGCTCGACCGCCGCCATGATCGCCGCATACTCACCCGAGACGTGGTAGGCCGCGACCGGGACCTCCACTTCGTCCTTCACTCGCCGAATGATGTCGAGATAGGCCAGCGCCGGCTTGACCATGACGATGTCGGCCCCCTCCTCCAGGTCCGCCCACACCTCCCGAAGAGCCTCCTCGGCATTGGCGGGGTCCATCTGGTATCCCCGGCGGTCTCCGAGTAAGGGCGTGGAGTCCGCCGCATCCCGAAAGGGCCCGTAGAAGGCCGAAGCGTACTTGACCGCGTAGCTCATGATCGGGAGTTGGGGAAAGCCGGCCCCGTCGAGAGCTTGTCGGATCGCCCCGACCCGTCCGTCCATCATATCTGAGGGAGCGACGATATCCGCTCCCGCCCGCGCGTGGCTCAGGGCGGTTCGAGCCAGGAGCTCAAGAGTCGGATCGTTCAACACACCGTTTCCCTCCAACACCCCGCAATGCCCATGGGAAGTGTACTCGCAGAGGCAAACGTCGGTTGCCACGAGAAGCTCGGGCAACTCCGCCTTGAGCTCCCTTACCGCAGTCTGGACGACCCCGTCCTCGGCCCAGGCCCCGCTCCCCTCGTCATCCTTCGTCTCCGGGATCCCGAAGAGGATCACTCCGCCGACGCCGAGCTCCATCGCTTCTCGGGCATCCTCCAGGATCCCTTCGACCGAGCTTCGGTAGACCCCCGGCATGGAGGGGACCTCTATCCGGATCCCCTCGCCGGCCTCGACAAAGAGGGGGAGAAGGGTCTGCTCCGGGGAAAGCCGGGTCTCCCGCACGAGAGATCGAACCGCAGAGCCATCCCGAAGCCTGCGGCCCCGATACACCGGATATTCCGTCATGTCTCCATCTCAAGATCCAGTTGGAGGACGCGCGCGTCTTCCCCCGGGTGATCGTAGTAGTCCTTTCGAATCCCCACTTCGCGAAAGCCCCTCCCTCGATACAGCTCGAGCGCCGGGATATTGGATTCCCGAACTTCCAGGAAGATCCTCCTGACGCCGACGTCCCGAACCTCCTCAATCAAACGTTCCACCAGAGCTCGGGCCACCCCCTTGCCCCGAGATTCCGGAGACACCGCGAGATCGGCCAACTCGGCTTCATCCAAGGCATACCAAAGCACGGCATGACCGATCACCTTCCGCTCGATCTCGGCCACTATGAAACGAACCCGCTCCCGGTGGAAGAGACTTCGGAACGCTGCGGGGCTCCAGGGAGTGGAAAACGAGGCACGCTCCACTGTAACGATCGTAGGGAGGTCCCGCAGACGGGCGTCCCGGATCTTCACCCCGGGCTCCTCCCTCGCACGGAGGGACGCCGAGCGGAGGACCCTCGAAGGTACTCGGGCTCCCACCGTGCCGTCGGCGTCACCGGCGCCTCATCCCCTCGAAGGGTGTGCACTCGAAGGAGTCCCTCGGCCATTGGCAGACCTGCCGGGAGCGGGAGGACCGAATACCCGGCACTTTCGAGAAGTGCATGGTGGCGCAGCGCCCCGTCTCCGCAGAAGAGGGTGCCATCGGGGAGCTCGCCCTCCAGCACCTCATGGACCGTCGCTGCGTGAGGCTCCACCAATGTCTCCATTCGTCCGGAGACGAAGCGATAACAGGCGGCGTAAACGCGGTTCCCGCGGGCATCGAAGAGGACATACCGGGGTCGAACCTCCGCTTCGCGCGGCAGCCTTGCCCCGTCCATCTTCATCCCGAGCCCCACCGACTCGGGAAGGACCACTCCGAGGGAGGCGGCCCCAGCCGCCAGAGAGGAGCGAGGCCAGAGTGGGATTCCGAGCGCCGTCCCGAGGCCCCTGGCGGTCGCCGCTGCGATCCGGACCCCAGTAAAGGATCCCGGCCCCCGGCCCACCAACACACCCGAGATCTGACCTCGCGGCACGCCCGCCTCCTCCAGAAGCTCGGAGATCATGGGAACCAGCCGAGCTGCGTGTTCGCCGGAGTGGAGGAGGACGCCACGGGCCAGGATTTCCCCCTCCCTCGAGACGGCCACCGATCCGACCGGAGTCGAGGTATCGAAGGCGAGGAGGACCTGCCCGGACGTCACGAGCTCCGCTCCAGCGTCACCGGGAACCCCGGAAGATGGGGCGGGGAGCCAACCCGATGGACCTGAATCACCCTACGGTGGGATCCGGGCTCCAGCACCGAAAGGTGGATATCCCACCGATCCTCCGGAAGGCGAGCCCCGGCCCGTTCGGGCCATTCCACCATCACGATCTCCGAGCCGTGGCCGAGCTCCTCCCAACCGATTTCCCAGAGCTCTTCGGGATCCCGGAGACGGTACAGGTCGAGGTGCACCACCTCGAGGTCGTCCCGGCCCGCATATCGAAAGAGGAGGTTGAAGGTCGGAGACGGTATGGCACCATCCACGCCGGCTCCCCGGGCCACGGCCCGTGCGAGGACCGATTTTCCGGCACCGAGCTGGCCGCGGATCCCGAGGAAGACGGGGGTCCCTACCTCACGGCCGATCCGCCGTCCCCAGCGCACGACCTCCCCCTCGCTGAGGATCATGAGATCCTGGCCCGCAGCTGGAGGAGCTCGTCGCGGAGGAGCGCCGCCTTTTCGAAGTCCATCTCGGCGGCGGCCTGAGTCATCTCCAGCTCCAATACCTTCACCAACTCCTCCACATTCATCTCGTCCTGGTAGGAGGCAAGTGCCTCGGCAACCTTGGGCGGCGCCACCCCACGGGCATCCGCCACCCGGGTAGAGAACTCGATCTGCTCTACGCTCTTTCGGATCGTCTCGGGCGTGATTCCATGATCTTCGTTGAACTGTGTCTGGATCTCGCGGCGCCGCTCGGTTTCATCAATGCACCGGCGCATGGAATCCGTGATCCGGTCGGCGTAGAGGATGGCGCAACCCCGCACATTGCGCGCTGCGCGCCCGATGGTCTGAATGAGCGACCGGGCGTCTCTGAGAAACCCCTCCTTGTCCGCGTCCAGGATGGCCACCAGGGAGACCTCGGGGAGGTCCAACCCCTCACGGAGGAGGTTGATGCCCACCAACACGTCGAACCGGCCGAGCCGCAACCCCCTCAGGATCTCCATTCGTTCGATGGTGTCGATGTCGGCGTGCATGTATCGAACGCGCACCC
>SLFU01000200.1 GCA_007124095.1 Gemmatimonadota bacterium
CCCCCCTTCCACCAGAACCCGGCCCTCCCGACTCCGCTTCCGGGAATCGAGATTCCGAAGAAGCGCCCGTCGTCCTCGACCCAAGCTCCCCAACTCCTCATTCGAGCTCTCCATGACGCTCCCGTGGTCCGATATACTTGATGTGCGCACGCGAAGCGGACACTCCAGCGCGCCCGATCGTTCATCGTGCCACCAGGCGCGATGCTCAACGCCGAACCAGGAGACAGACCCGCGATGAACGCGACATCCCTTCCCATCGCCCTGACCGTCGCCGGCAGTGACAGCGGCGGGGGCGCCGGAATTCAGGCCGACCTGAAGACCTTTCATCGGTTCCACGTCTTCGGAACGAGCGCGATCACCGCGATCACCGCTCAAAATACTCTGGGAGTGGCCGCCGTGCACCCGATCCCCGTCGAGATCGTGCGGGCGCAGATCGATGCGGTCGTCCAGGACCTACCCCCGGTGGCTCTCAAAAGCGGCATGCTCGCGACCACCCCGCTCGTCGAGGAGCTCGCCTCTGCGATCCGCAAGCACGGACTGCGGAACTACGTCCTCGACCCGGTGATGGTGGCCAGCAGCGGCGACCGTCTCCTCGACGAGAGCGCCGAGTCCGCAGTGGGAAGCGAGCTGGTGCCGGTGGCGACGTTGGTCACTCCCAACTTTCACGAGGCGGAGATCCTGGTGGGTAGCCCTGTGCGAACCCTACGAGAGATGCGGACTGCCGCGCGGAGGTTGGTGGAAATGGGCGCGACGGCGGCGCTCGTCAAAGGCGGGCACGGAGAAGAGGACGAGGTGGTCGACGTCTTGTGGGACGGAACAGAGCTACGGGAATGGAGGCGACCCCGCATCCGCACCCGCCATGTCCACGGGACCGGTTGCACCCTCTCCGCCGCCGCAGCGGCAGGGCTTGCCCGCGAGCTGCCGGTCCCGGAGGCGGTTGACCAGGCGATCCGGTTCGTAGCGGCGGCAATCCGGGAAGCTCCGGGGCTCGGGCGAGGCCACGGACCGGTGAACCACTTCGCGGGCGCGGACGCACGGTAAGCAGCCCTTCCCTCACGGAAGCTCGGGGACCACGGCCCGCACCAAACGACGGAGGCCGAGAGAGACCCGTCGCCCGACCTCCAGCACCTCGGCGTGATCGAGCGGATCCGAACCGACGCCGGCCGCCCAGTTCGTAACGGTGGAAATCGCCGCGACGGGGAGGCCTCGGCTTCGAGCCGCCAGCACCTCCGGAACGGTGGACATCCCGACCAGGTCCGCCCCGATCCGCTCCAGCATCCGGATCTCCGCAGGAGTCTCGTAATTGGGGCCGAGCACGGCTGCATAGGTGCCCCTGTGGAGCGCGATCCCGATCCTCTGCGCTGCGCTCAGAAAGGACTGGGCAAGACCTGGGTCGTAGGGGCGACTCATGTCCGGAAAGCGCTCTTCTCCGGCCAGGACCGAGCCCGCCAGCGGGGTCCTCCCCATCAGGTTGAGATGGTCCTCCAGCAGAACGAGAGAGCCGGGCGGGACCGTCCGCCGGACGCCCCCCGCGGCGTTCGTGACGATCAGGCAGCGCACGCCGAGAGCCGCCGCGATCCGTGCCGGTGCCGCCGCAATGTCGGGGGGGTGCCCTTCGTAGAGGTGGTACCGTCCGGATTGGAGGAGGAGCGGCCGACCCTCCAGGGTGCCGAAGACGAACTCGCCGCGATGCCCAGCGACTCCGGCGCTTGGGAGGCCGGGCACCTCCTCGAAGGGGACCCGCACCGTTGAGGAGAGCTCCTCCACCAGGGAGCCCAGACCGGAGCCGAGGATGAAGAACGCCTCCGGATCGGCGGGAAGCCTGCCCCTCAAAGCATCCAGGGCCCGATCGTAAGCGATGACCGTATCCATGGAGGAAAGGGTAGGCGGAATACGCCGTTCCTGCCACTCCGGCGGCTCCCACTCTCGATCCCCGCCAGCCCGACCTCCGACCTCCGCCAGATTGGCCGATCCCTTCCGAATTCCGCGGAAAACGCCGGGCACGGAGGTTGCTTCAAGCGACCTCGTACGGGGCTCGGATCGAACCGGGCCGCCTTCGAGAACGAGCACAGCGGAATGGACAGGGAGCAGAGCCATATGAGCAAGGTCATCGGCATCGATCTGGGCACGACGAACTCCGTGGTCGCGGTGATGGAGGGCGGCGAGCCCACGGTCATCCCCAATGCGGAGGGAGGCCGAACGACTCCTTCCGTTGTCGCCTTTACGAAGGACGGCGAACGACTCGTGGGCCAGGTCGCCCGCCGCCAGGCGATCACGAACCCGACGAATACGATCTCATCGATCAAACGCTTCATGGGCCGGAAGCACTCCGAGGTGGAGGAGGAGCGGAAGCTCGTACCGTACGACGTGGTCGCGGACGCCCAGGGCCGGGTTCAGGTCAACGTCCAGAACGTGGACAAGACGTTCTCGCCTCCCGAGATCTCCGCAATGATCCTGCAGAAGATGAAGCAGACCGCGGAGGACTACCTCGGCCAGTCCGTGAGCCAAGCCGTGGTGACGGTTCCCGCCTACTTCAACGATTCACAGCGCCAGGCGACGAAGGACGCCGGTAAGATCGCCGGACTCGAAGTACTTCGAATCATCAACGAGCCCACGGCGGCCTCGCTCGCGTACGGGCTGGACAAGGAGAACGATCAGACGGTCGCCGTCTTCGATCTCGGCGGAGGGACCTATGACATCTCCGTTCTGGAGCTCGGGGACGGCGTGTTCGAGGTGAAGGCCACGAACGGGGACACGCACCTCGGTGGGGACGACTTCGATCAGCGCGTGATCGATTGGCTCGTAACCGAGTTCAAGAAGGATCAAGGCATCGATCTGTCCCAGGACGCCATGGCGCTGCAGCGTCTCAAGGAAGCGGCCGAGAAGGCGAAGATGGAGCTGTCGAGCACCAAGCAAACCGACATCAACCTTCCCTTCATTACGGCGACCCAGGAAGGGCCGAAGCATCTGAACGTGACCCTGACCCGCGCCAAGTTCGAGCAGCTCGTCGACGACCTCGTGCAGCGCACCATCCCTCCGATGAAGCGGGCGCTCGAGGACGCCGGCCTCGATCCCGCGGATATCGACGAGGTGATTCTCGTCGGCGGTTCGACGCGGATCCCGAAGGTCCAGGAGGTGGTCCAGGACTTCTTCGGTAAGGAGCCTCACAAGGGCGTAAACCCGGACGAAGTGGTCGCGATCGGCGCGGCCGTCCAGGGCGGCGTCCTCGCCGGGGACGTGAAGGACGTTTTGCTCCTCGACGTGATCCCGCTCTCCTTGGGGATCGAGACGCTCGGTGGAGTCATGACGACGCTCATCGAGAGGAATACGACGATCCCGACGAAGAAGACCGAGGTCTTCTCCACCGCGGAGGACAATCAGACCACCGTCGAGATCCATGTCCTGCAGGGTGAGCGGAAGATGGCGGTCGACAACAAAACGATCGGGAAGTTCCAGCTCACCGGAATTCCACCGGCGCCCCGTGGGCAACCTCAGGTCGAAGTCACCTTCGACATCGATGCGAACGGGATCCTGAACGTCTCGGCGAAGGACCGCACGACGGGGAAGGAACAGAGCATTCGCATCGAAGCTTCCTCGGGGCTGAGCGAGAACGAGATCGACCGGATGGTCAAGGACGCTGAGGCGCACAGCGAAGAGGACGAGAAGAAGAAAGAGAAGGTCGAAGCTCGCAATACGCTCGACACCCTCGTCTATCAGGTGGAAAAGGACACGTCCGAGTGGGGGGAGAAGCTCGACGCAGGTGTGAAGGAGCCCTTGGACGCCGCCCTGGAGGAGGCGAAGGAGACGCTGAAGGGCGACGACGCAGGCGCGATGAGTGCTGCGAGGGAGAAGCTCATGCAGGCATTCTCCGCGGCCGGGCAGCAGATCTACCAGGCTCAGGCGCAGGAGGCTGAAGCGGAAGGGGCCGAGGCTCCCGGAGCGGAAGCGGGACCAGGCCCGGAGGAGGCCTCCCCGGAAGAGGAGGAGGTCGTCGAGGCGGACTACGAGATCGTGGACGAGGAGAAGAAGTAGGATCTCACCCTGAGCCTCGATGCAACCCCCCGGCCCATGGGCGCATCCCATGGGCTGGGGATTCGTCGTCTGGAAGGTAAGGGACCTCCCGGGCGGCAAGCCGTGTACGATCGGGCGAGCGTGACGGGCGCGGGGCCGCCCTTTTCGAGCCCGACCTCCATTTCCGAGCACAGCCGCGAGGACACATCATGTTTGATCCGCTGAAAGCGAAAGCGAACGTGCTGGCCTACACCACCGCTGCATTCCTCTTTGGACTGGGGATGGCGTCGGGGCTCGGTTGGACCGCATCGTCCTTTGCGATGCCTCTTCTCGATCAGGACCCTGAGATCCCGGAAGAGGTGGTCCAGCCTGCGCTCGACGTCAGTTCAGCGTTCGTCGCGATCGCGGAGGCGGTCACGCCCGCCGTCGTGCGCATCGAGGTCGAGCGCACACGGACGACCGCGCAGCGGGGCTCGGGACCGATCCCCGAAGAATTTCGACGCTTCTTCCAGTTCCCCGACGAAGGGGACCAGGAGGGCCGCGGTGGGCCACCCTCGACCGCGGGTGGGAGTGGCTTCGTGGTTTCACCGAACGGCTACATCATGACGAACGACCACGTCGTCTCCGGAGCTGAACGGATTCGGGTCTTCTTTCCCGATGGCCGCGAGCTCGAGGCGGAGCTCGTCGGGTCCGACCGGACAACGGACATCGCGGTGCTCCGGGTGGCGGCCAACGATCTGCCGCGACTCGCCCTGGGGAGCAATCGCGACCTGCGGGTCGGAGAATGGGTCCTGGCGGTGGGGAACCCTGGATTCGGCGGGCCGAACACCCTCGACTACACGGTGACCTCGGGAATCGTGAGCGCCACGGGACGATCACTCGACGTCATCCGGCGGGAGCTCGGGATCTCGGAAGGCCAAGACATCGCCCCGTTCGCGATCGAGGACTTCATCCAGACCGACGCTGTGATCAACCCCGGCAATTCAGGCGGGCCGATGGTCAATCTCCGCGGCCAGGTGGTCGGCATCAACACTGCGATCGCCAGTCGCACCGGATTCTATCAGGGTTATGGGTTCGCCGTTCCGATCGACCTGGCGAAGCGGGTCATGGAGGACCTCGTCGAATACGGCCACGTTCGCCGTGCCTACCTCGGGGTTTCGATGAAGTCCGTGGACGCGACGGACGCGGAGTACTACGACCTGCCCCGCGTGGCCGGGGCCCTGGTGCAGGCGGTCCCGGAGGACGGGCCGGCCCGAACAGCGGGCTTCCGCCCCGGTGACGTGATCGTGGCGATCGACGGTGATCCGGTGGAGCGGTCCAATCAGCTGCAGATGCTGATCGCGCAGAAGCGGCCGGGAGACGAGATCGAGGTCGAGTTCTACCGTGACGGGAGCCGGGCCTCCGTGGATCTGCAACTGGGAGAGGCCCCGTTCACGCGGGAGGCCGAGGCGCCTCGAGCCGCAGCCCCGGTTCGGGCCGAGGAGAAGATCGGCATCGAAGTGACGGATCTCGACTCGGACCTCCGTCAGCAGCTCGGATACGAGGAAGCATCCGGAGCGGTAATCCGCCGCGTCGCCCCAGGGGGGCCGGCCGCGCGCCGCGGGGTCCCGGAAGGACTCCTCATCGATGAGATCAATGGAGAACAGGTGGAGACCGCCGAGGATGTGGAAACCGTGCTCCAGGAGGCGAGCTCGGACGACATCGTGAACATGCGCCTCGTCGCCCCTGACGGCACGAATCTGATCTTCAATATCCGGGTGCCGTAGGAGGCAGTCCTCGGCTCGACTACGACCCCCAGCCGGGGTGCGAGTCCCGGCATCGACCTTCTCCGGAAAGCCGGGGAGCTGGAGG
>SLFU01000045.1 GCA_007124095.1 Gemmatimonadota bacterium
ACCCCCCGCTCCCCTCCGGGGGAGCGGGGGGGGCTCCACAACTCGCAAGGAGAACAAGACAGGCGGCGGCGAACCAGCGTCCACGGGGTCCGTTATGGCGCGGGATGTTCAAGGATAAGACTGGATGGCCCCCGAGGCGGCGGGGACCCCGCAGGGATCCTGGTATAGCAGGTCCCAGCTCTCTCCCAGTGCCCCGGCCAGGGCGAACCATCGCTCCTCCTCACCGAAGACCTCGAGGAGAAGATCCGGTGAATTCGTACCCCGGAGGTCGTGGAGCTCCACGAGCCGGGGCAGAGCCTTCCCCTCCTCCTCGCTGCGTTGGTACCAGGTCATGAAAGGCACGTAGCTGCCGTTGACGGCCATTCCGAGGACGAGTAGGCCGTAGGAGAGGGGGCCCGGAGCACCCACCTCGAGCTCGTCCTCGAATACGACGGTGGCGGCGAGGGCGGGAAGGCCCCTGGGCCCGAAGGTGAATTCCCTCTGCTCCTTCCGGGCCTCGGGAACGGAGGGGGGCCAGGGAGCCTCGAGCTCCAGGAGGGCCCGCTCCACCATGTTTATGGCCCTCGCCTCGAATGTGGCATCCTCGAAAGGGGCGGGCATCTCCTCGGGTCTCCGCGGACCAGAGAGGCCCTCCCGCTCGAGGGCGAGAAACCGGTCGTGGCCGCTTGCTTCGAGCCGGAGCTCCAGGTACCCGCCCGTCCTCGGTCGGACGAGGCAGGTCGAGTGGTCCGGCTCCGAGCGCCCATCGGTGACGAAGGTTCCGACTTCCCTTCCGTCCGCGAGCAGGATGAGCTCGGATCCCCTCTCCCACCGATTCAGCTCGAATCTCTCGACGAAGTTCGGGGTTTCGGGCTCGGCAGGCAGCGGGTGGTAGGCGTTCCCGGAGATCTGAGCGATCGGGATTGCGGTCGCACGGGAACCCTCCTCCCTTTCCACAAGATAGAGGACGGTCCCCAACTCCAAGGGCCCGTCCAGGTCATCATCGTCGAGATCGACCTCCGACCCCATCGCGGGCGGTGGTGCACGGAGCTCCACCTCGACGCCCTCCCAGGCCACATTGTCGCACCCCGGAGCCACGGTTATGATCACGAGCGCGAAGAGGAAAGGGAATCCCTTGGGGCACATAGTGTTTCGAGGGTCGGAAAGACAGCGCGGAGGGCCGACGGCGGCCGCGTACAGGGCGTACGATCCCTTCAGAATGAAAAAGCTACCCGGGCCGGCGGTGGAACGCAAAGGTGGGGGGGGCATGGAGAAGGAGTGCATGGAGCGGGAGGTCCGTTGATGGGCGACTCAGCAGGTTTCCGAAGTGTCATGGGAAACTTCGCGACCGGGGTTACGGTGGTGACGGGGAGTGCTGCGGATGGCACGGCGGTGGGTCTGACCGTCAACTCCGTGGCGTCGGTCTCCCTGGAGCCGCGGCTCGTCCTGATCTGCACCGATAAGGAGTCGGAGTCGCGGGGCGTATTGCTCGAGACGGGCCGGTTCGGGATCTCGATCCTTCGTCTTGAAGATCGTGCACTGGCTCCACGCTTCGCGGCAGAGGATCCGGGGGAGCGCTTCACGGGGATCCCCCTGCGGTGGTCTGATTCCGGGATTCCCTTCCTGGCCGACGCATTGGCGTGGCTGGAGTGTCGGGTCTGGAGGAACGTCGACGCCGGAGATCACTCGGTAATGATCGGGGAGGTTCTGGACTTCGGCGGCGGCGGCTCCGGTCGGCCGCTCGTCTTCTTCCGCGGAGGATACGGGACCGTCGGCTCGTGAGATGCCTTGTAGGGCAGGCGAGGGTCGCGCGGGGGGGGTGGGGGAGCACTCTACCGTGAGGCTCGTCCACTTGTCCGACGTTCACCTCGGTTTCAGGGGATTCCCCCGGTCCGAAAGGGGATGGAACCTGCGGGAGCGTGATCTTGCCGGAGCCTTTCATAGGGCTCTGCAGGAGATCGCCCGCCTCACACCGGACCTCGTACTCGTCACCGGGGATCTCTTCGACCGTTCCGACCCTCCCAGCACCGCCCTCCTCACGGCGAGCCGCGGCTTCACCGGGCTCAGGTCGCGCCTTCCCGGCACCCCCATCCTCATTATCGCCGGGGAGCGGGATTCTCCCCGAAACCCTTCGGACCCGGGTCCGCTTGCCGTCCTCGACTCGCTTCCCGGGATCGAGGTGGCAGTGGGGGCCCCGCGCTCCGTCCGGTTCCGGGGTACCGGGCTGCACGCTCTCCTCGTGCCCCACCGGGCGACGGCGGTTCCGCCCTTTCCGGAGCTCAAAGCCGACCCCGTAGCTCGTTGGAATGTCCTGCTGATCCGGGGGGAACCGGGGACCGGGGATCCGGCTGTGCGGATACGCACGGAGGAATGGGGCTACGTGGCGATCGGAGGGAGCCACGCCGGAGGGAGTTGGGGCCCCCGGGTCCGGAGAGCGGGATCCCTCGAACGCCCCGGCTGGAATCCGTGGCGGGAGGCCACGGACGAGAAGGGTTTCCTCAGCTTCGATCTGGAGCGGGGGGTGGGCGAGTTCCATCCTATCCCGGTCCGCCCGGTCGTGGATCTCGCACCCGTACGAGTCGATGCGGAAGTGCCCGAGGCGGGCGGGCGGCGCCTGAAGGAGCTGGTCGAGGGGATCCCGGGAGGGATCGAAGGCAAGGTGGTGAGATTGCGGTTGCGAGGCGATCTGCTTACGCCGGGCGAGGGAGTGCCGGATGGCCTCCTCCTCGCGATCCAGTTGCGCGCGGCATATGCGGAGTTCCACCTCACACAGGAGGGGGAGAGAGGCGAATTGGTCTCTTCCGGAGCCTGGACTCCAGAGGGGCTGCTCTTTCCTCGTGGGGCGTCCCGCGAGCCGCGGGAGATTCTCCTCAAGGGCGGGGTCATTCTTCTCACCTCATCCTCCGAGGGGATCCGGCGGCGTCTGACCGAAAGCCTTCGGAATTGCGCGGCGGACGGTGCTTCGGGAGCCACCTTGCCCTTCGCCGGAATTCGGCTGAGCCCGGACGTCCCTTCGGATCCGGTGCTCAGGGCGCTCTGGGGTGGGGAGGCGGATCCAGTCAGACTCCTCCGCGCGGTGCTCGAACCTCGGTCCTTCGAGGGCCCACGAGAGGAGGAGGACATGGGAAAAGCCCGGGCCGGAGAATCTGGAAAGCTCGAAGGCGCCGAGGCCTCTCTCCAAGGGGTCCGGGCCGACTACGTGGAGGCCTCCGGTGACCTGGAGGCCCAAACGATGGAGTGGGCCCGGGACCGCCAGGAGGCCGACTCGAGACTGGACGTTTACCGGGAGAGGGCGCGTGAGCTTGCCGGGCGCCTGAGGGAGTTGAGGAAGGACGGGCCGGCCGGCCGTTGCCCGACCTGCGATCGCTCCCTTGGCGAGGGATTTTCTCGACTCCTCGCGACGTTGGAGGAGGAGTGGGAGGGAGTGGTACAGGACGGACAGTGGTGGAAGCGGAGAAGGGAGCAGCTCGATCTGAAACCGGACGAAATCCGGGAAATGGAGAGGACGGTACTACGCCTCCAGCTTCGCCTGACAGAGACGAGCGAGCAAGTGGAGCGGCTCCGTGAGCGTGAGCGGGCTTTTTCACCGGTGGAGGCCGAGTACAGGCCCATGCCCGACCGAGGAGCACCGCCCACGGAGCGAGCCCCCGAGGACCTCGAAAGGCTTCCCGGAGTCCGACCGCTCCTCCGAAAGGCGGGAGGGTTCCTCCAGCGAATCACTCAGGGCCGTGTCTCCGGGATTCTTCCCCGGGGGACCCAACTACGGATCGTGGACAGCACTGGGGGGGAGAGGCCTCCGGAGCGCGGAGAATCCGCTGCTCTGCACTTCGCCCTCCATCTCGCCCTTTGGAAAGGCACCGGGTCGGAGGAGGCGCGGGTGAACGGGATCTTCCTCTCCCAGCTTCAGGCCACGGGCACCGACGAGTTCGCCCTCCCCGCCCTGGAACTCCTCGCCGAGCTGGCTCCCAGTGGATCGTCGGCACCGGTACTCTTTCTGGTTCCCCCGTCCCTCCCGGCGCGGATGCCCGAATGCGCGCGGTTCACCCTGGATTGGAGCCCCGACGCCCGGGGGAGGGTTCGCCTCCAGCGCACCGAAGGGGGACTCCCGGGCCTGATCCTGGACGGCACCGTCGGGTGAGGGGGAAGGGGGGAGGATCCGTTCAGGATGACCGATCCTCTCGGGAGAGGCGAACCACCTCGCTTCGCTCCCTTTCGGCCCGCCAACCTGGAGGACACCATATCGTGGCGCTGTACTCCAGGATGATGGCCGGTCCGTCTATCGCCTCCTCCTCGGGAAGGTCGGAACGATGGAGTAGCCGGGCACTGCAGGACGCCTTCCCGAAGGTGACCGGGAAATGGGCGGTCGGAGGGGGCTTGGTGGGAGGAGGTGGCTTCGACGGAGGGATAGTCTCACCAGGTGACTCCACTCGCACCCGAAGGGTGACCGCTTCCACCGGAGCTGAGGGCGCCGCGTGACCGAAACGCTCCCGGTGCGCCCTGTGAAAGGCCTCTGCCCACCCGCGGGCGGGTACCCGAAGCTCATAGCTCTGGCCCTGGTATCTCGCGTCGACCCACCGGGTGGCGGAAAGGGTGGCTTCCGGTGAGCCTTCCCGGACCATCTCCTCCCTCGCCTCCGCCTCCATCCGCTCGAAGGTGTCCTGGATCCGCTCCCGGTGGTCGGGATCGTCCCCGGAAAGGAGGACCGTCAAAGATCGATCTCTCACCACCGGAGCGACGAGCATCCCGTGCGCCGAAAGGAGCCCCGGATCCGGAGGGATGAGGGCACCTCGGAGTCCCAGACGGTCGACCAGCTCCGCCGCGTGAAGCCCCCCCGCTCCCCCGAACGCGACGAGATGGTAGTCGGAGGGGTCGATCCCCCGTTCAACCGAGATCACCCGGAGCGCGGTCTCCATCGTCGTATTCACCACTTCGAGAATCCCCTCTGCGACTTCGTCGGGAGTGCTGTCGGCGTTGCGAGCGAGGGCCAGCATCGGCTCAACGAGCCCTTCCCGATCCAGATGAAGCTCCCCGCCGAGGAAGGCGTCCGGGGGGAGGCGGCCGAGCCAGACGTGGGCATCCGTGACGGTGATCTTCCGCCCTCCTCGTCCGTACGAGATCGGACCCGGCTCCGCTCCCGCGCTCTCAGGCCCCACCCTGAGCGCCCCTCCGGGATCCACCCGCGCGATGGAGCCGCCTCCCGCTCCGACGGTGTGGATGTCCAGGATCGGAATCGCGAGCGGGATCCCGCCTACCTCTCCCTCACGGGTGTGGAGGAGGGTTCCGGGAACGAGGCTCACATCGGTGGACGTGCCACCCATGTCGAAGGACAGAACCCGGTCTGCCCCACTCCGACGCCCCCAATGCAGGGCGCCCACCACCCCGCCCGCCGGGCCCGAGAGGACGGTGTGGACGGGTTCCTCGGAGGCTCGGTCCAGGGGGAGCGCCCCCCCGTTCGATCCCATGATCCGGATTCGCTTCGCTCCGGCCCCGTCCCGAAGCCGACCGAGGTATCCGGCCATTCGGGGCGCGACATAGGCATTCGCCGCCGTCGTCGTGGTTCGCTCGAACTCCCGGAACTCCGGCAGGATACGGCAAGAAAGGGAGATGGGGACCGCCAAATTCTCGAGCGCTCGCTTCACCTCCTCCTCGTGCGACTCGTTCAAGTAGCTGTGCAGCAATACGATCGCGATGGCCTCGAACCCTGCGAGCCGGGAGGGGAGGGCCTCCAGCTCTTTGGGGTCGAGGGAGCGGTGCTCGAGGCCCGCGGCGTCGATCCGTCCCTCTATCCCGACCCGATCGTTCCGGTCGACGAGAGGAGGGGGCCGATGACCGGTCAGCGCGTAGAGCTGTGGGCGGTTCTGCCGGCCAATCTCGAT
>SLFU01000225.1 GCA_007124095.1 Gemmatimonadota bacterium
AAAAGCAGGTTCTCTCTTGTTGGACTGAAGCAATAAACGTGTCCGTAGATCCGAACCGATGCAACCCACCATGAGGGGGGATGGGCACTCCGCAGTAGTCTCGCACGTCTTCGAGGGTGCGGTCTGCCTGTGGGATACGGGATGCGACGGCCATCTTGGCTCTGGGGCCTCCGGCCAAGGATTCACGACAAGGATTCATGGGAACACGTATGCTGGACGCACGTGGCCCGGTCGGGGGTACGGGTCGGACTCGGAGCGGAACGATCACCCGCGTTTCGGGGTGGGAACTGGCACCTCGACATCGCATTCATCGTTCGGCCTCGATCAAGGAGATACCTGTGGCCCATTTCTCACGCACCGGATTGTCTTCCGTTCTCGCCATTACCCTTCTCGCCTTCGTCGCGGCGTGCGCGGACGAGCCCGCTCAGGACCTGCCTCCCGCCGACGAAGCGGCGGAACCCGTCGAGGTCTGGTTCGAGGAGCCGCAGGATGGAGCAACCGTGGAGGGGCCGGACGTGAGGGTCGTCCTCGGGTCGAGCGGAATCGAAATCGAGCCGGTTGAAGAGGGCATCCAGGGGACGGGCCATCATCACATCTTCGTGAACGAGGATGCCACGCCTGCAGGGCAGGTGATCCCGGCGAACGTCGAGGGGATCATCCACCTGGGCGATGGGAGCGCGGAGTACGTCATCGAGGGCCTCGCGCCCGGGGAATACCGGCTGATCGCAGTGCTGGCCGATCTCATGCATATCCCCCTCGATCCGCCGGCCCAGGACACGGTCCACATTACGGTGACCGATTGAGCGGTCGCTCAGCTCCCATTCGTGCGACCGCAACCTCCGGCATCTGCGAGGCTCCGCTCGGTGGGGCGGCAAAGCCGCTGAGCTCCAGCGCCTGTCTACTCACCTTTCTGGTCCAGACGCCCATGTCGTCGAACCATGCGTAGAGGGTGGGGGTGAGGGCCAGGGTGAGGATCGTGGATGTGGTGAGGCCGCCGATGACGGCCTGACCGATCGGAGCGAACATCTGCCCCATGCCTTCGGTTGACATGAAGGCCATCGGAACCAGCCCGATTACGGTCGTGAGGCTCGTCATGAGGATCGGCCGTAGTCGGGCGGTACACCCGTCAAGAAGCGCCTCTCGGCGGTCCAACCCGCGGCGGCGCAGCTGATTCACCAGGTCGATCATCACGATGGAGTTGTTCACCACGATCCCGACCGTGATCAGGACCCCGAGAAAAGAGAGCAGTGAGAAGCTGGCGCCGGTCACCAGGAAGACGATGCCCAGGCCGGGTACCGCAAAGAGGATCGATAAGTAGATGATGAGGGGGAGGACCAGGCTCTCGAAGAGGGCGGCCAGGATGAAGTAGATGAGCACGAGGGCCAGCCCACCGGCCAGCACCATGGCCCCGAACTGCTGCTGCTCCTCTCCCCACTGGCGCCCGAGGTCCCACCGGTACCCCACGGGCAGCTCGATGGCGGCCATGGCTTCCTGGACGTCCTGGGCTACCTGGTCACGAGTTGCTCCGGGTGAGACCTCCCCCGAGACGGTTACCACGGTCTGGCGGTTCTCCCTTCGGATGTCCTGTGGTCCCCCCGTCACCTGGATGTCGGCCACGGCTCCCAGCGGGATGCTCTGCCCGTTCGGCATGCCGATCGCGAGATTGCCTAGTTGGGCGATCGAGACCCGATCCTCGTCTCGGAGCTGGAGGAGCACGTCCACCTCCCGCTCGCCGGAGCGGAACCGGCTGGCCACTTCACCTCGGAGCGCTCCTGCCACCGCTTCCGCCACCTGCTGGGAGGTCAGCCCCTGGCGCTCTGCGGCTCTCCGGTCCACTCGTACGCGGACCTCCTCGTTCCCCGCCTCGAGCGAGTTGTCCAGGTTGATGATCCCCTGCACCGAGCTCCCCAGGTGGATCTCGACCTCTTCGGCGATCCGGGCCAACTCCCGGGTGCTCTCCCCCACGAGCCGGACCTGGACCTGTCCGCTGCCACCCCGAAACCCTCGGCGCTGCCGCCATTCCACTCCTGGGATGACCGGGAGGATTCCCTCGACTCGTTGGGAAATCTCCGCCGTTGACGCCTCCCCTCCTTCGGAGAACGGAATGAGACTCATGAAGATGTTGGAGAAGTTTTCCCCCGAGAAGGTGGAGACGAACCGGATTTCGAGCTCCTCGGCCCGATCGAGGAGGATGGCCTCCGCCTGGGAGAAGATCTCGCTTCGTTCCTCCACCGAGATCCCCCTTGGGGTGGAGATTCCGAGGCTGATGAAGCGATTGTCCTGCTCGGGCATGAGCTCCCTGGGAAGCTGCGAGAGGAGGACGCCCCCGGCTACAAAGACCAGGAGGCCCACCCCGGCGGTCAGAAACCGGTGGTCGAGGACCCGGTCCAGCCCGGACCGGTATGCGCGATTCAGCGCCACCATGGCTCGGCCCGGATCGGGCATCTTGCCGCGGAGGAGTCGGAGGGTCAGGAGAGGGACCAGGGTGAAGGCGATCGCCAACGAGGCGAGCATGGCGAAGGAGATACTCGTCCCGAAGGCCGAGAGCTGTGCCCCCATCTGGTTCGGCGGCATGAAGAAGAGGGGGGTGAAGACGATCACCGTGGTGAGCGTTCCCGAGAGGATCGCGAGCCCCACCTCGTTGGCGCCCTCTACGGTCGCCCGATCCGCGTCGGATCCCATTTCGCGGTGGCGATAGATGTTCTCCACTACGACGACCGCGTTGTCGATGAGCATCCCGACGGCGAGCATCAGCCCCGAGAGGGTGATGATGTTCAACGTGTTTCCCGCCACGTGGAGGATCGCGATGGTGAAGATGAGCGAAACCGGGATCGCGGCGGCCACGATGAAGGTGGGGGTGAGCCTTCTGAGAAAGGTGTAGAGGACGGCCACCGCGAGGATCCCCCCGAATATCCCCGCACTCGCCAGGAGCCGCAGGACGTCGAGGATTCCCCGCGACTGATCCTGCCAGAGGCTGAAGCCCAGCCCCTCCAGCCCCGGCTGCTCGGAGATGTTCGTGAGGGCTTCGCGGACCGAGCTCGCGACCTCCACGATGTTTGCGTCCGACTCCTGGTAGACCGATACCTGGCGGGATGGCAGCCCGTTCAAGCGATAGAAGGAGTTCTGGTCCGGGAAGTCATAGACCACCGTGGCCACGTCGCCCAGACGAACGCCCGCCTGGTTGAGCGGGAGGCGCTCGATCTCGTCGACGCTCCGGAGCTGGCCCTCGGCGCGCACCAGGACGCGGGTGTCTCCCAGATCCAGCTCACCGGCGGAGTAATCCTGATTTCCCCTCTGAAGCGCCGTGCTCACCTGCGCGAGGGTGATCCCCTGGGCCCGCATGCGGTCCTGGTCCAACTCGACGGAAACTTCCCGTGCCTGAAGGCCCGAGAAGTCGACCTGGGCCACCCCCTGGATCTGGAGGAGGGCCGGTTCGACCCGTCTCTCCACGAGCTCGCTGAGGACCCCTGGGTCTCCTTCCCAGGAAATGGCGCCCCGGACGACCGGCTGTTCATCCGAGGAAAACCGGCGCATGTCCACCCGCTGGACATCGGAGGGAAGGTCCCGCCGGACCTGCTCCACCCGCTCCCGAACTTCGAGCGCAGCGAGGTCCATGTCGGTGCCCGGTTGGAACTCGAGCTCGACGCGGGCCCGATTCTGGCTCGAAGTGGAGCGGATCGCGTCGAGGCGCCTCACCGTTCCGAGGCTCTCCTCCAGGGGGCGGACGATCCGCCGCTCGACTTCCGCCGGAGAGGCGTCCGGATACGGCACCGTCACCATGATCACTGGCCGCTCGAACGACGGGAACATGTCGAGGGGGATCTGGCCGAGGGAGATTCCACCCATGAGAATGGCAGCGACCACCATCATCCCGGTGGTGACCGGGCGTCGGACGGCGAAATGCGGTAGCGACATCGAGTTATGCTCCCTCTGAAAGCGACCGGTTCATGCGGGGCCCGGCGCGGGCTCTCCCTCTCCCAGGGGGCCGGTGCCTCCTTCCAATCCACCACGACCACCGGCCTCCTGTCGCTCCCGGGCTCGTGCCCGTTCTCCGGGTAGCTCGAAGGCCCGGTACAGGACGGGAACCACCACGAGGGTGAGAAGCGTTGCCACGAGGAGCCCTCCGATCACCGGAATCGCCAGGGGTGCTCGCAACTCGGCGCCCTCGCCCGGGATGAGGGCGAGCGGAAGAAGCGCGAGCACGGTCGTCAGTGTCGAGATGAGGATCGGGCGCAGACGGACGCGGCCGGCTTCCGTCAGCGCCTCATCGAGCGGGGTGTTCTCCTCCCGCCTCAGATTGTTCGCGTAGTCCACCAGGACAATTGCGTTGTTGACCACGATCCCCACCAACATGATCATCCCGATGAGGGCGACGACCGAGATCGGATGACCGGTCACCCATAGGGCGAAGACCGCTCCCGGGAGCGCCAGGGGCACGGATACGAGGATCACACCGGGGAGGCGGAAGGACTCGAACTGGCTCGCCATCACGAGGTACACCAGGAAGATGGCGAGGAGGAGGGCGAGTTGCATCGACCGGACCGAGTCGGCCAGGTCGCGCGACTGGCCCGCCATCGCCAACGAGATTTCCGCGGGGACCGGGAGGTCGCGAAGCGCCGTCTCGATACGGGCGATCGTACCGGCCAGGTCCGTCCCGGAGGGCCGTCCTTCCACCAGGGCCACCCGCGACCCGCCCCGCCGGACGACCTCTACGGGACCTTCCTGGAAGCTGAGCGTCGCAACCGAAGAAAGGGGGATGGTTCCCCCTCCTCCGGGGAGGTCGAGACGGAGATTGGAGATGTCCTCCAGCGAGGCCCGCTGCCCCTCGCGGGCTCGGACCAGCACGCTGAGGTCCCGGTCCCGCTCCGCGAACTCCGTGGCGGTCGCTCCGCGCAGGCGGGCCTGCAGCGCCTCCGCCGCATCGCCGACCGTCAGGCCCTGCCTGGAGAGGCGCTCGCGGTCGAACCGGATCGAAAGCTCCGGGGTTCCCTGGCGTCGTTCCTCCTCGACCCCCTCCACACCCGGAAGCTGTCTCAGGAGATCCCGGACATCGGAGGCGACTTCGTTCAGCAGGGCGAGGTCGAAGCCCCTCACCTCGACCTCGATCGGCGCATTCACCGTGAAGAGCCTGGGCCGGTCGATCCGGATCATCAGACCGGGGAGATCGGAGAGCGACTCCGTCAGAATCCCGGCGACCCGATTCTCGTCCGCCCCGATTCGATCCAGTCGGACGAGGAGGGTCGCTGCGTGCCGGTCCTGCTCACCGGTACGCCCGAGCGTGCCGGCTCCCCCGCGGACTCCCACATTCGTGAATACCTCCCGGACTTCGGGGATCGCCAGCGCGAGCGCCTCCGCCTCCCGGGCGAGCTGCTCCATCCGGGTCAGACTCGTTCCGGGCGCCGCCTCCAGCTCGGCCACCAACTCCCCTTGCGCAAGCTCGGGGACAAGAGAGATGCCCGTGCGGGGGATCAGGGCGATCCCCGCCGCCAGCACCACCCCGGCCAGCCCCAGCACGAGGAAGGGTCGCCCGAGCACCAATCCCAGCCACTCCGGATAGCGGCGCTCGAGCGCCCGGTAACCGGCGTCGAAGGTACGTCCCACGGGGCGGAGCACACTCGTCAGGAGACCCATGGCCCAACCGAGTCCCCGGAGCGCTTCCCCTCCTCCCCGCGCCAGTGCATCGCCCACCGGGGAGGGCTCCTCGGACTCCACCCCCAACCCGGCCCGGGCCCCGGAGCCTCGGGCGGCGAGCATGGGGATCAGGGTAAGGGCGACCACCAGGGAGGAGAGGAGCGCGAACGAC
>SLFU01000044.1 GCA_007124095.1 Gemmatimonadota bacterium
GGGGGGACGAAAGGGGGCGGGGTTGGTGAACGCCGTGCTGCGAGGACTCGGGCGGGAGGGAGGGGGGGAGGAGCGCTTTCCCTCCTTCGAGCGCGACCCCGTGGAGAATCTCGCAACCTGGGGCTCCCACCCGCAGTGGCTGGTGGAGCGGTGGGTTCGCAGGCTTGGCCCCGCGACCGCCCGGGAGGTCGTGGAAGCGGGGAACCAGATTCCGGGCCTCTTTCTCCGACCCCTGACCCTTTCTCCCCCGGAGGCGGTGGCCCACCTCGAGAGGGCGGGAATCTCCGCGGAGGTGGGTCCGGCGGGGAGTGGGACGGTCCGGGCCGGCTCGAACTCTCAACCGCTCGACGTGCTCGCGGCGGTGCCCGGAATCATCCAGGATCCCGCCGCCTCGCGGGTCGTCGAGTTCGTAGATGGCCGGCCAGGCGAGTGGGTAGGGGACCTCTGTGCGGCTCCGGGCGGTAAAGGAATAGGCGTCGCCGGTTCGGGTGCGAGGGTCGTGGGCGCCGACATCTCTCCACCTCGGCTCCAAAAGATGCGAGATTCTCTCAGGAGACTCGGGCTTCCGGAGCGGCTCGTGGTGGCGCGGGGGGAATCGCCCCCCTTCCGGGGTCTGGACGTGGTGCTGGTCGATGTTCCGTGTACCGGCACCGCGACGCTGGCCCGGCACCCCGATGCGCGCTGGCGCCTCGGTCCCGAAGATCCGGGTCGCCTCGCGGCGGTGCAGAGTCGGATCCTGGACGGCGCGGCGGAGGCGGTGCGGATCGGTGGAAGGTTGGTCTACTCGACCTGCACCCTCGAGCCCGAGGAGAACCAGGACCTGGTGGACGCGTTCCTCCGGAGAAGCCCGGGGTTCGCTTTGGAGGAAGAAGGGATTCTGGACATCCTTCCCGGCGGGGAAGGCACGGACGGAACGTTCGCAGCTCGGATCAAGAGGATCGGATGAACCTGGGTAGCTCCATGCGACGACGACGCCCCCCCGGGGGGCGGGATCCCAAGGACCCGAAGTCGGGGAGGGGTGGGAAGAGCGAAGGATGGAGCGGCGGTGGAAGTCACCTCCTCCTCTTCCTGGCCGTGCTCCTGATCGGGTCCATTGGGGGCTATCTCTATGCGACACATGTGCTCTACGCCGCTCCGGAGTCGGAGGACGAGGAGCTGCGGGCCGTCCCGGACGTGCGGGGAATGGAGGTGGAGGATGCGGAAACTTTCCTTCGGGAAATGGGGTTGCAGGTGGGGGCCATTGACTCGATCCATCATCCCGAGATAGTGCCGGGCGAGATCCTCGGGCAGAGCCCGCTCCCCGGGCAGCTCGGCTTGCCCACGGGAGGGGTGGAGCTTTCGGTGAGCCTCGGGCCCGAGCGGCGCCCCGTTCCGGACGTCACGCGTCTTCGGGCGGATCGTGCGATCACGGTGCTACAGACCACCGGGTTCATCATCGCCGTGGACTCGGTCGAATCGGACGTTCCGGAGGGACGGGTGGTTTCCACCGAGCCAGAGGCGGGCACGGAGCTCGCGCTTCCCTCGGATGTCCGGCTCGCGGTGAGTATCGGCCCGCCGCTCATGCCAATGCCCGACTTGGTGGGCGTCCAGGAGGAGTGGGCGCGGAGTCTCTTGGAGTCCATGGGACTCGAGGTCGGAGAGGTGGAGACCCGGTTCCGCTTCGGATTCAGCCAGGGAGAGATCCTGGAGCACTTTCCGCCAGCGGACTCGTTGATCGCCGAGGGGAGCGCCGTCCGGCTCGTGGTCGGCCGGCGGGGCTTCTTTCAAGATCCCTGAGACGGCACAACCGCTGTCCCGACCCTGTCCCGGGCAGGCAACACACAGAGGTGCTCATGTCGAAGAAGCCATCCAACCTTCCTTACCTGATCGCGGGGATCCTCGCGCTGGTGGTGATCCTCGCTGCGTGGATGAGCCGGGATCGCTTCCAGCCTGTGGGCCCGGGCGCCCGGGCCCCGGTCTTCGAGGTGGTGACGCTGGATGGAGAGCCTGCATCCCTTCTCGACTACGAGGGCAAGGTGGTCCTCCTCAACATCTGGGCCACCTGGTGCCCGCCTTGCGTGTACGAGATGCCCTCCATGCAGCGCCTCTACGAGGACTTCGAGGGCGAGGACTTCGAGATCGTCGCGGTGAGCATCGATGCTCCCCGGGGCGAGAGGGACGGAGTTGGACGGCGGGGTGGGGACATCCGCGAGTTTGCGGAGACACACTCCCTGACCTTTCCGATCCTCCATGATCCGGAGGGACGCATCCAGCGCACGTACCAGACCACGGGTGTTCCCGAGTCCTTCGTCATCGGAAAGGACGGAGTGATCTACCGGAAGGTTTCCGGCGCCACCGAGTGGGACCAGCCCCAATACATCGACTTCATTCGCAGGCTGCTGGACGAGGAGGTGTAGCTCGGTGGGTTCCCTCTCGGGATTCTTCACCCGAAACTGGACGCTCAAGCTCTCGGCCTTCGGTATCGCCCTCCTCCTCTGGGTTGGAGTTCGGGTGGAGGCGCCGAACCGACAGGAGTTTCCGGGGGTGCCGGTCCGGGTCGACCTGGGAGATCCGCAGTGGGCCCTCGTGGGCGACCCCATTCCCACTTCCGTGGTCGTGCGCTTTGGAGGGCCGTCGCGTGAGCTGCTGCGCATGGCAGTGGATCGACCCAACGTCGTCATCCCCCTCGATCAGGTGGCCTCCGGGGACACGACCGTCATTCTCCGCAACCAGTGGATCCAGGTCCAGGATCGACCCGGCGTGGTCGTTGAGGACATCCAGCCCTCCAGCGTTCGGCTCACCCTCGAGCCGGTGGAGCGGGTGTTCGTTCCGGCGGAGGTCCGCCTCGTGGGAGAGGTGGCGGAAGGACTGGCCATGTCCGGAAACCCGGTGATCGACCCGGCCGAGATCCAACTCCGTGGCCCTCGGAGTCGGGTAACGGAGTTTTCTTCGGTGCCGCTCCTCCCGGTCGACCTCTCCGAGGTCGTTTCCTCGGAGAGCTTCTCCGTAGGTATCGATACCACCGGGCTGGAGGGACTTCAGGCCCAGCCCCGCACAGTCCAGGTCCGGTTCCAGGTCGAGGACCGTGTGCAGCAGGTGGTGAGCGGCGTTCCCATCCGTCTTCCCGCGGGCTTCAGCAATGGCGATGACTTCGAGGTTCGCCCGACGACGGCTTCCGTGATCCTCGAGGGCGCGCGTTCGGCCGTGCAGCGCGCGGACCCCACGACCTTCGACCTGGTGGTGGAGGTCCAACCCGAGGAGCTGCCGGAGATGGGCGAGGAGGTGGAGGCATCCATCGTACTTCAGGGGTTGCCCGAGTTCGTGACGGGAGCCCCGCAACAGTCGGTCGTGATGCTCCTTCGGCGAGATCCCGGAAATCCATGAATGAGCTCATGGTTCTGGGCATCGAGAGCTCCTGCGACGAGACGTCGGTGGCTCTCCTGAAGGGCGAGTCCTCGATCCTGGGGCACTCGATCCTCTCGCAGGACGTGCATCGCATCTACGGAGGCGTCGTCCCCGAGCTGGCGGCCCGGGCGCACCTCCCGGTGCTGGACGACGTAGTCCGATCGGCCCTGGAGCCGTCGGGAACCTCGCTCTCCCAGGTCGACGCGCTGGGAGTGACCGCGGGCCCCGGTCTGGTCGGGGCGCTCCTGGTGGGGGTGTGCTGGGCGAAAGCCGCCGCCTACGCGCTCGACCGCCCCCTGGTTCCGGTGCACCACATGGAGGCCCACCTCTTCGCGCCGTCCCTCGAGGACCCCGAGGCTCAGCCCCCCTTCGTGGCACTTCTGGTTTCGGGTGGGCACACCCTCCTCCTCCACGCGGAGGAGTGGGGGCGGTATAGGCTCCTCGGGGAAACCCGGGACGACGCCGCCGGGGAGGCCTTCGACAAGGTCGCCAAGACGCTGGGTCTCCCCTATCCGGGGGGTCCGTCGGTGGAGAAGGCGGCGCGGAAGGGGGATCCGGCTCGCCATCCCTTCCCCAGGCCGATGCTTCACCGGAACCAGAGTCCCGATGATCCCGCCTACTGCGATGTCTCCTTCTCGGGACTCAAGACCGCGGTCGCCGTTCGGGTGGAGGAGCTCCGGGCCGAAGGACGGCTCGAAGCGGAGAGGGCTCACGTAGCCGCCGCCTTCCAGGAGGCGGCGATCGACACCCTCGTCTCGAAGACGCTTCGAGGGGTCGAGGCCACGGGGTGCACCCGGGTGCTCCTGGGCGGAGGCGTGTCGGCGAATCGGGCGCTCCGGGAGGAAATGGGGCGCCGGCTGGGTTCGGGAGGCCGGGTCTTCCTGGCCTCACCGCGCCTTTCGATGGACAACGGAGCGATGATCGCAAGAGCTGCCGCCTTCCGGCTCTCCCTGGGAGAGACGGCGGAACCCGAGCTGAACGCCGACGCATCCCTCCCCTTCCCCGGGTTGGAGAGGCGGTCGGCTTAAGGACCCCAGGGTCTCCCAGCCTTCCAACACCTATGGCAACCATCGTCCACGGCTCGGACCTGCACTTCGGGAAACCCCATGATCCCGAGGTCGCCGAGGCGTTTCTCGCCAGCACCGAGGAGCTCTCTCCGGATCTCCTGGTCATCTCCGGCGACTTCACGCAACGCGCGAAGGTCCGGGAATACGAAGCGGCGAGGAGCTTCCTCGACCGGCTTCCCCCCGTACCCCGAGTGGTCACGCCGGGCAACCACGACGTGCCGCTCTACCGGGCTTTTGAGCGCCTCGTCGCACCGTTTCGGAACTACAAGACCTACATCCGGGAACAACTAGATACCGTCACGCGGATCCCCGGCCTGACCGTCGTCTCGTTGAACACAGCGGCCCCGCGGCGGGCGATCGTGAACGGGCGGATCCGAGCCCATCAGCTGGAGTTCGCCCGGGCGGCCTTCGGGGAGGCGCCGACGGAGGACTTGAAGGCGGTGGTGGCGCATCACCATCTGGCGCCGGCTCCCGACTACGAGAAGGATCACCCGCTTCCCCGGGCTCGCAGGATCCTGGACGCGCTCAAGGCGATGGGGGTCGAGTTGATCATGGGGGGACACCTTCACCGGGCCTACATCGGGAACTCCATGGATGTCTATCCGGGCCGGGATCGGAGCCGTGGGATCGTCATCGTACAGAGCGGGACGACTACATCGCGCCGGGGGAGAGCCCGGGAGCGGGCGAAGAACTCCTTCAACGTGGTACGGCTTCGGGACGGCTACCTCGAGGTGACCCACCATATGTACTTCTCCGAGAGGGGTGGCTTCGCGCCGGTCAGCATGCACGCGTTCCCCCGGTTCCCAAACCGGTGGTTCCACTGGGGGTCGATCGAATCCCAGCTCCCATCGAATCCAGGGGACCCCGGGAAGCCGCCGCGAAAGGGAGGCCCATGAAGCGGAGATCGAGCCCGGCTGGCACGGGGTGGAACGGGGGGAGGTTTTCGCTCCCGGTCCTCCCGGCACTTCTGATCCTCCTCCTCTCGCCCGCCCTGGGGGAGGAGACGGGAGGGGTCTACGGGCAGACCGCCACCCGCCCGGAAGTGAACTCCATCCGGTTCGACGGGAACGAGACCTTCGGAGACCGGGCCCTCGCGAACTCGATCCTCACCCGCGCGACGACGTGCCGTTCCTTCGTCCTGGCTCCCTTCTGCTGGGGGGACCGGGGCTTCGCAGTGGATCGGGCCTACCTGAACCCCCGCGTCTTCCGGGAAGACTATGTCCGAGTCCACCTCTTTTACCGGCAGCGGGGCTTCCGGGAAGTGCAGGTGGATACGGTCGTCGATCGTCGAAACGCCGAAGTCGATGTCACGTTCGAGATCACGGAGGGCGCCCCGCACCGA
>SLFU01000132.1 GCA_007124095.1 Gemmatimonadota bacterium
CACGATAGTTCAAGGTGGTCCTGAATGCACGCTTGGAAGGCTCGGGACTTCTTGTCCCGCCCAGAGTTGGCACGCTGGGACGCCGTGCCGCCCAGGAATGGATCCGACCCGCGTGCCACTTTTCCCAAAGGGGGCGGGGACCGCTCTCACCGGCGGGTGTAGAACTCCTGGAACCCAGGTGGCGCACCCCTTGCTATAGACTATACACACCCAACTCGCGACCCGGACCACCCAAAGGACGAAGCCATGCGCCAGAGCCCTTGGCACGACCGCTTCCCCGCCCTAATCCGTGCCACCATGACACCGCTCACTGCCGGGGTCGTGGCCACGGGCGCGATCCTCCTGACCATGGCGGCGTACCCCTCCACCGCTGCGGCCCAGACCTCCCCGGACGAAGCCCATGAGATCGTGCGCCACATCGACGATCTGCTGAGGGGTGAGTCGAGCCATGGGAAAGTGCGCATGGAGGTGGTCACCGAGCGCTGGACCCGGACCATGGAGATGGAGATGTGGTCGCTGGGCCAGGAGTACTCACTGGTCCGGGTCCTCTCGCCCTCACGGGAGGCGGGAACGGCCACCCTGAAGGTGGAGCGGGACATCTGGAATTACCTCCCTCGCGTCGACCGGACCATCAAGGTCCCGGGGGCCGGGATGGGTGGCTCCTGGATGGGATCTCACTTCACCTACGACGATCTGGTCCGGGAAAGCAGCATGGTCGACGACTACGAGATCGGAGTCTCCTTCGAAGGGGAGCGGAACGGCATCGAGATCTGGGAGTTCACTCTGACTCCTCTGCCCGAAGCGCCGGTGGTCTGGAGTCGGCTCGAGTTGGAGGTTCGAAAGAGCGACCGGATGCCGCTCGAATCACGCTACTTCGACGACCGGGGGGAGTTGGCCCGGACCATGACCTTTTCCGACTTTCGGACCATGGACGGCCGCCTCGTGCCCACTGAGCTATCCATGCGTCCCGAGGACAGTCCCGGCGAGCACACCACGCTCCTGTACGAAGATCTCGAGTTCGAGACAGACCTCTCGGCGTCTTACTTCTCCTTGCAGCGCCTCAGGGACGGGCTCTGATGGACCGTGGGTTCTGGCTGCGCGTCGGATGGCGCAACCTGGGGCGACACCGAAGAAGGTCGATCATCACGGCGATGGCGCTGGCATGGGGCTTCGCGGCCGTGGTCCTCTTCAACGGCATCCTGGAGGGGATGGGCTCGGACTTCATCCGCAGTGGCACCGACCTCATGGCTGGTCAGGTCCGGATCCAGAATCCCGGCTACGAACCGGAGCGGGAGCTCTGGGACGTGATTGGCGGGGACGGCGGTATCCCGGTCTCCGAGCTCCTGGACCGGGTCCGTTCCGATCCTGACGTGCTTGGGGCGGCCCCGAGGGTCTACGGGGCGGGCATCATCGCCTCGGATTCCACATCCAGGGGAGGCCTCTTCATGGGGATCCTGCCCGAAGCAGAGGCCCAGGTCACACACTTCCTGGAGGGCGTGCTGGAGGGAGCCCCGCCGGAGGAGGGCGCCTACCAGGTGCTACTCGGACAGGAGTTGGCTCGGCAGCTCCGAACCTCGGTAGGGGAGGAGGTGGTTCTGGTGGCGCCGTCAGCGGACGGTTCCCTGGGTAACGAGCTCTTCACGGTGAGCGGGATCGTCCGCACGGGGATTCCCGAGGTGGACGCCGCACAGGTTGTTCTCCGCCTGGACGATCTTCAGTTCCTCTTGGCCCTGGGAACGGACGAGGTGCACGAGGTCGCCGCGGCCGTTCGCCAACCCTGGGACGCGCCGGTGGTAGCGGACCGTCTCACCTCGGAGCTCGCCCACCTCGCCACGGAAATGGAGGTCACGGCCTGGACCGAGTTCCGCCCGGAGCTGGTGGAGTTCGCCAGCCTCATCAACGGAATGAACTGGGTGATTCTCATCGTCGTGTTCCTCATGGCGGCCTTCGGGGTGGCCAACACGATGCTCATGGGGACCTTCGAGCGACGGCGGGAGTTCGCGGTGGTCAAGGCCCTCGGGATGAAGCCCGGGCGTATCGTGGCCATGGTCGTGGGTGAAGCATTGGTCCTGGGGCTCCTGGCCGTGGCGGCGGGCGCCTTGATCTCCCTGCCCCTGGTCCTCTGGCTCATCCACTACCCCATCGACCTCACCTCCATCGCTGGAGAACAGATGTTCATGGACGGCCTCTTCCGGTTCGTGCTACGGGTCGAACACTCCTGGGACATCCCCATCCGGAGCGCCGTCGGGCTCATCGTGACGGCCGTCGTCGCTGCCCTCTATCCCGCGCTGCGTGCCATCCGAGTGCCCGCCGCGGAAGCGCTGGCGGGACGATGATGGAGCGGTGGCTCCTCATCACCCGGATTGCCCTCCGGAATCTTCGGAGGCAGCTCCGGCGAAGCTCGCTCACGGCCTCGGCCATGGTCCTGGGAATCGGGTTTCTCATGTTCATCCGGGCGCTGGAGGGTGGAGCCCATCTCATGTACGTGGAGACCGCGACCCGCATGGGAACCGGCCATATCGCCATGGAGCACCCCGACTACATGGGTTCCCAGGACCTCATGGATCGGATCGCCGCCTCCGACCTGAAACGAGCCCACCAGGCGGTCGAGGAGACGGCCCGTCCCGAAGAGCTGGTGGCGGCCTTCCCCCAGGTGAATGTGGGCGGCCTCGCCCAGTCGGCCTCGTCGTCGATCCCGGTCCGGATCAGCGGCGTGGATCCGGAACTGGAAGGGGACGTCTCCTTCTTCGCCGATAAGATGGTGGAAGGACGGTACCTGGAGCCCGGAGACCGGCTGGAGGCCATCGTGGGGGTGGCGGTGGCGGAGCGCCTGCGGCTGGAGCTGGGCTCCCGCCTGGTCCTCATGGCCGCAGGGGCCGGAGGCGAACTGGAAAGCCAGCTGGTGTTGGTCACCGGGCTCTTCCGCACTGGTGTGCCGGAGGTGGATCGCGGCGTGGTTCAACTCCCCATCACCACAGCACGGGAGTGGCTCGAGCTGGAAGACGACGCCACCTCCATGAGCGTAATCCTGGCGTCGGACGAGCGCACGGGCCAAATCGCCGCAGCCGTGCGGGACCGGCTCGAGGAGAGCGGTGTGGGTACGGATCGGATCGCGGTGCGACCCTGGTGGGAAGCCATGCCCGACCTATACGCCGGGCTCCGGGCCGATGCCGTCCAGACCTACGTTATGCTGGTCATCCTCTTGGGAATCGTGGCCCTGGCCGTCGTGAACTCCATTCTCATGGCGGTCTTGAACCGAACCCGGGAGTTCGGCGTCATGCGAGCCCTCGGGCTCAACCGGCTCTCGGTGGGGGCCATGGTCATGGTCGAGGGAGTGATCCTCACCCTGGCCAGCGGCCTGGCGGGAATGCTCCTCGGACTGGCCGTTTCGCTTGGCCTTTTCCGGGACGGGGTGGACATTTCCTGGCTCTTCGGCGGGGACCTCGCCTTCGCCGGTGCCATCGTCGAGCCGGTGATCTCGCCCGCTATCCTCACCGTGGACGTGGTGGCCATTCTCTCCATCGTGATGGCCATCGGAATCCTGGCCACCTTGTATCCGGCCTGGCACGCCACCCGGATCGAACCAGCCGAAGCCATGAAGACCGATGAGTGAGCAGCGCACGGTCGATCCCGATGTCTCTTCAGCGAAGGACCGGAATGAGGTCCCACAAAGGAGCCAGAACATGACATCGAAGCGGAACGAGCCGGCCTCGAGCCCCGCCGTCGAGACCCATGAGCTCTGGAAGACCTTCGGCGAGGGAGAAACCGCAGTCCACGCAGTGGAGAACGTCTCCGTCACCATCGGGTCCGGTGAGTTCGTGGCCCTTTGCGGTCCGTCCGGATCCGGAAAGACCACGCTCGTGAACCTAATCGGTGGGCTCACCGATCCCACCCGAGGCCAGGTGCTGGTCGACGGCCGGGACGTGGGGGCCATGTCGGAGCGTCAGCGGGCCCAACTCCGGCTGGACCGGATCGGGTTCGTCTTCCAGGCCTACAACCTGCTCCCGGTGCTGACGGCCCTGGAAAACGCGGAGTTCCCCCTGATGCTCCGGGGGGTCCATCGCGACGAGCGAAGGGAGGAGGTCTCGAAGCTCTTCAAGCACATCGGGCTGGGTGGGTTGGAAGACCGCCGGCCCGGGACCCTCTCCGGGGGACAGCAGCAGCGGGTGGCGGTGGCCCGAGCGGTACTGGGAGCTCCAGCGCTGATCCTGGCTGACGAGCCCACCGCGAATCTGGACACGCAGGCCAGCGACGCGCTCCTCGAGGTGATGGAGATCCTGAACCAGGAGCGGGGAGTCACCTTCATCTTCTGTACCCACGACCCCCGGGTGATGCGCCGGGCGCGGCGCATCATTCGCCTCGTGGACGGGCATGTGGAGCGAGATGCGGAGAAGGAGTCAGGCAATCTTCCCTCGTGGGTCCTCGAGCCTGTCGAGACGTGAGCTCCGCCAGGCCCCGGCGAACCGGACTCTGGGTGGCCAGTCTCCTGCTGGGGGTAGTCCTGCTGGCCCCCGCCACGTCGGAGGCTCAGCTTCGTCCCGTGGACGGCTACTACCTCCACGCCGTGGCCGGAAGCGAGTCCTCCCCCTTCTCGGCCTCGGGAGCCATCGACGTTCAACGCCTCCGGCTCATGACCCGGCCCAACTGGGGTGCGGCCCGTTTCGACATCGCATGGGAGACAACCCTGAGCCTGCGCTCCGACGAGCTCGCGCTGGGACGGGGCTTCGAGGGTGCCGAGCCCGCGGCGCCCTGGCTCGACCTCCAGGGACACCTGGTGGATCGCCGGAGGGTGGAATGGACCCACGGTCTGGACCGGATGAACGTCTCACTGCGGGCCGGACAGCGGGTACGGCTCACCGCCGGCCGGCAGCCGGTCTCCTGGGCCACGACGCTCTATTTCACCCCCGCCGACCCCTTCGTACCCTTCGATCCCACGGACCCCTTCAGGGAGTACCGGGCCGGGGTGGACGCGCTCCGCGCAATCGTGTTCACCGGTCCGTTCTCTGAGCTCGATGCCGTGATTCGGCCTGCCCCGGCCCCATCAGGGGGTGAGACGTGGACCGCGCTTCTCAGGGGCCAGAGGCTCATGGCAGGGTGGGACGTCTCGGCCTGGGGAGGGATGCTCCACGATGAGGCGGCGGGAGCGATCGCGGCCACCGGGTCCATCGGAGAGTGGGGCATTCGGGGGGAAGGCTCGCTGCGAGGCACTGACGACGGAATGGTATTGCGGGCGGCCCTGGGCCTGGATCGGCTCTTCGAGCTCATGGATCGCGACCTTCGGGCGGTGGTGGAGATCCAGCGCGACGGGTTCGGTGCCGAGCGGGCCAGCGAGCTCCTGGACACGGCCCTCTCAGCGCCCGCCGCCCGGGGGGAGCTCTCAGTCCTGGGCCGCGACGCCCTGATGGCCAACGCCTCGTGGCAGGTGCACCCCCTGATCGAGGTCAGCCTTCTGTCCCTCATGAGCCTACAGGATGCAAGCAGCCTAGTGTCACCAGGCCTGACCTGGTCCCTGGCCGATGAGATCTCCCTGCGTCTCGGAGCCTTCGCGGGGATCGGGCCGGGTGCGAGCGCAACCCAGCTCCGCTCCGAACACGGGGCCACGCCCCTCATCGGCTTCGCTGCCCTCAGCGTCTTCTTCTGAGGGCTGATCGCTCGAGAACCCCCGGACAGCCTCTCCACCTC
>SLFU01000124.1 GCA_007124095.1 Gemmatimonadota bacterium
CCCGGGTCGATCGCTCGGGCTCCGGTTGCGGTGAACCGCACCGACGTACAAGACGTACAAGGTGAGAGACGATGTCGAGACATGATGTGTTTCCCGGGCGCCGTGGGCGTGCTTCCGGTTGGCCCGGTGGAGGGGGGGAGCTTCCCCGGTCGATGCCTCCCAAGGGAGGCGTAAGGGCCGACGATGCGGAGTTCACGGAGGGGGACCGGGGGAATGTACACATCCTGGTGGTGGACGACGATCACGGCCTCGTGGAGGTCTGCCGGACGGTCCTCGAAGAGGAGGGGTACACGGTCACGACCTGCGATCGGGGACCCGCGGCGCGGGACCTCATTCGCCGACGCAACTTCCAGATCGCCCTGATCGACCTGAATCTTCCTCAGGTTTCCGGCCTCGAGGTCATGGCGGCCGGGTTGAAGGCGAACCCCGCACTCTTTCCCATCATCATGACGGGGGACTCGTCGATTGAATCGAGTGTGGAGGCCCTCTCCCTGGGAGCCTTCACCTACCTTCCCAAACCGTTTTCCGCCGCCCACCTCAAGCTCTTCGTCGGCCAGGCCGCCTTCTACGCCCTTGCCGCGGAGGAGCTGAAGGAAGCCCACGAGGATCTCCCGGGCGCCCGGGAAAGCCAGCACCCCTCGATTCTGGGAGAGTCACCGGCCCTTCAACGCACCATGAACCTGGCTGCCCGCACCGGGCGAACCGATGCGTCGGTCTTCATCTACGGGGAGAGCGGGACGGGCAAGGAGCTCATCGCCCAGTTCATCCACGAGAAGAGCCGAAGGGCGAATCGACCGATGCTGGCGGTGAATTGCGCGGCCCTCCCGGAAGCCCTCCTGGAATCGGAGATGTTCGGGCACCGGAAGGGCTCCTTCACCGGAGCAGTGAAGGAACACCAGGGCCTCCTGGAGGCCGCGGACGGGAGCACCCTCTTCTTGGACGAGATCACGGAGATGTCGCCCGGGATCCAGGCCAAGCTCCTGCGGGTGATTCAGGACGGAAAGGTTCGTAGGGTGGGGAGCGATCGGATCGACGCCGTGGTCGACGTTCGTTTCATCGCCGCCACCAACCGGAGCCCGGACGAGGCGGTGGCGGAAGGAGTGCTCCGGGAGGACCTCTACTACCGTTTGAGAGTCGTCCCGATCGTGGTTCCACCCCTGCGCGAACGGGTCCAGGACATTCCCATCCTGGCCGAGCACTTCCTCCGGGAGTACTGGAGGAAGCACCAGCCCAAAGGCTCCGAGCTCCCGCGCTTCAGCCTCGACGCGATCCGGGAGTTCCAGAGCCGCAAATGGCTCGGAAACATCCGCGAGCTGCAGAATGTGATCGAGCACGTTGTCGTCCTCACCGAGCCGGGCGAGGAGATCCAGGCCGAGGATCTCCCTGCCTTCGACACTCGGGTGACTCCTGCGTCGGATACGTCCGGGATCATGCTCAGGAAGGGAAAGTACCACGATGTTCGCCAGGAGCTCACCGACGAATTCGAGAGGAGGTATCTCGAATGGGTGGTGCAGGAAGCGAACGGCAACATGTCCAGCGCGGCCCGGATCGCGGACGTGGATCGGACCACCCTCTACCGCCTGATGGAAAAACACAACCTGGCCATCCATCGAGAGGTACGGGGGGAGGGTGGATCCGGGTCCGAGGATGACGCTCCGTCCTCATGAGGCCCGATGAGTGACCGATACCCGCATGTCGAGGAGGGACCAGGATTGAGTCCGCCGGAACTCTCCCTGGCCCGCCAGCTTGCCCATGACGCACGGTCGCCGGTGTCGGCTCTGGTGGTTCTGGCGGAGTCCCTCGGTCAGCAGTTGGAGTCCGTGGTGGATGGACGGCAGGCGTATCAGCTCAAGCTGATCCACCATGCGGCCGTCTCCCTGGATCACCTCCTCAGCGACCTGGTGGAATTGAGCGGGTCCCAGGGCGAGCTCCCCCTTTCCTCGAGGAAGGCGTTTTCTCTGGATGAGGTCCTCTCCCGGGTGCAGGACCTTCTCCTGCCTCTGGCCGAGTTGCACAACGTCCGGATTGAGTATCGGAGTGCTGAGCCGGATCGGCGGGTGGGGTTTCCGGCGGCCCTGAGCCAGGCGCTCCTGGCCCTCGCCTCCATTCCGCTGAGGGAGGGGGGACGCGCGACCGTCGAGATCCTGGCCGACCCGGCCCCCGAGGATCCTTCGCGAATGGCCTTCACGGTCAGCAGCGCGAACTGGGGCGTGGATCCGGAGACCGTCGCCACGGTGGAGTCGGTCGCCCTGGGGCGAGAACCCAGGAATCGCGCGTGCCTTTCGAATCTCGGGCTGGAGCTCGCCTTCCGGCTCGTGGACCGTATGGGCTCTTCCCTCTCCTTCGAGAGAGGTGCGGATGCCGCGGGCCGATTCACCTTCACCCTCTCCCTGCCTTCCGCCGGGACGCCCCCACCTGGTTGAATGGTTGAACCAGGCGCTCCCCCGTCCGTGGGGCGCTTCCAACACTCGTCGGCTGGTCACCACGAAACCGGTATGGCCCTCGGTGAGGGTGATCCTGTAAAACCCTGTCAATATGCGAGTTATGTGGATCAGGGCCCGGCAATGGCCATGTGCACGTTTGTTGCACTCCCTATCCCACGACTCATGCAGGGGCGCCCGTCCCAAGAGGGCCAAGAACGGAGTGGGTATGACAATGGATACCATGAATCAGCGGGCACCGGAAACGCCGGTTCCTTCCCGCGCCTTGTCGGGCCGGGAGCGAATTCGGCGGGGGTTGAATGTTTTTGTGAGCGGGGTCGGTATCGTCCTCAGCGCACCGCTCATGCTCGTCATCGCAATCCTGATCAAGCTGACCTCTCCCGGGCCGGTCCTCTTCACCCAGCTCCGAGTCGGGCTCGACCGAAGGGAGCGGTCCTCTCCGGAGCCGGAGGGTTCGTGTCGGCGAAATGGAAACACGGGAGGCCGCCCGTTTCGGATCTACAAGTTCCGTACGATGACTACGCAGCAGTCGGGAGCCGCTCAGGTCTGGGCAGCTCCCGACGATCCGAGGATCACGCCGGTGGGCCGCGTCCTGAGGAAGTTCAGGCTCGACGAGTTGCCGCAGCTGTTCAATGTCATCAAGGGCGACATGAACCTGGTGGGCCCCAGACCCGAGCAGGTTGAGATCTTCCAGTCTCTGAGGGAGAAGTTGGAGGAGTACCCGGCTCGCCAGCGGGTCCTTCCAGGTATCACCGGGCTGGCTCAGGTGAACCAGGGGTACGATCAATCCCTCGAGGATGTCTCGGGGAAGCTGAGGTACGATCTCGAGTACGTTCAGGCCAGGTCCCCGGCCGTCGACCTGAGCATCATGCTCAGGACCGTCCCGGTGGTGCTCCTGCGGAACGGATCGAACCCGGAAGCGAATGGGAAGAATGGCCGGGGGAGCGAAGCGAGTTCGACGTCCGGATCCAGCGGCCCCGGATCTAACGGCGGGGAAGGGGCTGAAGGGCGAGATGGAGGGGAGCGCGAGGGTGTCGAAGACGTAAAGAGCTAGTGTGGTCACTCACCACGTTAACGCTTCACGCCAGGAGTTCACGGCAGGATCCCGTTACCAGACGTCTCCGTCGATCCAGGTCAGGAGCCAGCGATGCGGGGAGGGGAGGACGGTTCCCTCCGACAGCACGCGAGTCAGGATCGGCTGTTCCCCGCTTCGGGCGATGAAGCCGCACCGAGCCATCGCCTGCCCGAGGCGCGAGGGCCGGAGCGTGCGGATTGCCAACTTACGGAATCCGTCGCCCCTAGCATTGCTGGTCACGGCGTAAAGCAGGGATTCCAGGCTCACCTGCGCGGCGTCCCACGCCAGATCCGTGATCCCCAACGTACGCCGAGTGCTCGTGGGCGTGAGCAGCACCCGTGCTGCGGGGGAGGACTCTACGGGCTGACCCGGTACCCGCAGAACGATCCACTCCGACTCCTCCGTCTGGTTTGCTTGGATCCAGCTCTCGTGGAGACGCTTCGTCCGGATCACCCTGAACGCGTTTCCGGAGTCCAGGTCCGGGAGGGAGCTAAGGAGGTCGGCGCCCTTTTCCCATGACATGCGCTCCACGTCCAGCGCCGCGACGGGGAACTCGTGGCGCAGGTAAGACGACCACCCGGGGACCAGAGGGAAGACGTAGCTCAGCAGCGAACCCAACAACTCGAAGCTGCTCGCCCGGAACATCGCGGCGCCGTTTTCACCCGGGTCGGCGTAGACGAAGTCGAGGCTGCCTCGTACTCGCAGGAGCTCGGTGGCTTCCCGAAGAAAGTTGACGGGAGTCCAGAAATCCCTGTGCGAAGCCGCCACGGTCGGGGTCGTGAGTAGCGCTCCCCTCACCAGGTGGGGTCCATCCTTGAACGTGCGGGGAAGGACTGCCGTGTGCATCACCAGCATTCCCTCGGGGTCCCGGGCCAGGATGGCTCCGCCGGCTTCCTGATGCAGAAGCGGGTGCGCACGCTGAAGCCGAAGCAGAGAGTCCCCTCTCCCACTATTTTGAAAGAGCCCTTCGACCTCTTTGTCGACCTCGAGGGTGTCGGACCATTCGATCATCAGGGTCCTGCCGTTTCCGGTGCCAGCCACAACAGCTCCACCATCATGCGCCGCGGGTAGTTTTTTCATTCAGGCGCTCCGAGCAAAGGCACATCCGGCGTCAACCCTCACCATGGAGGTGCCCCTGGCTTCCCGGCGCACGTGCGCGCGATGGGCCGAGTGATTGCGAAGTCACCTTCTGGAGGAAACCGGTCACCTGCCTTCCTATAGCAAGGTCGAAGCCGATGAGCATTCCGGGGCTTCCGGGATTGTAAGTTGTTGCTGTGAATTCAAATCACGGATACCAGGCGTCCTTGTGCGCACCGAATCCCGATGGGAGGCACCCATATCTTGTGGTGTCTCCGCAACACTTTCACCAATTGAACGGGCCTTCCCGGGGGAGTCGCTTACTTCGGTGGACTTCGGGGGCGGGGTGGAACTCGAATCGCAGGAGTCAAGTATCCACCTGCTGGAGTTCGGCTCCTCCGGAGCCGGCTTTCCAGGAGGCCACCACCGTCGATTTGCCGGCCAGGTACCCTCCGAGCGGGGGCAGGAACCGTTGTTCGACTCGTCTGTTCGACTCGCCGACTCCTTCTTGGGAGCACCGAATGGGGCTGGATGAAGTGCTCGAAAGAAGTCCCAGCCTGTTCGAGGACTTTGCCCTCCATTTCGAGGAAGTGCGTTTCGCAATCGATCCGGACTCCCTTCGACTTCTCTACATCGATCCGGTCTACGAGCGGCTCTGGGGCGGTTCCCTGGAGAACGCGTACGAAGACCTCTGGGCGGCGTGGGCCGAGAGGGTGCACCCCGAGGATCGCGACGCCGTCCCGTCGGAAGCGCAGAGAATTCTCGACGGCTACGACCACACCTTTCGGGTGCCTCGAGCCGCGGAGGACTTGCGTTGGGTCCGGGTTCGAGTCTTGCCCCTCCGGGATCAGCTCGGAAAGGTCGAGGTCCTTCTCGGCACCATGCGCGATGTGACGGCCACACGGCGCAGGGAAGAGGAGATGTCCCGGAGCCGGAATTCCCTCGCGGAGGCGCAGTGGCTCGCGGGAGTAGGCTCCTGGGGGTGGGACATTCCCGAGAATCGAGTCGAGCTGTCCGATCACCTCTACCACATGCTGGGCTCCG
>SLFU01000069.1 GCA_007124095.1 Gemmatimonadota bacterium
CCGTCGACGTCCGCTGGAGCGCACATCATCTGACAGAGCTCCTGTCCGAGCCTTTCGAATCAGAGAGCGTCGGGTCCCGCCTTGAACTCGGAAACTCCGGATCGAGCCTCGATCGCCCGGATGACGGCCGCCATGTCGGCGTTGCCATGTCCAAGTGCCACCGCCTCTCGGTAGAGCGCATGGCTTGCGTCGAGCAGCGGTGTTTCGATCCCGGCTGCTCGAGCTGCGGCCGCGATCAGTTCGTTGTTCTTCAGCACATCTGTCATGGCCGCCTGTGCCTCGAAGTCACGACCCACAAGCTTCTCCGCCTTCACCCGCGAGACCTCGCTCGCCATGGGGCTGGCGTCAACCAAGGCCAAAAACGTGTTCAGGTTGAGACTCTGCTGTTCGGCAAAGTGGAACGACTCGGCCAGCCCGGTCACCATGGTGATCAGGAACACGTTGATCGCGAGCTTCATGTTCGAGGCGTTCGGGACCGACCCGCACCCGATGACGTCCTTCCCGATGGGGCCAAGCAAGTGACGCAGCTCGGAGACATCTTCCGGCTCTCCAGCGACCATCACGACGAGGCGTCCCCTCACGGCCGCCTCCCGCGATCCCGAGACGGGCGCCTCCGCGTAGCTGCCGCCGACTGCCTGGATATCGGCCCCGAGACTCTTTGAGTATTCGGAGGACGTCGTCCCCATGTGTACGATCAGGTGGTTTCTCACCCGCTGTTCGAAGACATCCGTACCTCGCCCCAGCACGGCGTCGATAGCTGCTCCGTCCGCGAGCATCGTCAGCACCGTGTGCGCCCGCCTGAAGACCTCCTCTACGTCCTCAGCGATGCTCGCACCGTCTTCCACGAGCGACGCGCATTTCTCGAGCGACCGGTTCCACACAACCAGCGGCGTCCCGGCTCGAGCGAGGTTGCGAGCCATAGGCAGGCCCATCAGGCCCGTGCCGATGAAGCCAATCTCCCTTCCGGCCAGCCGCCTCGATCGTCTTCCGCGCCTCGGCTTCAACCCCGCTGGTGACTTCGCCGAGAACCGCGCCAAGGATCTTTTTGGCCCGACGCCAATCGCTCTCGAAGGTGACCGTCACCTCGATCTCCTCCCAGATGAAGTCGAAATCAGCGGTATAGTTGGCGACCGGATGAGTGAAAACCTGGCCGGTGGGAACGTGAATGATCCGGCCGGTACTCTGCTCGGATGGGCCCCAGCCCCCGATTTCGAGCAGGCTGAAGTGAAAGACCCGGATGTCCACGACGTCCCCTGCCTGCGCACCAACCTGGATTCGGTCCCCCACGCCGAACGGCTTGCGAAGGACGAGGAAGACCCACCCCGCCACATTCACCACCGGCTCGCGGAGCGCAATTGCCAGACCGGCGACGATAAGCCCGAGAAAGGTTCCCAGGGACTGCACCCATTCGAGCCAGATGACCCCGAGCAGGACGACGGCCAGCAGGAATCCGCCGCGCGCTGTCGCCTTCCGAAGCCGATACCGGGTCCGCTCGCCCCGCAGTCGTCCTTCGACCGTCCGGAGTATGAGGATGCGCGCAGCCCAGATCCCGCCGAGGAACGCGACGGAAAGAAGCAGCTTTCCGGGATCGAGCGGTCCGAGGTCAGAGGCTCCGACGTCCGCCACCGCGTCAAGCCAACGGCGCAACAGTCCGGCTCCCGGAGCTTGGGCGAGATTCATCGGAACGTCATCCTAGCTCGACGCTCCGTGACCGTACCGAAGGAGCACGCTGAGGACTACCCCGGCGGTCGTTCCGCCCACCAGGTAAGCCAGCATCCGGGAAGGAACCGGCAACTCGGATACACCCCCCTCGAAAGAGAGGCCGAACGCCGGCTCTGCAAGAGCCTGGACGAGCTGCATCGCCAGGAGGAGAACGCTGAAGCCGATCGCGAGCAGGCCGCCCCACACCAGACCCATTACGAGGTGGTCACGGGCATTCCTGAACCGGGTGTGAGACGGCCCGCCCTTCCCCATCAAGCCCCCTTCCTTCCTGCGCGTTCCTCAGGAGGCTTCTCCTCGTCTTCCTTCCTTTGTGGATGCCCGTTCTTGTCCTCCCCACTCTCTTCCCCGGCGCGAATGACGCCGAAGTACACGATCAAGCCGAAGAACCCGGCCATGAGGAGAATGGCGAAGATCGACCCCGGATCGGTTGGCAGGGAGTCGATGATTTCTGCGAGCGTGAGCCCGTCGTCGCCGGCCTGGGCCAACGACGCGATGAAGAATGCCTTGGTAGACATGAATGTCCCCACGGTGCTTCGGTCCCGTCCATGCCCGGCTCCCGAGTTGCCGGATCGAGCAACGGGGAGGCTGGCTCCAGGAACGGGTCCAGAGAGAAGTGTCCGCCTCGAAAGGCGGGAGACTCAGCTTTGGTGGGGAAACGCGGGCGGGGGACGCGGATATCGATCGGCGTGCAGGATCGATGTGGGAGGAGCGGGCAGAATTCGAGCCGCTATGCGGTGAGCCCGGATCTCGCGGCTCCCCTCTTCTGTGCTCGACCGACCGGCCGGCCTCGCGCGCTCGAGTCCATGGCCTGAACCGGTGGTCCGGGGGCCCAGCGAGATGGTCCGAGTTGGAGCCGGGACGGCGAGAAATCCTGCCCCAGGGCCTAGGGCATGATCCGGATTGCCATCGTCGTTCGGGCCCGCAGCGACCGGCTGCTCGGTGCCCGTTCCGTAATTGTGCGCGGCCTGCGCCCCGAGAGCCGAGCCCTGCTCGAATCCGGAAGATTCGAACGGTGGGGCATCGAATGCACTCCAGTCATCACTCGCTCCGAGGCTGCCCGGAGACAATCCTACACTGCCGGTGAACAGCAGGAACGGGATGAGGAGGAGGCGGCGCATGGATCGAATAGAGTCGAGTTGGGTGGAGAGTGTCAACCAGCGGCGTCGTCCAGGAGATCCAACACTCACCCCAGGCCCCGGTGAGGCGGCGGGAGTGATCTCCCGGCAGGCCCTCGGCCCGTACTCGATCGTCTCGCGGGAAACGGACCCGCTGTTCGGTACGAGCTCAGCGAAGCTCGGCTCGAAGGACGGATCCATGGCGGGATAGCGGGGTGGACGGATCGCATCACGGTAAGCCTGCGGGCAGATCCCCGTCGGTGCCGGAGGGAGGTCGTCATCCGGGGGACCGATGAAGACACCGGAGTGTAGGCGGCCGGGAACACCCCGGAGATGAGCGACGCCGCAATGTCGCTCCCGATCTTTCCGCGTGGGTTTCGTGCTAAGAAAACGGGGGATGCAGGATGAGGACCAAGTCGCGCACAGTGACGTTCGTTCTGGCACTTGCCGCCGCCTCCGCCTGTGAGGCCGGAGATGAGGTCGAATCCGGTGGAGTAGCGGGCTCGGACGGCAGGACGGAACAGCCGGATCCTTCGGTTCCGCAAACGGGTGCGCAGGTTGAGGAAGGCCTTCCGCTTCGCCCGATCATGCAGGGCATGAGCACGGACATGGCCGGACTCCTCTCCGCCCTCTGGTTCGAAGATTTCCCCGAAGTGGCCGAGCGGGCGGACGCAATCGCCGACCACGCACCGCTCTCGCCCGACGAGCGCGATCGACTTCAAGTGGAACTGGGACCGGAGATGGAGGGCTTTCAGGAACTGGACGAAGCCGTTCACCTCGCCGCGGTCCGGGTGCGAGAAGCTGCTGAAGCCGAACGGATGGATGAGTTGTTGGACGGGCTTTCCGAGATGCAGCGCGGATGCGTGTCCTGCCACACGAGGTTCAGGGAGGTGCTCAGCACCCGCACGCCGTAAGCGGAGAAATCGGCCTTCGCACCAACTCGCGGATCAGCGATTGGTCTTCGTGGAAGGGGTCTATCACACGGCGGCTGGGTCTCCAACGCCATCGTACCGAGGGCGTTCCACCATTCCCCTCTCACGTGCTTGCGGACCGTCGAGCATCCAGGAAGCGTCTCACGACCGGTCGGACTTGGTCGGGCACCTCCTCTTGGACGAAATGACCGGCCGAGGGAAAGGTCACGGCCTCCGCGTCCGTGAAGAGGCTCTTCCAGCGGAACAGGTGCCGCTCCCGAAAGATTGGGTCCCTGAGCCCCCAGAGCAGGAGCGCGGGTGTCCGGCTGATCCGCTCCCGTCGGCTCCAGCGCTCCTGGTACCAGTCGCTGGAACCGAGGAGCTCGCGCGCCAGGACCCACATGGGCTCCCGGTCGCTCGGGCGGGGGAACGGCCCCAGGTACTGCCGGTGGAGGGCTGCGGTGAGCTTCGACCTCTCTCCCCATGCAGCCCTGAACACGGTGTAGAGCTCGATGTTGAAGCGCCGGAAGAAGAACCGGCCGACCGACCCTCCTGCGAGCCGACTTGCCGCTTCGATCAGCGGTTCGCCTCGCAGGGACCACATCCAGGTGTTGAAGAGGACAAGCGAGCGGATGTTCCCGGGGTGCCGAAGCGCGTAGTCCAAGCCGATTGGCCCTCCGAAGTCGTGCACGATCAGCGTGACGTCCCGCAGCGCGAGGTGCGCGACGAGGGCCTTCAGTCGCCGGGCGTGGTCCGATGGGCGATACGAACCATTCTCCGGCTTGTCCGATATACCGAACCCGAGATGGTCGAGTGCGATGCAGCGATAGTCGGGCGCGAGGGTCCGGATCAGGTCGCGATAGAGGAAGGACCAGGTCGTCGTCCCATGGACCAGAAGGACGACGGGCCCGTCACCTTCATCCAGGTAGTGCAAACGCGCTCCATCGATGTCGAAGAATCGAGACGTGAAGGGGTAAGCGGCTCGATCGACCCAGCTTCCGTGGCTCATAAGACCCTCCCGAAGCAGCTCGCAAGTCAGCGCGTCCGTCGACGATCGCATCGAGAACGCTCCAGGTATGGAACCCGCCGCCGAGCCCAGTCCGTGGCGCAATGCCGATACACCTGGTTCGACACCGGAACGGAGGTCTGTCCACCCCCCAACTCCTCGGTGCACGCCTCCCCCTCTCCGATCCCTGCTACCCCGACGTAGATCAGGGAACCCACGAAGCCGGTCGCAATGCGAGGTCGCCGGCAGATGTGCGGTGGTCACCACCAGGACCCCCGTAGCCCACAGGAAGGCCGGGCTCGCGTCACATTCGGCCCCCTCGCAGATCGGTACCGGGGGTTTCGGAGGCATGCTCGCCATGTTCAGCCGTCGTGTGGTCGACGGGGTATCGCTCTTGCGGACCCCCGCGGTCCCCCGAACCATGGCCTGCATTCCTTCCTGGGCACCGCAACGGAACGGTGCGATACTCGAAGTCTACGTGCTCCACCTGCATAACGCAACACGGAGTTGCGATGGAATCGCGGCCAAGTGGGTCCAAGAGCCCAGTGGGACGGGGGAAGAAGGTCCGGGACGCCGTCCTCGCGGCGACCCGCCGGGAGCTACGCGAGGCAGGCTACGCGGCGCTTTCCGTCGAGAACGTCGCCCGCCGCGCGGGCGTCCACAAAACCACCGTGTACCGCCGATGGAACGATCGGGAGAGTCTGATCGTGGACGCGGTGAGCGAGGAGATCGGGGAGGACATCCCGATTCCCGACACGGGCGCGCTCGAGAGCGATCTGCGTTCCCTCGCACGCGCCTTCGTCCGATGGGCGACCAGCGACACCGGACGCGCCGTCCTCGCGACCCTCCTCTCGGACGCGGTTCGGATTCCCGAGATTGCCGAAGCGAACAGCCGTATGTTCCAGGATCGCCTCCGACGCGCGAGGCCGGTCGTGGAGCGTGCCGCTGAACGGGGCGAGATTCCACCCGGCACGGTCCCGGGAGAGGTGATCCGGATGCTCGTAGCCCCCCTCTATCTCCGACTCCTGGTCACGGGCGAGCCCGTCGACGAGCCCGTGGCCGACCGTGCCGCGTCGGTGGCATGGAGAGCTGCGGCCGCGGGGTGGTTGAACGGATGAGAGCCGCGCTGGAAATGGACGGGCACCGCCGACGGAGCCGGTCTAGGGGGTGTGGGGCTTCGAAGCCACGGCACGGATAGGCTATCCAAACGCCCTCCGCCAGAGTGCCGCGGACGTCCGGAACTACACCTGATTAGGAAGGGGGCCCGATGTCATCCGAAGAACAGACCCGACAGCTCCTTCGCGAGACCCTCTACCCCGGCTGCCATTGCCCACGAACATGACCCCACCCCTGCCGGGGCCACCGAAGCCATCGTGGCACACGACTCGAACGAGGAGGTGTGCCGATGGCCTACCGAGAGGTGGTCATGTGGGAGATCCTGAACGTCCTGGAGCGCCTGCACCGAGGCGAGAGCCAGAGAGCCGTCGCCCTGGCGCCCCACCTGCTCATCATCGACGACTTCGGCCTCCGGCGCCTCATCGCCCAGCAATCCAGCGACTTCTGCGAAGTCATCATCGAACGGCACCGGCGGGCGTCGACGATCGTCACCTCCAACCGCGCCATCGAGGAATGGATCCCGCGGTTCGACGATCCCATACTCGCCCAGAACGCCTTGGACCGACTCGCCCACAATGCTCATTAGATCGTCATGGAGGGCGGGAGTTACCGCAGCTGCCAGCGTCCAGGACAGAGCTACGCTTCACCCCCTCTACCCCATGAACGACGGAGGTAGCGAAATCCAACCGAGCAGCGAATACTCAACCCAGGCCCCGAGCGGGTGAGGTCAAACTCGTGAGAATCCCGGGGCGATTCACTCAGCCTGGGGAATGCTGGTGAGAATACCTTCCCAACCCGGTGGTGCCGTCGGCCCGGAGCGGCCCTGGTGGCGGTTGCGCGGGCCAGCCCTGGCTGGACGACCGGGCACAGCCTTCTCCTACGACGGGGGAGCCGGGCGGCGGCCGGTCCGTGAACCCTCCTCACCGACGACCTGCCCGACGAGATCGGAAAGACCGCAGCTCGTGAACTGTCCCTGCACAGCATCACCAGCCTCAAGGCGGTCTCCACCCACACCGAGAAGGAAGTCCTCGCGATCTATGGCTTCGGTCCGAAGGCGACACGAATCCTGGGCAAAGCCCTTGCCGGGAAGGGCCTGACGTTCAGGTGCCGCTAAGGCGCCGGTGCTTCCGGAGCCCCCCTGGCTCTGGGTTGGAGGGAAGTGGCGGGGAGGTCGCTCACCCGCCACGACCATCCCCGTTTCCCGTACCCGGCCCTATTCCGTCCCGGGAATGCGGATCGCACCGGGATGCCCCGCCAGGCGTCGGGTGGTCGCCAACTGGCCTGCGTGGTACACCTGGTGGGCGAGGATCGTGGACAGGAGGATCCCCCGCGGCGTGTCCCCGAAGGCCGGTGTGGTGATCACCTCCCCCAACTCTTGGTCCGTGAGCCTTTTCAGCGCCGCCCCGATCCGCTCCTCCACCGCGGCGAAGCGGGCCGTGAGCGCGTGCCAGTCGATGGCGCTTTCTGGCCCCGTGATGGGCTCCGGGCCCGCCCGTTCGAGCTGTGGATCCTCCCAGGCCGGCTCCACGCCCAGGAGCCTGGCCAGTTCGTTGTGCACGTTCACCAGGTGCCCCAGGATCCAGTTCGCGCAGTTCCCTCCCCCGGAGGGCTGGACGAGGGAGTCCTCCGCGGACATTCCTTCCAGGTTCCGGTCCGCCATCGCATGAACGAGCCGGAGCTGGTACCGGAGGAGGATGGCGCCGCTCACGGATTCGCCTCCCCGGGGGCCAGGAGAGCGTCGAGCTGGCGGAAGGAGCTTTCCCACCCCTCCCGGTGGCCGTCCCGGGACTCGACGGTGGGGAAGCCACGTTGCACCAGGACCATCCGGGTCCGGGCCCCCTCGTCGAAGAGCTCCACCGTCAGCCGGGTTGCCCGAGCGTCCACCGCCTCCGGCTCCTCGCCCTCATGGAGCCACCCATGGGTCATGACCAGGCGAGCCGGGGGATCGAGCTCCAGGTAGCGACCCACGGCCACGTGCCGTACCCCTGAATCAGGCTCGATCATTTCGATCCGGAAGCGACCGCCTTCCCGAAGGTTGTTGCTCGCTTCGCCGATGGTGAGCCCCTCGGGGCAGGACCACTCCCGGAGGAGCGCGCCCTCGGTCCAGGCGGCGTAGACCCGTTCCCGGGGGGCGCTGAAGGTCCGTTCGATCCGGAGCACCGGCTCCGGGTGAAGCGTGGAAGGTGTGGCTTGCGAGGGAGGGGTCATGGTTCGGAATCCTCCGGTTCGGAATTCTCCAGAAAATGGCGCTCCAGCCGCTCGAACGCGTCGGTCCAATAGCGGGCGTAGGCCAGGATCCAATCCGCCGCCCCGGCGAGGGGGGCACCGGTGAGCCGGCACCGATTCTGACGGCCGGACGGGATCCGCTCCACGAGTCCGGCCCCCTCCAGCACATCCAAGTGCTGCGAGATCGCGGGCCGCGACAGCGGAAACGGCCTGGCCAGCTCCCCAACGGTCCATTCACCCCGCCTCAGGAGGTCCAGGATCTCCCGACGGACTGGATGCGCCAGGGCTTGGAAGACCGCATCGAGGGGGCCTCGCGCCCATGATGGGATGTCTAGGGCTATCGGAGCACCACGCCAGGAAAAGTTCGATGCAAGATCCCCCCGTATTTCCGCTTCGCTTCTCCATCCACTATCCGGACCGGGAGCTCGACCGCATGAGAACACTCCTCCGGTTCGCGAACCGGATGGCCGCCTAGCTGACGCTCATGGACCACCAATATCCGTCGACCGATGAGCGTCAGTCCGTGGAGCTCGATTTCGCCTACCCGGACGCGGGGAAGGATCTCAGCCGATGGATGCCCCCCGTCAAGTGGCTCCTCGCTCTCCCCCACGTGATCGTCCTGATCGTGCTCTCCGTGGGAGCCGTGGGCGCAGTGATCCTCGCGTGGTTCGGCATCCTCTTTACCGTCCGATATCCGGAGTCGCTCTTTCGGTTTGTGGAAGGGGTTCTCCGGTGGCATAACAGGGTCGTCTCTTACGCGGTCATCCTCCTCACCGACCGGTACCCTCCCTTTTCACTGGCGGCCGAAGGCGGATAACCGTGTCCATACCGTCGCGCGAGATCTCTGGTACCGAGGCCCCCGCCTCTGGAAGCGGGCATCCGAGCTCCAGGCCGTGGCCCTCGAGGCGGAGAGAAGGCTCAGATAGCCGGTGACCACATCCAACCCGACTCACGACTGAGGAATCACGGTGCAGATCGAGGAAACGGACGAGGTGCCCACTGCAGCGGCGGACCGGCTGCAGGAGATGGTGCGCCGCCTCTCGAAGAAGCGAGGGGTGAGGCACGCGATCGTGGCCGTGGGATCGGGCACGGGCAAGCCGATCTGGACCGGGACGGAGGGGACCGCCCACGGGGCCGAGGCCCCGATGACGGCGGACACGCCCTACTTCCTGGCCAGCGTGACCAAGCTCTACATCGCGACGGCCATCCTCCGCCTCCACGAACAGCGCCGCGTCCACCTCGACGCACCCATGGCCGACTACCTTCCCAGCGGCCTGGTAACTGGACTTCACCGCTGGAAGGGTACGGACCGGACCGGCGACATCACGGTCCGGCACCTCCTCGGCCATGCCACGGGCCTCCCCGAGTACCTGGTGCTGGCCCGAAGCGGTGAACGGTCACTGTTCGACAGCGTGGGTGGCAACCGGGACCTGGAGTGGGGGATCGAGGAGATCGCGGACCTTGTCCGGGACGCTGGGCGCCCCGACTACCCTCCCCGCCCCTTCGACGGCCGGCGTCACCGAATCCGATACTCCGACACCAACTTCCAACTCCTGATCGCCATCATCGAGCGGACGCACGAACGCCCACTCCAGGAGGCGTTCGAAGATCTCGTCTTCCGCCCCCTCGGTCTTACGCGAACATTCCTTCCCGGGACACCCACCGCGACCGGCATTTCCCCGGCCCCCGCGGCGTTCTGGGCGGGCGACGACCGACTCGACACCCACCCGGGATCCCTCCGCTCCTTCCGCGACCTCTACAGCACTGCCGACGAGACGCTCCAGTTCATGGCCGCTCTCGTCCACGGGCAGGTCTTCGACGACCCAGCGACCGCCCAGCTCATGAGAGAGCACTTCAACCCTTTTGGGTTCTCGCTCAGCCTCCGCCCCGTGGGGCCGGGGTGGCCTTCGGAGTACGGGCTGGGAATGATCCGATTCCGGATGCCTCGGATCTTCACGGGGTTCAAGCAGGCGCCCACCCTCTACGGGCACACCGGCGTCACCGGCTCCTGGCTCTTCCACGTACCGGATCTCGACCTGATTCTCTCCGGAACCGTCGATCAGGTCACCGGCGCCCCGGTCCCCTACCGGTTCGTCCCCCGCCTCCTGCTGGAGCTCGAGGCGCTGGGGATCCGTGGTCCTGCCTCCCCGTAGGCGGTCTGGGGAACCCGACGAGGCCTGTTCATACAACCTCCGTGCATCCGCGCAGCGAACATGCGTGAATCGGGGCGCTCTCACACCCCCCCCCTGCTTTCCGCTGCCCCGGACGAAGTGAACCCCGAATCTTGGGCCTGCCCCCGACCGCCGGCTACGCGCCGTCCCGTGCCGCCGTGTGGAGAAAACACTCGATATGGCGTTCATCCAAGGTCCGTCCCTTCTCGCGTTCGGTGGCCGTCGAACCGGCGTGAAGGTACAGCAGGCGAATCGCACCCAACGGCCTCACGAGTTCCTACACGAGCTGATCCGTAGGAACGTCGGTCCGAAGCCAAGCGCGTTCGCGCCATCGCTCGAAGGGCCCATGGAATCGCTCCCTCACTCCGTCGAGGACTTCAGGAACCCCGGGAAGCCCTTCGCGCATGAGCATCGAGATCATGCGACGAGGTCGCGGTCGATCCCAGGCCTCCATCAACCGGCCGAAGAGTCGGGGGAGCACCTCCCGTGGGTGCCGCTCGGGAAGCTGCTCGAAGGGGATCTCCAGCTCGTCGAGAAGCACGGGGCCCGACTCGGCGACGAGCTGTTCGAAGATCTCGCGCTTCCCCTGGAAATGCCGGTAGATGGCGCTGTCACGAATCCCCACCACCTCGGCGATTTCCTTCACCGAAGTCCCGGCGTAGCCCTGCTCCGCAAACAGCTCGAGGGCCGCATCCAGGAGTTCCTGCCGGGTGTCGTGACGCTCCCCCTTCGGAGGGCGACCCAGTCGTTTCGGATTCTTCTCGATCGGGGACATCACGGTCCTGCCAGTCGGTCAGAGTAAGCACGATGCGACTTCGCACGGTTCCTGCCATCGCTCACGGCGACGAGTCGGTTCTCCACCACGCACGGGCACAGCTCAGCCCGCGCGCCCCCGCATGAGCCCGGTTCGCCTGGGCTCCACATCACCGAGGCCCGTTCCGACGAAGGTTGATGCGGGCGTTCATGGGTGCCGTCGTGGACACCCTGCCTCTGTTCACACGCTCATCAGCTCTCTGAAAGCCCGGGTCCGGCGCCGCGAAAGCGTCACTTCCTGCCCTCCCTCGAGCTCGACCATGAGGCGTCCGCCGAACCAGGAGTGAATCGAGCGAACCGCTTTGAGGTTGATGATCTGACTTCGATTGGCCCGAAAAAACACACGCGGATCGAGCTTCTCCTCGAGCTGGTTCAGCGATCGCCGGATCATCGGGCTTCTATCGTCGAAGAAAGCCTGAGCATAGTTGTCCGCGGACTCGAAGAGTCGGATCCTTCCGAGGTCGATCAGCCAGTACCGCTTGCCATCAGCCACGAAGACGCGGTCGTCTTCGGAGAGTTGCCCGCCGCTCGTGCGAGCACCGGCTGTGCCCGTCGTCTCATCAGGGGGCACCCTGCCCGCCGCCGCCAGCAGACGGTCGACAGTCCGGGCCAGCCGCTTCGGTTCGATGGGCTTTACGAGGTAATCGAGGGCACTGACCTCGAAGGCCTGGAGGGCATACTCGTCGTATGCCGTCGCGAAGACGACGAGCGGCACGGAGTCCAGCGACGCCACGAGATCGAAGCCGGTTTCTTCGGGCATTTGTACATCCACGAAGAGAAGATCGGGTTCCAGCTCGTTAATGATTCGGCGCGCTTCCTTCGCGCTCCTTGCCTCGCCGACGACTTCGACCTCCGGATGCCCGTCCAGGAGGAGCCGCAGTTCGCTTCGTGCGAGTCGTTCGTCGTCGACGATCACGGCTCTCATGACGCCATCGACTCCGAGTCGGACGTCGCCAAGGGGGTCGCCGCCTCGGTCGGCGGAGACGGGACAACGACTTCGCAGGTCACCTCGTTCCGTCCCGAAGACTGGAGCCGAAGGGTGACGCCGTCACCATAGATCAGACGCAACCGCGCCAGGGAGTTGGCGAGGCCGATGCCGAGCTGGCCCGAATCCGCTGCAAGCGTCCCTGAGTTTCGCACTTGGATCTGCAGTCCATCGAATTGCTTCTGCACGGCGATTCGGATGGTCCCACCCTCGGGAAGGGGGGCGATGCCATGCTTGATGGCGTTCTCGACAAGGGTCTGGATCAGCATGGGCGGGATCGAATGCTCCAACGCCGACGGGTCCACGGAGATCTTGTAACCCAGCCGGCTCTCGAAGCGGAGTGCTTCCAACTCCAGGTAGTGCTCCGTAGCCTCCAGCTCCCTCCGGATCGTGGTGGTTCGTGTTCGGCTGAGTTGGAGCGTGTAGCGCAGGAGCACGGCCAGTCGGGTGATCGCTTCCTTGGCGCGGAGCGGATCCTCCGTGACAAGCGCGCGCAAGCTGTTCAGGCTGTTGAAAAGGAAATGCGGGTTGAGCTGCGCACGGAGCGCCCCCAACTCCGTATCACGCATGGCCAGCTCCAACCTCCACTTCTCGGTTTCCGCCGCTCGGACGCGGTGCACGTAATGATAGCCCATGTAGAGGAGGATCCACCCGAGCACGATCACGAGATGAGTCGAGTAGATGGCCATCAAGGGGCCCGCTCGGCTCGGCGATGAAAGGATCGCAAGCAGCAGCGGAAGAAGCAGCACGACCATGAGGGCAGCGACAATCAAGCTTGCCACGGCAATCCGAGGAACCAGCCGCCGGAGTGAGAGCTGCAGCCATCCGTGGCCCTGCATGTACCTTCGCAGTCCCTCTGTAAGAGAAATCCCTATCAACACGCCTACGACAGCGCGCAGGAGCACCATCCATCTCGCACCACCGTAAAGGGTCGGAATGCCGCTGGCGAGCAAGCCATAGAACGACCAGCCCGCGATCTGACATCTCCAGTACAAGCTCAGAGTCCTGCGCTCCGGTTCCATGCTTCTCTCTCCCCCGGCGGTTGTCGATCGAGGCCCATGATCAGGCTGCTTCCCCGGTTTTTGACTCTTCCCAGGGCACCTGGTAGTCGTGGATCCACGACATGGATTTCTCGGTCACGAAAAGCCGGAAGACCAGCGGCATGAGGAGATCCCGGAGTGTGACGGCTACGCGACTCTTTGGCGCCTTGTAGGTTCCCCGCCGACGCCCGGTCGCCACGATCCTCTCCGTCCGTGGCCGCCGGAGCTCCTCGTAGCGAGTGAATGCGCACCGTGGCGCAGCGGCACCGCGAAGGCACTGGGCGAGCACCAAGGCGTCTTCCATCGCCATGGAGGCGCCTTGGCCTGCGCTCGGGGACACGGCGTGGGCGGCGTCGCCCATCAGCACGGCACCGTCCCGATACCAACGGCGGAGAGAGGGCATGTCGTGAATGGGGTGGGCTCCGATCTCCTGTGTTGCATCGATGAGTTCCATGATGAAGTCCGGGTCGTCGAGAAAGAGGTTTCGGAGACGCTGTTTCCACTGTTCCGAGGGGACGGCAGCCAACTCCCGGCGGTCCGGCTCCTGATCGCTGCCGACATTCGCGAACCACCACGCCTCTCCTCCCGGCCGCACCGTATAACCGAAGAACGCCCGTCTTCCCCAGACCATGTGCATCGCGCCGGTCGTGGCCGGCATCCGGGAATCGGGCACCACGCCGCCGAGGTTGATGAGGCCGGTGAAGCTGGGCTCGACGCCGCCGGGGGTCATTGCCGCCCGTACGCGAGAGCGGATCCCGTCCGCGCCGATCAGGATGTCCCCCTCCGTCTCACTCCCGTCGTCGAACCGGGCGACGACACGTCCGTCCTGCTCCGCGTAATCCGTGAACCGCTTTCCATAGTGGATTCGAATCCCCCGCGCATTCGCTTCCTCCGCGAGCACCCGCTGGAGGACGCCCCGCATGAGAGTGATACTCGGGGTCTTTGGATCCAGCCAGCCGTTGGAGACGACGCCGAGCCGCTTCCCGGTCCAGCTACTGAACACCATGTCCGATGTGGGGACGATGTCCGCACGCATGACCGGGTCCAGGAGGTCGAGGTGCCGCAGAACCCGCATGCCGTTCACCCCGAGCCCGAGAAAGAGACCCAGAGAGTCCGCCGGACCGTCATGTGCCTCGTAGACCACCGCCCGGATGCCCACACGCTCGAGTGCCATCGCCGTGATCGGTCCTCCGATCCCGCCTCCTATGACGATCGCCTCCATGACCTGATCTCCCTTGGGTTGAATGTATGTTCTCGATCACGTCGGGGCACTGACGCCACCGAATCCCTCCTCACGCCGGCGCAGCGAACTTTCCAGACAACGAGACGCTCTGAACGACCAGCCACTGTCGTTCCCAGCGCACCCGGGAGCCAGGGCCCTCGAGCGCTTGGAAATAGAACCGAACCGCCCCCTCCACGTCCCCTTGGGAAACGAGCGCGTTGAAGGTCTTGGCGTCCTCATCCCAGAGGTGCAGGGAAGCCTGCTCGGCCATCCAGTCGACAAGCCGGAACATCACGTCGGTCCTGTTCCGCCCCGCAGCCACCAAGAGTACGGCGTCGGAGGCGTGGACCACCGCGACGCAGACTTCGGGGCGCAGGTTCGCAGCGCCGAGCTCCGGCTCTCCTAGTGAGCGATGTCTCGCCATGACCACCTCCAGGTCGTTGTGACCGCGCAGATCGAGTGGAATCCGGGTTGGCAAGTGCGGGCGGTCTGGGTCACTCCCCAGGAACCACCAAGTACTGTCCCATCGCACCGTCGTCTTCATGCCGAAGGAAGTGGCAGTGGAACATGTACGGGACATCCGGACTGACGTGGTGAGGGAAGCGGATGAGTAGGCGGGTTACCACATCGGGATCCAAATAGACCGTATCCTTCCACCCCGCCAGCTCCGGCCCCGGGGCAACGCCGTCCACATCCAACACACGGAACCGTACCCCGTGGATGTGGAGGTTGTGGGGCACGGCTATCCCCTCTACCTCCCATATTTCAACGGTTCCCGCTGCGATCCGCGCGTCGACTCGGGCCATATCCATCGCGCGCCCGTTGATCGTCCGGGAGGAGACCCGGACGTGCCGGGTCCTTTCCGCTTCCTCGGGCTCCGGATCCGGGATACTCGCCAGCCGGTTAGGCACCGGAGGCGAGGGCTCGAGAACGTCCCGCGCTCGAAGCTCCATCAGTTCGAAGGTGTCCCGGCCGCCGCTGAAGCGGTTGTTGGCGAAATCGCTCCTGAGTTCTTGCGGAAAGCTGCGAAGGGCCACACGGTCGCCGGGCTGCACAGCGATCACGATCTCGGCCCGCTCTCCCGGCGAAAGCTGAATCCTTCGGGTCCGGTGGGGCTCGGCCAGCAACCCACCGTCGGTCGCCACGAGATCAAACTCGCGGTCGTCCGACAGCCCAAAGTTGTAGACCCGCGCAATCGAGGCGTTGAGGAGGCGGAGTCGTATCCGATCCCGGGTTACCTCCAGAAAGGGCGTCAACGCCCCGTTCACCAGGATCGTCCGCCCGAGGGGGCCTACCTGATTGTACCACGGCTTTCGCCGGACGAGGGCGCCGTTGTCGTCGAATGCCACATCCTGGACCAGTAGCGGAATGTCGTCCACTCCATAGGTGGACGGAATCGAGAGTGTCTCCGCCTGGGAGTCGTCCACGAGAATGAACCCCGCCAGACCTGTGTAGAGGTGATGCTCCGTCGCTCCGTGGGGGTGCGGGTGGTACCACAGGGTCGCGGCGGGCTGGTCCACGCTCCAGGTGGGAGACCACACCTCCCCCGGTTCCACGAGCTGATGGGGACTTCCGTCCATCTCCGCCGGAAGCTCCATCCCGTGCCAATGCATGGTGGTCGCCTCGGTGAGCGCGTTCCTGAGGCGGATCAGGACCCGATCTCCCCGCGTCATGCGCAACGTAGGGCCGAGGTGGTTTCCGTTGATCCCCCAGGTCGGCGTCCGCACACCTGGCCGAAACTCGCGACTCCCGCTCCGCGTCTCCAAGTCGAAGACCCGACGCCCTTTTACGTCGAGATGAGATTCCGCCAGAGGGGGGATGGGAAGAGGAGTCCGGAACTCCGCGTGCCCCGGGGCGTTGGGACCCGTGGCGCACCCGGAGAGTCCGAATGCCAAGAAGGCTCCCGTACCCGCCAGGATCAAGCCGGAGGCTCGGGGCTTGTGCAGCGCAAGGCGGCTCCGGACCATAGCGGTCTCACAGTCATCATCTCTCTCGCGCATCTCGCTACCCTCCCCAGAATCCCCCGTAGGTACAGGGACATCAATGCCTTGCTCGTCCGTACGACTAAGGCTAACCGACAAGGATCGAGGAACGAGCTTGTTTGGGATGAACGGTCTGGGGGCAGGACGAGCGGTATGCAGCTGAGCGCGCTGGAATCGTCGTCCGTGGCTCGGTGGTGGTCACGCATCGGCCGGCGCAGACGCTGCGGCCCGCCTGTGGGCGTCCGTGACGCCTGCCGGCGCCCTCCTTCGCGGGCCCGGTACGCAGAACGACCCGGATACCGCAGTCCTATGCCCATTCAGGCGCACTTCACTTGCAAGCTTCCAACGAGTCACCACTCGGAGGGAGGCGGTGGCTCTCGCCTACTCAGAACCCGAGGCCCAGCGCAAGGTGGAGCCCACCGGACGTCCAGTGAACGACGCCGATCTCGTCCTCCTTCACCTGCGTTCTCAACTGCTGGTAAACGAACTGGATCTCCAGCCTGGTCCGCCGTTCCTCGAAGGGCTTGATCGAGTACCAGCCGCCTACGGCGGTGGGCCCTATGTGTCGCCGCGTCGCGCTGAACGACGGCATGAAAACATCGGTCGCTGTTTGGGACGTCACCGTCGCATCTAACTTCCTGGATGGACATCAACCGTGACGCGCCCGTCCAGGCCGTGGCCGAAGTGCACGTGGAGGCTCCGCCGGACCTCGTTTGGAGCGTACAGTCGGATTTCGCCCGGTGGCCGGAGTGGAACCCGGATGTGAGAGACGTTCAGGTTCTTGGCCCCCTCGCTCAGGGCACCGTGTTCAAGTGGAACGCGGGGGGGATGAGGATCGTGTCGGAGCTCGGTGAGGTGGATCCGCCCCGGAGGCTCGCCTGGACCGGTCGGACCCTGGGCCTCCGGGCGGTCCACCCTTGGACCTTCGACGAGAGCGTTGAGGAAACTCGGGTGCGAACGGAGGAATCCTTCGAAGGCTGGCTTGTCCGACTGTTTCCCGGACCCCTGAAGCGGACCCTCAGGTCCTCACTGGAGAAGGGGCTGGCCGCCCTCGTCGCCGAGTGCGAGAGGAGGGCGGAGGGATAGGCTCAGCGGAGCTTCGTAGCACGGTCGAGCCAACCGAAGGATGCGGCCACCCGGGGGAACGCCTCCCGACGGGACCTCGTCTGACGCCCCCCCTCCTCCGCCGACCCCGGTGGTGGCCCCAATCCCAACCGAGGCGCCCGCCCGGAGTCGTCCGATCCCGACGTCACAGTTCCACCCTGAGCGCCAGCGCCGCCTCTCCCTCCGCTCGTCCTGACTTCCGGCAGAACGGCGGCCCGGTCACGCGGCCTTCTCCACCTGCCCCTCCTCGCTGGAGATCCGGCCCGGCGGCCCGCTCCAGCACTCTTTAGTTGCGTGGAGGCCGAGGGCCATACCATCGTGGCACGAGGCGAATCGATCACCCGTGAACGGAGGAGCCAACCATGCCGAGAAAAGCCGGAGAACGGTACGAGTGCGAGCAGTGCGGCGCACAGCTCGTCTACGAGAAGCCCTGTCCCTGTCCCCCCGAAATGCCCCACGTTGAGATCTGCTGCGGAAGGCAGATGAAAGCCGTGAACGGGGGCGGAGGTCGGGCGAGCGGCTGAATTGCCCGTGGGGCCCGCGATCTCGTTCTGCCAGTTGTGGGGCCAGATCAGATCTCGCGGGGCCGGATCAGGTCTCGTGCCTATGATAGAAGGGGGAGAGCAACGGCGCACCCGGGTGGAGGCGGCGGAAGTCGAACAGGATTACAACCGTCGCCTACGGGACGGGTAAGGGGTTTATACGCATGGCGTTACACGCTGCGCGCACGCTTCGCAGCGGCAACAGGCGACCTGTTTGCCGAACTGCGGGTACAAAGCTACGGTCGTGCAGCACTATGCCCGCTCCCGTGGGAGCGAGCTTCACGCTTCCCGGGTTGGGAGGACAGGATGACTCGATCGCTGGGGACCGCTGCGGGGCTGGGGGCAGTTTCAGGACTGCGCACAATGCAGGGACTGGCCTGGTTCTCCCGGGCACTGGCGGGGCGGCGTCCGGCCCGTGGGGCCGGCCAC